>JAZKTK010000175.1:0-2872 GCA_036625595.1 Haloarculaceae archaeon | reverse complement strand
TTTGCTCTCGCCCTAGCCAAACCTCGCTGCTCGCGGCTCCCAATAATCGCCGCTCGCCTTTCCGAAGTCTTCGCCCTGCTCAGACTTCGCTGTCGAACAGCGACGCCAACACCTTCCGCTCGGCGGCCCGGAGATGCTGGTGATATGTCGACGGCGAGATATCCATCGACTCGGCCAGGTCCTCCCCGGAGATGTTCCTCGGCCAGTCGAAAAAGCCCCCGAGGTAGGCCTTCTGAAGCGCGAGTTCCTGGCGCGAGGTGAGTCGCTCTTCGATATCCGCGACGAGTTCCTGCTTGGTCTGCTCGCGGCGCTCGCGCTCGTGGCGCGCGACGAGGTTCGTCGACGGATATTGGTCGGTAAGTTGCTCGATGACCGCACGCGGGTCCGCGCTCGCCGGCATTTCCAGCGTGATGCGAACCCCGCTACCGCTTGCGGTGATGCTGGTCGTCTCGACGCCGCGTTCGGCCAGCGCCGATACGACCGGCGGTTCGTCGACGGTAAATTCGATGACGCCCCCGTCTTCACCCTGACTGACGTTCGTCACCGATCGGATGTCCTTGTGGTCTGTCGCTGCCGAAACGACTTGCTCGCTGTCCGCTCCATCGACGACAAACAGCATCGTCACGGAGCCGTCGTCCTCGTACAGCGACCCCTCGTAGGTCATCGTGCAGTCGAACTCCCGTGCGAATTCCGAAAAGAACAGCCCCTCATCGCCGAGCGTTACCTCCATCTCGACGACGCTGTCGGTCGTCAGGATGCGCCGTCCCTCGACGGCGTTGATGGCCGTCGACGCTGCCCTCGCGAGGACGTTCAACACTGCCAGTTCCCGCTCGTCGAACGCGTCGGTCTCGGTGGCAGCGACGGTCAGGACGCCGTACTTCGTGTCGCCGTAGACCAGCGGGAAGCAGGCGATCGCTCCCGGGTCGTCGAGCAGTGTCGTCCGATGAACGTCCGAGAGGTCCGTTTCGGTCGTATCCTGGATGATCTGTGCCTCGCCCGTCTCTGCGGCCCGGACTGCGGGGTCGTCGCTGTTCAACGGGAGTGAGACGTTCTCGGGATAGGCTTCGCAGGCTGTCGTCGTCGGCGCGAACGTATCGGTTCGCAAATCGACCTGCCCGACCCACGCACAGACGTACGGGTCGACGCTGAAGAGGCGGTCACAGACCGTCTGCTCGATTTCGTCGCGGCTGTTCGCCTGCAACACCGCCTCCATCACGTCCTGGATGAGGCCGTCGATGCGGGAGACGAGGTGTTCGAGTTCCCGGCGCTGGTCGCGAGCGCGCAGTTCCGCCAGTTTCCGCTGTGTGATATCGATGTGCGCGACGACGACGCTTCCCTCGTCGTGGTCCGGAAGCGGGGCCGCACGCATCAGGAACCACCGCTTTTCGCTGGGCGAGTGACAGGGGTACTCCAGCGTGAACACCTCTCTGTCGCCGTCGATGACTGCGATGAGGCCGTCGAGTGCCCGCGCTGCGTACTCGTCGCCCTCGGTGTCCATCGATTCGAAGTAGTTCACACCGACCAGTTCGCCACGCTCGTTTGGCCCGACGCCGGCAAATTCATCCCATGCCTTATTCGTAAATAGAATCGTTCCCTCGTCGTCGAGGACTGCGATGTTGAACGGGAGGGTGTCGAGCGTGTGCCGAGCGAGTGAGTCGCGCTGTATCATGCAGGACTGTAGACACTCCCACACACGGTCCTGCGACGCTTAAAAGTGCCGACAAACTCCCTCAACAGTTTGGTTTGCTGTTTATGAATCTCGTTCACGGAGCTTCCGGCGCTGAATCTTCCCGGTGGTCGTCGTCGGCAGTTCGTCGACGAAGGCAATCTCTCTGGGGTACTCGTACTGTGCCAGTCGGTCGCGTACCAGGTCTCGAATCGCGTCCCGAAGGGCATCGCTGCCCGTGACGCCCGCGACGGGCTGGACGAAGGCCTTGATTATCTCGCCGCGAGTGTCGTCGGGAATGCCAACCACGCCGACCTGTTCCACGTCCGGATGTTCGAGAATGGCGCTCTCGACTTCGCCGGGGCCGACCCGGTAGCCCGACGTGATGATGACGTCGTCGTCGCGGGCCTTGAACCAGAAATAGCCGTCTTCGTCGCGATAGCCCAGGTCGTCGGTCAGGTGCCAATCCGGCCCGCCGTCCGCGGCTTCGACGCTTGCTGCTGCCGTCTTTTCCGGTTCGTTCCAGTACTTCTGAAAGATGACCGGGTCCGGCCCGTGCCGGACGGCAATCATCCCGACCTCGTCGTCGTCCACCCGTTCGCCGGTCTCCTGGTCGACGATAGCGACCTCGTGGCCCGGTACTGGCTTGCCCATGCTCCCGGCCTGTGCCGGGAACCACTGTCTGCAGTTCGTGACGAGGAGGTTCGCCTCGGTCTGGCCGTAGAGTTCGTTGACCGCCACCCCCGCAAGTTCGTCGTCGGCCCAGTCGAGAATCTCCGGTGTGAGTGGCTCCCCACCCGAACAGATTGCGTCCAGCGAGAGGTCGTACTGCGCTTCCGGGTCGTCGACGCTCATCATCATCCGGATGGCCGTCGGTGGCAGGAAGGTGTCGGTCACGCCGAATTCCTCGCACAGCTCGAAGGCCGTCTCGGCATCGAATCCTTCCATCGGGTACCCCACCACCGGGCGACCGTAGTGCCACGCCGGAAAGACCAGGTCGCCGAGCGCGCCAATCCACGCCCAGTCTGCCGGCGTCCAGAACACGCCGTCGAATACGTCCTGCTCGAAGTACATGTAGAAGGCCGGACAGTGGCCGACCCAGACGCCGTGGCCGTGGAGGACACCCTTCGGCGGCCCGGTCGACCCGCTGGTGTACATGATGATTGCGGGGGTCGTCTCGTCGGTGTCGGCAATCGCGTGGTCGGT
>JAZKTK010000174.1:0-2936 GCA_036625595.1 Haloarculaceae archaeon | reverse complement strand
CCTGGTCCTTGCCGTGAGAGGGCAAGATGATTGGCCGGACTACACCAACGGAGCGGTGTGCATTCCTCAGTAGCGACGAGTTACGTTTAACGATTGCGCTTCGGGCCAGCGGTGTGAGGGTATCTCACTCGTCGTCGAAAGGTGAGCCGACGGCGTCGGGTTCTTCGCCAGCCTTGCTGATGATGTTCTCGCGCCCGACGCGGAGTTTGCTTATCGACCCTTCCTCTTCCATATCCGAGAGGAGCATGCTGACCTTCGATTTTGACCACTCGGTGTTCTCGACGATGTTGACCTGTTTCATTCGGCCACCGTTCTCGTCGAGTAGTTTCAGCACCCGGTCCTCGTCGGAGAGCAGTTCCTCTTCGGGAACAGAGGGTTCCGTCGTTTCGGTTCCTGCCGGTGTTTCGGCCTCAGTTGCGCCAGCGTTGCCTCCACCGCCCTGCTCGCGGAATATCCCCCCAAGATTGCCAGAGTACCACGCGATGGTACCTCCGACGACGAGCAAAAGGACGATGGCAATCGCGAGCGGGATTGGCCCAACCTCACTCGACGCCGCGTCACCGGGGGTCGAGTTCCCCGTCGATGATGGCGTCGCTGTCGCAGATTGAGCCGCCCCGGTTGCGTTCGGACTTGTGGCGACGACTTTCGGGCGGCGGTCGGCGAACTCTCGCTCGCCATGGTACTCGATAGAGTCACTCGCTGTGAGATTGTCCTCCACGCTAAACCGGTCCGGTGTGGGGTCTGCCAACGAGAATTCGAGGTCTGACCCCGTATCGAACACCAGACGCTGGTCCGGACCGATGTACATTCCGCCCGCGAACACGTCATCGACGACGATTCCATTGGCTGTCGTCCGAGAGAAGTTCGTCCACGTAAAGGACATCGACAACCGGCCGTACACGCGGAACTGCTCGTCGACGGTCGCCTCTTTCGCGAACGCTGTGGCGTTCATCTGGCGGTTCGTCTCCTCAGTTCCGAAGGCTGTCAACGCCTCGGCACGGGTCTTGAAATCCCGGAACGTCTGCGTCTCGTTGTTGTTGAACGTGCTCGCGAACGACTCGAATTGCTCGCGCTCGGAGCCGTTTTCGTCGAGGGTGGTACTGTGCGTTATGGTCCATCTCGCAGAGCCGTTTTCGTAGGTGGTAATCCGAAACTCCGTACTGTCGAACCCATCCGGCGTACTCAATTGCGGGGCGTCCTGTGCTTGCTGGAACGCAGTCTCGTCCCCGGTGGCGCTGCTGGCGGGGAAAGCGGCCCCCGTCGTGAGAACCAGCAACGCGACTGCCAACCCGACGAACCACCGGCGTTGCATCTACCCTAGACCACCCAAGGGCAGAATAAAAACACTGTGCCTGCGGCCGTCCGCACTCGCTCACTCAGGAAGGGCCTCAGCGAGTGTCTCGACCGGATGTGGCGGTTCTTTCTCGTCTTGGCTCCCTGTTTTGCCGGCGAGCTGTGAGCGACAGGACGCCCCTGGCGCGACGACTCGCTCTCCAGAACTGTGCTCTATCTGGTCGAGCAAGATGCCGGCAATCGCTCGACTCATCGAGTAGTGTTCGGCCTCGTAGCCAAAGGAGCCAGCCATCCCACAACAGCCCGAATCGAGTGCGTCCACGTCGTACCCTGCCCGACGGAGCACGGCGACAGCGTGATGGTCCCGCTTGGCCGCTTTCTGGTGGCAGTGTCCGTGGTAGGAAAGCGCCGTCGACGGGGGGTCGAAGTCGATGGTATCGTCGAGTCGGTGTCGGTCGAGATATTCACAGACGCCGTACGTGTTGGCCGCGACGCGTTCGGCGCTCGCTCCCGAGAGAAGGTCCAGATAGTCCGACTGGAACATCACGGCGTCGGAGGGTTCGACGACGAGTACGTCCCAGCCATCGTCGACGCGAGGTGCGAGCGCGTCGACGTTCACTTGCGCGCGCTCTCGAGCAGTGTCGAGAAACCCTTTCGAGAACGCGGCCCGGCCACTCGACCCTACGTCGGACGCGAGCCGAACGTGGACGCCGGCTGCTTCGAGCACTCGAACGGCCGCTTTGCCCGCGTCAGGGTGGTTGTAGTTCGTGTAGGTGTCCGGAAACAACAGCGCCTTCCGGGACGCATCGGCTTCGGACACTGCCGACTCTCTGCCCTCGAACCAGTCCGAGAAGGTTTCTCGGTGGAACTCCGGCAGGTCGCGCTCTCGAGCGATACCGAACAACTTCTCGGCGACCACACCGCTTCCGGGCAGCTTCTGTGCCCAGTTCGACAGCGGCGCGAGCATGCTCCCGACTGCGTTGACGCGGTCCACGTCCGCGAAGAGTCGGTCTCGCAGACTCGTCCCCTCTTCCTGGTGGTGCTGGTGTTGCACCTCGGCTTTCAGCTTGGCCATGTCCACCTCGCTCGGGCAGTCTTTCGCACAGCCCTTGCAGCCGACACAGAGATCGAGCACCTCGTGCATAAACGCCGGGTCGGTCGGGTCTGCCGGCAAATCGCCGCTCATCGCCTGCCGGAGCATGTTGGCCCGACCACGCGTGCTCGTACTTTCCTCGTTTGCGGCCCGGTAGGTCGGACACATCACGCCGCCGGTGGTCGATTGCGGACCGCGACAGCCACCACAGCCGTGACAGAGCTCGACCATCCCCTGCATTCCGTTGTCGTTGCTCCAGTTGAGCTGGGGGTCAAATCCCAGGTCGAAGTCGTACTCCGGCGAGAACCGCAGATTCTCGGTCATCTCGACGGAATCGGCCCGCGCTGGCAGGTCCCGACGCTCGTCCTCGGGGACTTGCCCGCAGACCTGCCCCGGATTCAGCAGCCAGTCGGGGTCGAACGCCGTCTTGGTGTCTTTGAACAGTTCCCACACGTCCTCGCCGTAGAGCTTCCTGTTCCAGCGACTCCGCGCGCGGCCGTCGCCGTGTTCGCCGGAGACGCTCCCGCCGTACTCGACGACGAGGTCCGTC
>JAZKTK010000061.1:0-17861 GCA_036625595.1 Haloarculaceae archaeon | reverse complement strand
GGCTAAACCGCGCTACCGTCGCTCTGCCAACTCCGCCCGCAAATCCTCCACGTCCATATCTTTCATTGCGAGCAAAACCAGCATGTGATAGACGATGTCGGCCGACTCGTGTGCGATTTCCTCGTGGTCGTCGTCTTTCGCCGCCAGCAGGAGTTCGGTCGTCTCCTCGCCCAGCTTTTCGAGGACGGCGTTTTCTCCTTTCTCGTGGGTGAACAGCGACGCGGTGTAGGAGTCTTCCGGGAGGGTTTCCTTGCGGTCCTCGATGACGGCGAAGAGTTCGTCGAGAATCTCGTCGGTGTCGCTCATTGGCGGAGTTGTCGGCGGGGGTGGGTTTGTGTCTGTCGCTACCGCTGGCTCTCTTCGACGGCGACCGTCTCGAAGAAGGCCAGGTCGTGAATCCGGGAATCGTCGGTCAGTTCGGGATGGAACGAGGTGCCGACGATGGGGCCCTGTTTGACTGCGACCGGGCGGTCGTCGACCGACGCCAGTACCTCGACGTCCTCGCCCACGGAATCGATGACCGGTGCGCGGATGAACACGGCCGGGAACGGCTCGTCGAGTCCGGCGACCTCCAGCAGCGCCTCGAAACTGTCCTTTTGCCGGCCGAAGGCGTTGCGTTCGATGGTTGCATCCAGCACGTTCAACGTCTCGACCCGGTCGTCCTGGGCGTCCATGCTGGCGACGATGAGCCCCGCACAGGTCGCGAGCATCGGTTTGTCCGCTTCGACGTGGGCGATTATCTCTTCGGCCATCCCCGTCCGCTGGAGGAGTCGCGAGATTGTCGTCGATTCGCCACCGGGCAACAATAGCACGTCACAGTCGGGAATCAGCCCGGACTCGCGGATTTCGAGCACGTCGCTTTCCTGTCCGTGCGCCCGTGCCGCGCGCTCGATGGCTTCGGCGTGCTCGCTGACGTCCCCCTGGACCGCGACGACACCCGCCGTTAGCGTCATACTCTCTCCTGGGGGATTGACGGCGAAAAAGGCCTCGTTGTCGGCAGTACTAGTCGTCGGCCGCTGCTGGCTCTGCGCTCTCTGCTTCGATGCTGTCTGTCGGTGTCTCCTCGTCTGTTGTCGGCGGCGCGGTGTACATCATCCCCCGGCTTGCGCTGTAGTGAGTCATTATCGTGTGTGGCATTCTCACACTATTTAAACCTCTCCACTATATAATATAATGTACCTTAATCATCTGGCGCCATTGCTCGGGGGAACCGACCGTAGCGGGCGGCGCGGGCAAAGCGTTAGGTGTCGCGCGGCCGACGTACCGGCAAGATGAGTGGCCGACGGGACCCGGTTCAGCAGCGCGACGACGGGTCGATGGAGTTGCAGAATATCGCGACGTGGCGGCCGGCGTCGCTGCCCGACCGACTCATCTACCGACTCTACTCGGCTTCTCGCGTCGCCGCGCGCGTCATGCTCGTCGTCCTCGCCGTTCTCATACTCGTCGCCCAGTTTGCACTCGGTGGTCTCGGCGCGCTCACAGACCCACTGGTCGGTATGTTCGTGGCGCTCTCTGCGGTGCCAGCCCTGGCACTCGCTGCGTACATCTGGTACGCCGACGTGACGACGAGGGAATCGCTCCGCTTGCTCGTGGTCACGTTCGTCCTCGGCTTCCTCTTTGCGGGCTTTGCCGGCGTGCTCAACGTCGCTGTCGCCGAGCAGTTCGTCCCCGTCCTGTTCGCGTTCGACCTCGACTACGAGATCGCACTGGCTGCCCTCTTTCTGTTCGTCGTCGCACCAATCGAAGAGTGCGTGAAACTGCTCGCTGTCTGGCTCTACGCCTACCGAAAGCCGGCGTTCAACGCCGTCGTCGTCGGTGCCGTCTACGGCGCGATGGCTGGTCTCGGCTTTGCCACCATCGAGAACGCCGTCTACATTACTCGCTACACCGACAGCGCCGCCGGGTTCAGCACGACCCTCGTGCAGGGCACGTCGATTGCCACCCAGCGCGCACTCGCTGGTCCCGGACACGTCATCTACTCGGCGTTTGCCGGCTACTATCTCGGGCTGGCGAAGTTCAACCGCGAGTACGCTGGCCCAATCGTCATCAAGGGACTGCTCGCCGCCATCTTCATCCACGGGTGGTACAACGTCCTCGTCTCGCACGTTCCCGACGTGCTCGCTGCGACGTTCGGGCTCTCGAACTTCGCCGCTGTCGTGGTCTTCATCGTCGCCTACGACGGTTTCTTTGCAGTCCTCCTCGGCCGGAAACTCTCGAAGTATCGGGCGGTCTACGAGCAAGCACACGCCGACAGCGAAAACACGATTCAGAGCGAACTCACCGAGTTCGATCCGTGACTACTCTCCGACGATGTTCCCGACGGCACCCTCGTCGACCAGACTCTCGACGTACTTTGCGATGACGTCGACTTCCAGATGGACCGGGTCGCCCACCTCTTTCGTCGAGAGTGTCGTCACGTCGTAAGTCTCGGGGACGATAGCGACGGTAAATTCCTCGTCGTCGAGGTCGGCGACGGTCAGCGAGATACCGTCGACGGTAATCGAGCCCTTCGAGACGATGTACTGGTCCTGTCCTGCCGGGAGGGAAAACGTGTAGAACCAATCACCGTCGTACTCACTTCGCTCGGACGACGAGGTTCCGCTCGCTTCGCTTGCGGAACCTTCTCCCACCTGTTCGATATCGAGCACTTCTGCCGTGGTGTCGACGTGTCCCTGGACGAAGTGGCCGTCGAAGCGCCCGTCGGCCGGCATCGCCCGTTCGAGATTCAGTTCGTCGCCGACGCTCACCGTCCCGAGATACGTTTTCGCAACTGTTTCTTCGGCGAGAAAGACGGCAAACCACTCCCCGTCGACAAACTCCTCGACGGTCAGGCAGACGCCGCTGACGCTGATGGACTGGCCGTCTTCGAGCCCCTCGAACGTGGTGGCGATGCGGAGGCGGCGGCCGCCTTCCTCGTCGTCGACTGCGAGCACTTCGCCCGTCTCCTCGACGATACCAGTAAACATACCCCTCGCTTCGGGTCGAACCGGCCAAACGCTTTCGATGCGATAGGCGACTTTTTGCCTGTCCACGCGCTACGCCCGTCCATGTCGCGTGGCGTCATCGAGTTTCTCCAGTTTGCCGGCAGCGTCGTCTTCGCCGTCCCTGTCGGCTTCTTCGGCCTGCTCAAACTCGCCGAGGGAGACGTACTCGTCGGCGCTGGCTTTCTTTTTCTGTCGGCCGTGATGGTACTGGGCCGGGAGTACATCACGTCGCCGAAAGATCTGCCGGCGATGGCACTCCAGCGGGTCACCGGCCGCGTCGTGAAAGACCCCGACGAAGAGGAGTAGGCTACTCGTCGTCGGATTTGCCGTCTTCCGGTGGCTCGTCGGCGATTCCCGGGGCGGAGTGCTCCCGGTCGACCCACCGGCCTGACTCGGTCGCGGCGAGATACTCGTCGAGCAGCGTTGGGAAGTCCCGGCCCTGGAGATATCGCAGGCCGAAATCCTCTGCCCAGTTGATGATCCCCCTGTCCTCGGTGACGACGCCGGCGTCGAGTTCCCGTGCGAGGATGAGCAAATCGAAGTCCTCGCGGGAGTCGAGCACGCCCTGCCGGAGCGCGTCGCGGTACTCGTCGCGCAAATCTGAGATGACGCGGTCCACGTCGGTGATGTGGTCGTGGTCCTCGACAATCTCGCCGTGTTTCTGTTCGGTCTTCCGGACTGCCTTCTCGGAGACGCGCAGGCCGCGGTTGACCCGCTCTGACATTTCGTCGATGAACTCATAGACCATCTCCGCTGGAATCATCACCTCGTAATGGGCGGGGCTCTTCGTGATGACCCAGGTGTTGAGCTTCTGGATAGTGGCGTCGTCGACATCCCGGTCTCGCAGCATGACCGTCAACTCCTCGTAAATCGAGGGGGGCATGTAACAGGAGATGCCGTGTTCGAGCCGCGCTGCTGCGATGCGGTCGAGCAGTGCGAGACAGGCCTCCTCGACGGTTTCGTCCTCGCCGCGAATCTCCGGTGTCAGAAACAGCGACGTATCGAGGACGAACCGCTGTTTGAGCGGTGACTCGGCCATATCGGTGGTTGTGTCCCCGCCGTGAAAGGTTCTCCGGCCCGGTGTCCCACACCACGCTTTTGACACTGAGCGTCGGAGTATCCACCATGGACCGCGATTTGAGTGCCGTCTTCGACGCGGACCACGACGAGCTCGCCGAACACTTCGAGCGGGCAACCTACCGTGGCCGCGAATACTTTTACCTCCCCGACGAGCGCCACGGCGTCGAGCGCGGAACCGTCGTCACTGGAGACACAATCGTCCGTGGCTTTCCCTCGATACCCCGCGTGCTCGTCCTGGACCCCGGCATCCCGGACTTTTTCGAGGGGCCAGTCACTATCGAGGAGAAACTCAACGGCTACAACGTCCGCATCGCTCGCATCGACGGCGACGTGCTCGCGTTCACCCGCAGTGGCTACGTCTGTCCGTTCACCACGAGTCTGGCTGCCGAGTACCCGCTCGATGCCTTCTTCGACGACTACCCCGAGACGGTCGTCTGTGGCGAACTCATCGGTTCCGAAAACCCATACACGATTCACGACTACGAGGAGGTTGACGAAGCCGCCCTCCGGGTATTCGACCTCCGGAATCGGGAGACTGGCGACCCGGTGTCTGTCGACCGCCGGCGCGAACGCTGTGACGCCTACGACCTGCCGGCGGTCCCGGCCTTTGGCACCCACGACCCGGACGCGGCCGTCGATGCAATCCGCGACACTATCGCGGACCTCGACGAGCGGGGTCGCGAGGGCGTCGTCGCCAAATCTGCCGACGGCAGACGTGCAGTCAAGTACACCACCTCGGCGATTCACCGCGCCGACCTCGCACACGCCTTCGACAAACCGTTCGACTACGGCCAGCAGTTCCTGTTTGCCAGGGTCATCCGCGAGGCGTTCCAGTCTGTCGAGTTCGGCGAAGACGAGGAGACTGCCAGGCGGCGCGCGCGTGACATGGGCGAAGCTATCCTTCTTCCCGCTATCGAAAGTATCCGCGCTGTCGAACAGGGTGAGTCTATCGGGGACACCCACACGGTTCGTGGCGACCCCGCGACGATAGAGTCGCTTCTAAACCGGTTTCGCGCCGTGGGATTACATCTCGACATCGAGAAAGATACCTACGAGGACGGCGAGCGTGTGGTCCGATTTACGAAGGTCGCAGACGCGAGCCGGGATAAAATCGACCACTTCCTCTCGGGTGGCACTATCGACGAGTGACCAGACGTTAGTCGGCCTGTGCGGGCAGGGGCTCTTCTGCCTCGGCCAGCAACTGGTCGATGTCGGTGCCGGTCGGCTCGTTGTTCAGGAGGACGTCGACCGGGAGCGTCGGTGCGCCGTCGACGAGATTCTCCAGCAGGACGAGCCGTTCGCGGGCACGACTCATCCCGACGTAGAACACGCGGCGTTCGTTGTCCGTGAGCGTCGGAACCGGTGAGGTGTGCTTCGTGAACTCGCCGTCTCCGGGAATGTGCTGGCCGTTCTGTTCGACAGTGGCGGCCATCTGCTCGACAACCTTCTCGGTGAGGTCGGTGGCGACGAAGACGTGGTCGGCCTCACGACCCTTCGCGGAGTGGATGGTGCCGACGCGCACGCGGTCGCTCTTCACACCCTGGTAATCGCCGGTAAAGTAGGCGCCGACGGTCCGCTCCTGGAAGTTGGTCACCTTCCGGAGCATATCTGCAGCCGAGCGGGGGTCCGGCACGAACGGTGCGTACTCCCTGATGACCTCGGGTTCGATTTCGAGGTTGACGATGTCCTCGACGTCGCTTGCCTCCTCGCGGTCGTCGAGTTCGTCGAAGAGGTCGTCGCGCTCGCCGGTGCCGAACGCCGAATCGGCGAGCATGTCCGCGAGACGACGGGCCTGAAGGCCGTCGACCGGGTCGTCGGCGTCCAGCGCCTCGATGGCGTCGACGTACTGCTGGAGGCGGTCGGTCCACATCCGCTGGTCGGTCAGACACTGGAAGGGAATCCCCTCACCGATGAACTCGTCGATGAACTGGAACATCTGATAGCGCGCCCGAAACAGCACCATCACGGTGTCGTCTTCCGTTTCGGCTATCGTCCCGCGGACGTTCCGAACCACGTCGAGCATCGAAGGGTGCTGGGCTGCCTCGACGCTACCACCCTCCTTGCGGGGTTCGAGGTCCTTGTCCTGTCGTTTCTCGATGTGTGAGACTTCCCGGTTGACGACGTTGAGGATGCGCGAGGGGAGCCGGTAGGAGTTGGGGAGAATCACGTCGTCGTCGACGTCCTCTTCGAGCAGGAGGTCCGGGTCGGCACCCTGCCAGGCGTAGACGACCTGGTCGTCGTCACCGGCGATGAGTACCCGATTCATGTGGGGCCGCCACTCCTCGTAGACGCGATACTGCAGCGTCGTGATGTCCTGGAATTCGTCGATGACGAGGTAGTCGACGCTCGGCAGCAGGGAGCGCTGCTCGACGCGTTCGAGCATGTCCGCGAAGCCGACGAGGCCGTTGTCGCCCTTGTAACTGCGCCAGGCGCGAATCGCTTCGGGGATGTCGAGTCGGTCGTCGTCGCTGGGCCAGGTGGGGGTGTACTTGTTCCCCGTCTGGGCGTTCTCGTCGATATCTGGCGGGAGACGGACCTCCTCGTCGTCCCACTTGAACGGCACGTCGTACCAGTCGGCCACGTCGCGGGTGGTCCGCTGGAGCCACTGGCTGGTCGCGATGACCTTGTTGCCGAGCGTCGTCGACCGCGCCGAGCGGCGGCGCGAGCCTTCGTACTCGTCCTCGTACTCGATGCCGAACTGGTCGCAGAACTCCTCTTTGTCCGACTCGCCGACTACGTCGCCACGCGAGAGATTCAACAGGTCGTAGGCTTTCGCGTGCATCGTCGAGACGTTCCCGCGCAGTGCACGCGGACTCATATCGAGTCGCTCGGCGAGGCGTTCGCGGATCTCCGCGGCGGCCGCGCGAGTGTACGAGACGACGAGAATATCTCGCACGTCGATGTCGTCTTCCTCTTCGAGTAGTTGCTCTACCCGGTCGAGCAGTGCCGTCGTCTTCCCGCTCCCCGGGCCGCCAAACAGGCGGACGACCTGGGCGGTCGTGTCAGTCATTGCAACCATAGTGGGCCCGCTGGTTCATAAACGGAGCGACTTCGACCCGCCAGCCATCGCTGGCGACAGGCCGTCTGAACGGCGGTGTCTGCGTCTCCTACGACCGCCGCGGTGACCGGGCTTTGCGAACGTCGCTGCCGTCCCGAATCATGTCTTCGCACTCGGGACAGACGCGCGGCTCGTCCATGTTGTTCGGTGTGAATACTCGTGCGTAATCTTTCGTGACGAATGCGCCACAGTTCTGACAGTCTGGCATTTGTCCCACGCCCCGGACTCACATGCCACAAGATGGTTCTTAATGGTTTTGAAACTCAGCTATCGGTACAAAGAGACGTACAGCATGCTGAATCCGATGATGAAGGGGATGGTCTCGGACAGCTGGAAGAAGAGGGTCACGAGCGGGTCGGTGTTCGCGCCGAACTGGGTGATGACGCTGCTGATTGCCACACCCATACTGATGAAGGCAAAGCCGAGAAACGCGTACTGAAGTCGCGCTGTCTGGCGTTTCTGGTACGCCTGGAAACTGATAAGGGTGATACCGAGTGTCAGTCCGAACACGACGAACCGCATGAGCACGAGTACCCCCCTGGCCACTGGTACGACGTCGACCATCTATTCACCGGAGGTACACCAACCGATATAATAAACGTGGCTACCTCACCCGGACCGACGTGACTCGTTCACTCGGCGTGGAGGTCGTCCCACAACTGGCTAAAGCGGTCCGGGAGATTCTCCTCGCGGTAGATCTGGACGTGGTACTCGTCGTCCTGTAACGAGATGACCGTACTCTCGAAGTTCGATTCGTAGACTTTGTAGTGGTTTCCGTCGTCGGCGACCAGCGTATGCTCTGTGACGAGGTCGTACTCTGAGAGCATCTCGATGCGACGGTACACCGTCGGCAGCGACATCTCACACTCTTCGGCCAGTTCTTTGGCCGACTTCGGGTCGCGGCTAATCGCGGCGAGCACGCGGCGAGCGTGCTGGTCACCGATCGTGTCCAGAATTTCTTCGATACTTCGGTCGTCCACTATTTGACTCTCTTTGGCCCGGATTATAAGCGTTTTCGAGTGACGGCTCGGTTGTCCAGTCGCGTACGAACTGACTCCTGTCCCAGGTGGGGTTCTTTCAGACTCAGAAAACGCGCTCGGGGTGTTATAGTCGTCCCTGCAAGAGTACTAGCTGCTGATCTCGTCTCGCAAACCATGTCCGGTGACAACCTTCAGGCGACGCCACACGTTGCACAGACTGACCCCTCTGGTGACAGTTCTCCCCCCGTCACCCCTCGACTGCTGGAGCGCGTGCGCGACGACCGGTGTGACGACACGCCGGCGGAGGTTATGTCGTCGGTCGCTGGGGACCTGCTCGACGACGACGTCGCTGACATCGACGTCGCCGAGGAGGCACTCACGCAGAGTCTAGACGAGATTCTCGTGGCGCTGATCGCACTGCGCGATGACGGGACGCACGGGAGCGGTCTGATGGAGGACGTGGCGCAACTCTTCGACGTGCAACCGAGTCCGGGTACCGTGTACCCGCGGCTGCACGACCTCGAATCGGATGGCACCCTCTCGCGACACGACCTCGTCCAGACCAAACAGTACTCCATCGACGACGACGATGCTGCCGAGTCGCTACTCGAAGACGCAGCGCATCAGCACCTCGCAGTTGGGTTGTTTCTCTACGCCGCACTCGATTCGGTGTAACACCCACTGATCCCCCCTCGTTTCCGTTCGGTGAGTTCGATATACGGTGGACTACCGACGGTAGTGTCACGCGAGCACTTGCGCCGAAAAAAAACAGCGACGCGTCAGTTTATACCGGTGTCCAGCCACAGACCGAGCACTCTGTGGCTCCCTCCTCGTGAAGTCCGCCACAGTCCGGACACTGCTTTTTGTTGTAACTTTCCTCCCAACCGATATCGTCCGTCTCGTGGCCACGCTGGGAGAGAAACTCGTCGAACATGTCGTTGCTGCTCGGGGCGGAGGCCATACATGATATGGTATACCACACCAGCATATAGTTCTATTGGTTGTGGTGGATGTTGGCATGGATACCGCTCGGGAGTTATCGGAGTTGAGACTGGCTATGTCGGCGTCTTGTCTCGAACTACTGGCAACTCTGAACGGTGATGGTCCTCACCGCACGTCAACCGACACTGTCGCTGTTGAACCAGTGAAAAGGGGGAAAGGGGGGTAGGGGGTCTTGGCACCAGTCTGATGCCAGCATCCTGCAAGTTGGCGTGATAGATAATAAAGATATCTCCCCAGTTATTCCGACTGATAGCAGTATCTGTCCGCTGACCATTAGTACCCATGGTGGCGGAGTAGTCGTCTCCATGTGCATCGCACGTGACCGTTCGCGGAGACGCGTCAGGTCGTCACCTGTCGAGTCGCGCGTCGTCGATTGTGACCGTGCCGCGGGTGCCGTCCCACTCGGTCGTGTACTCAAGTTCGATGCGGTGGTCCATGTGAGGGCCGTCGGTGACGAACGTCTCGAACTCTCCGCCTTCGCCGAGCACGTGTACCCCGTACTCCTCGTTGAGTTGCTGCAATTCCGCAAGCGCGTCGGCATCCAGCGTCCGCCCGAGCCAGGACTCGTCCAGCCCGGCGGCAGCAACCTGAATAATCGTAATCTCGAAGCCGGCCTCGAGCATCTCCTCGGCGAGCGCGACGGGGTCGCGCCGCCACAGCGGCGCAAAGAGGTCTGCGCCGAGTCGGTCGGCCATCGCCTCGATGCGACTGGTCTGGTACTCGCTTTCGACTGCGCCGGCGGTCAGCCCAGCAATCCCGCCGTCGAGTTCGGGTGCCAGTTCCTCCAGGGCTGCTTCGAGCGGCTGGAGTTCCGCGTCCCCCTGGACGCCCGCGTCGGGCACGTCGTCGGCACCGAAGTCGTCCGGATGCACGTCCACGAGCGGAATGCCGATACTCTCGGCGGCAAGGCTCGCGAGTTCCGTCGCGGGGACGTGGTACATATAGGAGTCGCCCGCCGGGTGGACGGTGACGAGTCGCTCGACAGGGAGGTCCCGCTGGAGTGCCTGATAGAGCGCCCACGAGGAGTCCTTGCCGCCCGAGAAGAGACTAATCCACGCGCCCGATGTCATATGCTACGGGACGGTTCGGGCGGTGAAACCGCTGTCGCTATCGGTGGACCGTGACAGTCACCTCGCCGCATGCACACTCGTAGGCGCGGCGCTCGCCCGCTTCGGTGCGGTAGACGAGCATACAGTCGGCGTCGGTGAGCGTCCGCGTACAGCCCTCTGCGTCGCACGTGCAGGCGAGTTCGTCGAGCATACTCGACGGATGGTCGGCATCCCACGTTAAACCGAGCCATGGGCGGAGTGAAAGTGAAAGTAACCGACTGCATCGGTGTGCCACTGTGCCGGCCGGCATCGTCTGTCACTGTATCGGCCGGTAGGGTAACAGTAATGGGGGCGGCGAACGCCCGAGTGTGTATGTTCGAGGAGTGGCGCGCAACGGCGGTCGGTGGGTCCGACGAACGGTCGGTGTCGGTGCCGGGCAAGCCAGCGGCCTTCGCCGGGGCCGACGGCGTGACGTACGTGACGAGGTTCGACGACCCGCGCGGGCCGAGCGACGACGCCGCAGTCGTCGAGTTGCGTGGCCTCTACGCTCACGCCGAGGTCGACGTGACCGGCGAACGTCTCGACGGCGAGGGAACTGCCGAACACGACGCCTACTTCGAGCCACTTCGAATTCCACTCTTGCCCTACGAGGAGAACGAACTCTCGGTCACCTGCCACGCTCCCCGGGACCGATTCGGTGGCATTCACGACACCGATGTCGTTCCCGACGCCGACGCTGTCCCTGGCATCTGGTGGGATGCGGCCGTCGAGAGTCGACCACTTCCATACGTCGACCGCATGTGCGTCCGTCCCGAACTCACAGAGGGCGGGGCAGTTCTCCACGTCCAGACGACAGTCGTCTCCGAGGACCCAATCGAGGACCGAATCACCTACTCGCTCAAACCCGAGGGCGACCTCAAGACCCGCGGCATGATGGACCGCGGGCGCGTCGAGACCAGCGGCCCGGGCAAGACCACCGTCGAGCACACCATCGACGTTCACGACCCGTCGCTGTGGTGGCCCAGAGAGTTCGGTCAGCAGAACCGCTATCGCCTCACGGCGAAACTGGGGAACAGCGAGCACTCGGTCACGACTGGTATCCGCGAAGTCACCCACGACGGGAACCGACTGGTCGTCAACGGGCAGGCGGTCCCGATTCGCGGGGTGACGACACTGACCGACGACCCCGAAGATATCGAGCGCGCAGTCGAGACCAACGCGAATCTCGTCCGTGCTCGCGCCCACGCGCTTCCGCGAGAGGTTTACGAGGCCTGCGACGAGCGCGGGATGCTCGTCTGGCAGGACCTCCCGCTGACCGGGCCCGGCGGCTTCGACGCCGAACGCGGCCAGTCTCTCGCGACGGCGCTTGCTGGCACCTACGGGCAGCATCCGAGTCTCGCGGCCGTCACCGTCCACGACGAACCGACCGACGCCTTCGCAGATGGCCTCGGTGGGGGCATGCTCGACGGGTTGCGCCTGCGCTGGCGGGGCTGGCGCAACAGCTACGACCGCAGCGACGCCGACGCGGTCGCCGACGCCCTCCCCGACGCGCTCCCCGTGTTTCCCGTCGTCGGCGAACCAGGCATCGACCACGACGCCGCGGCGTACTACCCGGGCTGGGATTACGGGACCGCAGCGAGTATCGAGGGACTTCTCGAGCGGTACCCGACGGATATCCTCGCCAGTTTTGGCGCCGGGTCGCTTGGGGACGATGTCGACACGGCCGCGGGCTTCGAGCACGAGAAACATGCCCGGTACGTCGACGCGGGTGTCTCTGCGAGTCCCACGAGCGGCGGCTCGTCGGACTCGTCCGACGTCGTCGACGCGTCCCAGTCCTACCAGGCCGAGACGCTGCGGACCGTCGCGGAGCGTGCCCGCTGTCACGGGTTGGGGACTATCGCGGCAACGCTCCGGGACACCGACGCCGCCGGGATGGGTATTTACGATGCCGACGGCGACCCAAAACTAGCACAGGAAACGCTCGCTACGGCGTTCCAGCCGGCACAGGTATTTCTCCCGGACCCGGGAACCGGCACCAGGGAAGTCGTCGTTCGAAACGACGGTCCCAAACCGCTGTCGGCGACTGTCTCGTGGGCAGCAGCCGACGAACACGGCGAACAGGAGATTACGGTCGATGGTATCGGTCGCTGGCGTGACGATATCGAGATTCCTGGTGGGGCCGACTCGGTCACACTGACCCTCACGGCGTCGGGGGGAACTGTCGAGAACAGCTACGACCTGTGACAGACCTGTTTTGAGAGTCAAACCGGCGTGCTGTGGCGTGTGGTACACAGAGACAGGGGTTTCAGGGACCGGAATATTTAAGCGCCCATCGACAGTAGTGATAGTCACCAGAACGTTGCGGCGTTCCGGCAGTATCGTGCTATTGCCCAGTATGACAGGGAAATCTTGTTGTCGGCGTCAGCCAACCGAGACTGGCATGACCGGTGTTTCCGGTCGCTCGCCGTCAGGTGGCGACGTCGCAGCCGCCAGTCACCGGGTGTCGACTGCCACAGCCGCAGCGGGGATGGCATAGAGGACTAAACATGGTAGACTCGATAGACGAATCAAAGAACGTAGAACTGACAGACGAAGACCTCGAAGAGAACTCCAAAGGCGAACTCATCAAGCTCGCCGGGAAACTTCGAGACCGACGAAACGAACTCAACCAGCTCGCATCCGAGCGCGCCTCGGACCGAGACGAGCTCAACGCAAAAACTCGAGAGAAGGTCGACGAAGCGCAGGAACACCGCGAGAAGCGTGACGAGCTCAACGAGGAGGTCCAGGAGCACAAGGAGAAACGCAACGAGCTCAACGCGAAGGCAAACGAGCTGTTCGACGAGGTCGAGCAACTCAAAAACGACCTCAAACTCGACGAGGGCAAGTCCATCGAGGACCTCGAAGAGGAAATCGAAGACCTCGAGTTCAAACAGCAGACCGAAGTGCTCGGTCCCGAGGAAGAGCGCGAACTCATCGAGAAAATCGAGGACAAGCGCGAGAAACTCCAGAGCAAAAAGGAGAAACTCGACCAGAACGCTGACCTCGAAGAGATCAAAGAGGAAGCCGAAGAGGTTCGCGCGGAAGCCTCGACCCACCACCAGAAGGTTACGGAACTGGCCGACGAGGCTCAGCAACACCACAACCAGATGATCGAGGCCTACCGCGAGGCCGACGAAATCCGTGACGAAGCCGACGAGAAACACGAGGAGTTCGTCGATGCCCAGGAAGCCGCAGACCGCCACCACGAGGACTTCGTCCGCGTCCAGAAGCGCCTGCGCGAACTCGACAAGAAAGAAGAAGAGGCCGAGCGCGAAGCCCGCGAAGAGAAAGAAGAAGCCGCCCGCGAGGAAGCCGAGGAAATTTACCAGAAGTTCAAGGAAGGCGAAACCCTCGACACCGAGGACCTGATGAAGCTGCAGAAGACCGGTCTGCTCTGAATATCTGCTAATCTGTTTCTACTGACGCCGTTCACGCCCACCGAGACCGGCAGGTCCACCAGTCGTCGCCGATGGAGCAACGTACAAGTTTAAGTTATACCTATATTTTCACGCACACATGGGCGCGTTGAAATCGTGTCGAAACCCGTGGAGTCGGGGGCGTATCGAACGCGGTTGTGACGAGTTCTGACTGAATCATGACTGGAGAGACGCATTCGGCTGGGCTCGTTGAAACGGTCCGCCAGCGAATGCGGTGCTACGACGTTGCCTTGCTGGCGTCGGTTCCGCTCGTCCTGCTCTCGGTGTTCGTCTCGCCGGCCGCGGTTCGTCGCTCGCTGGTTTTCGAGTACACCGACCCCTCGTTCTCGGCGGCGTTCGCGTCGGCGTTTGTCCACTTCGACCGGCTCCACCTGTTCGTCAACCTCGCCACCTACACAGTCGTCGTGTCCGTCGTCTTCGCGCTCGCGGTTGCCAGCGGCTACCGTCGCCAGTTCTACGTGGTCTTTCTCAACTTCGTGCTCGTCCTTCCGGCGCTGCTCTCGTATCTGAACCTCTCAGTGGTGCGAAGCTCGGTCGGATTTGGCTTTTCCGGTGTCGTGATGGCGTTTGCCGGCTATCTCCCCCTGTCACTCGCTGAGTACGCGGAGAGGCGGTTCGATATCGGGCCGCGTGCCGCGGTTGCGCCCGTGCTGTTTTTTCTCACGCTCGGCCTTATCGCGGTGTTGAGTGTCCAGTCTGTCGTCGCAGAGAACGCGACTGTCTTTCTCGGAACGAGTGGGCTCGTCGCTGCGACGCTGCTCTCGGCACTCCTGTACACCGTCTCGGCCTTCAACCAGGCACCGAGTCTCCTGAAAAAAATCCGGGCTGCTGCCACCGACTCGGGCTATTTCGAACTGGGCGCCGTCGCGCTCGTTCTCGTGTTCGGGCTGCCGTTCGTCGCCTTCCCGACCGACCCGCGACTCACTGATAGTTCGGTGAACCTCTACGTCCACCTCCTCGGTTACTCCCTCGGATTTCTGGTCCCGTTCGTCGCGGCGGAACTGGAGGTCCGGGTCACGGACTGACCCGGTCGGCGCTACCAGTAGCTGAAGCGGCGAAGCAGCGCTGTGCCGCCGATGACGGCGAGGATGGCGGCGATGACCAGCAGCGCCGTGCTGTCGAAGCCGGCCGCCTCGTTGCCGACTGGAACGGTCTCATCCGGTGGTTGTCCGGTCGAGTCCGCGGTATCGGACGGTGTCGGAGACTGGGTGGTGTCCGGCGTCGCTGACTGGTTCTCGACTACCAGCGTCCCCGCGGGGATGCCGTCGACAGCATAGTCGTAGGCACCAGCCGTGGACGGGCGCTCGTCGAACTGGACTGTCGTCTGCTGGCCGGGAGCGAGACTGACCGTCTGGGTCTGTCTCGTCACTCCGTCTCTCGTGAGAGTCACAGTCTTCTCCCCGGGCACGCTCCCGCGGTTTTCGAGCACTGCCGTGACGGACGCTGTCTCGCCTGACTGTATCGATGTCGGCGACACGGCTGCCTGCGTTGTCACGAACTGGGGCGTTCGAACACCGACTGCGAACGTCGATAGGCCCGGTGAGTCCGCGACGAAGTGGAGGCGGCCGGGACTCCCGACAGCTCGGGTGGTGTCCAGCGTCTCCCAGCCGTCGGTCCCGTACCGCAGGAGGCGCACATCGTCGGGGTCGATACCGTTCTCCGCGAGGTAGGAACTGTTCGCGCTAAACCGGAGCGAGACGCTCTCGACATCACGACCGTCGATGCTGTGATTGAGGGTGAAATAACCCTTCGGCTCGATGCCGTCGAGTGCAATCGGCTCGATCGGGGCCGGTGGTGACGACTGCTGTGTGAACGTGAAGTTCGCATCGCCGGTCGTCGTCGAGACGAACCGGATGCCGTCGAGCGTCACGTTGTTGCCGACGATTGGCAACCGGCCGAGGTCGATGTCGACCACGGCGCTGGACCGCAGGTTCTCGACGACGACGTGTCGCTCGCCACTGTGTGGTTCGGTGACGGTCACGATGATGCGGGGGGTCGCGTTCTGCGAGACTTCGCTCACGGAGAGCGTCTCTCCGGAATCAGGGCCACCGGTGCTCCCGGTCACGTCTTCGGGTTCGGCAACGGACGCGTGCACGGTGATGTCCTCGACGAAGCCGTCTGTTATCTTACCGGTCGTATCGACGCGCAGCCCTACCGCGACGGATTCGTTCGGACCGAGAGTGACGCTCGACGACTGTGCCTCGATAGCGTCGCCGCGGGCGTAGAACGTGACTGCGTCTGATTCGTGGGTCAGCCAGACGTTCGCGTACTGGGAGCCGTTGTAGCGGACGCGAAACACGTCGTCGATGGTCGTGATGCTGTTTGGATTGACACCCTCGCTGTCCAGGTTGGGATTCGCCGCAGAGATGTCGACGACGAGTTCATCGTCGCCGTCGAGGTAGGCATACTTGCCGTTGGGGCCGTCGCTTGGCGCAAGTTCGACATCGTCGGCAATCCGGTCCGTTTGCCCGTCGAACAGCGGCACTGCCCCTGTCGAGACGAGGAGCGTCCCCGCCAGACTGATTGCGACGAGAGACAGGACTGTTCGGTTCATCGGTTTTTGGTTCTTAGTTCCCGGAACTGTTACGTGTTGGACAGTTCACATTCAGTTGTTCCTGTCCGATTTCGACAGACGCGGGACCTTCTGCTTCGATTGTAACGGTGACAGACCGTTCTATCTCTTGGCTTGCATTCTCAGGTGCGTGTGGGTTAATTTTGACAGTTACTGACTCTCCCGGGCGAAGCTGTTCTGGCTCGTTATTGATCTCTGGAGTAACTCCTTCGGAGTCTACAACTGTGACATTGACCTCTGTTAGTGTGGTACTGAAACGGTTCGTGATTGTCACGAGATCTTGATTGCCACATCGATCTAGTTCGTGCCACGAGTGGCTAAGATAGGCTCTGTCGTCTTCGACTACCGACACTGACACGCCTCGGTCTGCAGACGTTGAAGTGAACGCACCGCTACCGGTCGCCAGCATGAGGCTGGCGACAGCGAGCCCAAGCAGTGCGATCTGTCTGCGTTGTCCCATTACTGGTCACCCTTGTTTGGCTGGTGGCTCCGGTTTCTCCCCGAGTTTCATCTCTCGAGTCATCACGACGTGGATAATTGCGGAGAACGCGAATGCGACCGAGACGAAGACCCCCCAGGCGATATCCGGCAGGGCCGCGAGCGGATAGGCGTTCGCCCAGACCGCGGCCATCAACGCCAGCGTAATCATCGACAGTCCCAGATAGTACTGGCTCCACGGAAACTCCCCTTCTTCCACAATTTCGGCGTAGATATCGATCTTCTGTAGCGAGTCCGTCGGTTCGACCGTGCCCGCGCGTTTGTCGAACTCGACGATGCCTGCGTCGTCCAGCTTCGGCAGGTGCCGCTGCTGGAGGGCCGTGTAGACGGCTTTCCGTTCGTTCGAGGTGATCTGGTCGAGACTGGTGTCGTGTTCCCACGCGCTGACCTGCTCGGCGAGCAGCCCGAGTGGGACTGTTCCATCCTGTTCTTTGAGATAGTGTATCGTGTAGCGCCGCCGCTGGTTGGCGAGCATCTTGTACATCGCATCTCTGGAGATGCTCGTCTCCGATTCGTCTGTTCCCGGTTCGGGAACCGCTACTGACTGCTGTTGAGCTTGTGCCAAGCCTCTTCTCCCCTTACCATATACTTGTATTGTGGTTGTATAAAACACCCCACATCTTTCATTGTTGGAATTACTTTACTTTCAGCCCAGTTCACGGTTCAACAGGTCCGAGAAAGACTTCAGGCTCCCTTTGAACAGTGGTATGACCGTCGAAAGCGGTTCTATTGCTCGCTGAAACTGCCAATCCCGATTTGTACTGCGTCCCCTCTTGTTGAGCGCTGGTCGATGGGAGAAATCATAACTAGATTGTTTGTTATGATTGGTCTACGGCGATTCCGTTCCGTCTTCAGACTGTGCTTGATATTTGCCGACGACCCCGAGCGGTCGTTCTGGATTCGCGTGAACCAGCTTCACGGGCCTGGAGAGCTATCTCACGCGGCTGAATACAATGATGGTAGCAATCAATTGACTAAGTAAGCGCGCCGCAGCACGGCGCGCGGTGAACAACTATGCAACGACGCAAATTCATCATCGGAATGGGATCGCTCGCTGCCGGCGGGGCAGCTGCAATGGGTACTGGTGCGTTTACGACATCCTCGTCCGCGCGGACTATGAATGTCAATGTGGCCCCGGACTCCAGTGGCTTCGTGGAGATCT
>JAZKTK010000173.1:0-3024 GCA_036625595.1 Haloarculaceae archaeon | reverse complement strand
CGCTCTCCGCTCCCATCTATCGAGGACTCACTTCGTTCGTCCTCGCGGTCACGGACCTCCATCGTCGTGATGGCGTTTGCGCCCTCGACGACCTGCGCGGGGTCCTGTCCGGTCGCGAGGAAGACAGCAGCGACGGTGTTTGCAGCGTGGGCATTGAACCCCAGCGAGGCAGCCTTGGCACTCCCGATCAGGTTCTTGCGCGTGTTCCCTTCGACCATCGCTTCGGGCGTGGTCTTCAGCGTCTCTTCGACGTACTCTCGTGGGAGGACCACATCGGCTGTGACCGAGCGACCACGTCCCTCGATAGCGTTGATAGCGGCGGGTTTCTTGTCCGAACAGAGGTTCCCCGAGAGCGCGACCAGGGAGGCGGGCGTCTCTTCCTCGACGAGCTCGCTGGCCTCGCGTGTGGCGATGGTCGCCATGTTCATTCCCATCGCGTCCTTGGTGTCGTAGACGAATCGGAGGAAGACGCTATCTCCGACGACGTAGGGGTCGACGGCGGTGAGTTCGCCGTGGCTGGTCGTCGACTCGGCGGCTTCGCGAAGCGCGTCTTCGTTGTCGCGGACCCACTCGACGACTCGCTCTGCGTCGGCAATGCCGTCGACCCGGAAGACCGGTGCACGGGTCATCCCCGAACTGGTCACGCGTGCGGTCGAACCGCCGGCGGCCCGAATCGCGGAGAGTCCGCGATTGACGCTTGCGACGAGTGCGCCCTCGGTCGTCGCCATCGGGAGGTAGTACTCGCCGTCTGCCGCGCCGCCGTCGACGGGGACGGGGCCGGCGACGCCCATCGGAAGCTGGGCACCACCGACCAGATTCTCGACGTTGGCATCGACGCCGTCGGCATCAAAGGTGTAGTCGGCGATAGCGTCGAGGTCGACACCGGTTTCCTGTTCGAGCAGGTGACGACGAGCAGCGGCCGCGGTTTCGGCGTCAGCGTGGTCGTCGAGTTCGTAGAGGCGCAGGTCGCCGTCACGGACCTGCGCAGCGAGGTCGGTAGGGTCTGTCATGCCAGAACAGTCGTGGCGGGGTCTCGTAAGGCCAACGGATAGGGAAAGCGAGGAGCCGACCAGAGGGAGGCTCCTCGGGAATGCGAGCCGTGAGCAACGAGGAACTGACGATGACGAAATACGAGGATGGCGGTCGAAAATGTCGTTGCGGGGGCAATGCATTTTTTATATCTACATCTAAATATTGGGATAGTAACGCCACACTGCCGATGGCCGACAACACCACACTTGCGTTCGAAGCACTCGACGAGCCGCCGGGAATCGAGGTCGTCGACCGCGTCGAACGCCTCCGATACAGACTCCAGACGGGAACGAACGTGTCCCCGACGCCGACGGCGACAGAGCCGTTCTTGTTCCCCGTCGGAAACGCCGTCAGCGTGACCGCCGAAGAGCTCACACTCCCAACGGTCGTGATTGTGTGCGTCCGCGATGGCACCGGAGAGATGCTGGCAGAGGTCGGCCACCTCGAGGAAGAAACGTTCGACGACGGAACGTACATCCTCGAGTTGAGCACGCAGGTCAAGACGTACGTCGAAGTCGAGAGTCCGGTCCGAATTACGGCGGACCTCTTCGAGACGCGTATCGAGTTCGAGGAGCCGACAGAACTCAGAATTGGGGCGCTCTCCTGGCACGACCGACCGGCAGCGACGATTACGACGACAGAGGACCCCGTCGATATGATGGCCGCGGTCAGCGCGTTCGGGTCGGCGCTCAAAGCCACGGACCCAGAGCGGTCCTACCCCTCCAACCGCGGGCATCCACCAGCGGTCGAACTCGGGGACACCCTCGACATCCCGGAAGCAATCGACTCCCCGGAAACGGGTATTCGAATCGAGATTCCAGCGACGTACGAGGCAGTCTACACCGTTGCGCCGCTGGCATACTATCTGGGTGCCACCGTCGTCCCGGGACCGACGCCGCGGCTGGTGACCGAGACGGGCTTCGAACATCGACTCGATACGCCTAACGGGCTGGAAACGGGTGTCGAGCAGACACTCAAACAGGTGTTCGTCCTCGACTGTGTCACCAGAACCGAGGGCGTCTACGACGTGCCGTTGCACGAACGTAGCGCAATCGAGGAACACGTCAGTCTCGACTGGGCGGCGCTGTACGAGCAACCACTCGCCGAGCAAGTCGCCACGTATCTGGAGGTGCCGTACGCGCTGGTCGAAGAGCACGTCCCCGAATGGCGACTGGCAGTCCACGTCGACCCGGTAGCGGACACCGTCGAGCAGCTCCCGTTCGTGGTCGACGACCTCGCAATCGTGCGGACGGTCGAGACACCCGGGGCGAGAGAGGCACCGACAGCCACCGGCCCAACGGAGGCGCTCACGCGGGACAGTGTCTTGACTCGCAGCGCGGCAGAGTCACAGCGTGCTGGCGACACCTCCTACGTCGAGCCAGAGTCGACGACGGCGCTGGAGCAGGCCTGGATTGGCGACCGCATCCCGATCGGGGCGAGCAAGTTGACGCCCGAGGCGTTCCAGAACCGCCTCGACCGGGAGGCGACCGACGGCGACATCTCGATTAGCATCGTCCTGAACGACGCCCGGATGGCAGAGGAGCGTGACCTCGTCGACCGCGCGTACGGCGACCGGGAGAACCTCCCCTTCGACGTGACGATCCATCGAGACCTGACAGTCGCCCAACTCCGCGAGCAACTCCAAGCGGAGAGTGACTTCTTCCACTATATCGGGCACACGGAACAGGACGGATTCGAATGCACCGACGGAAAGCTCGATGTGGCGACACTCGATGAGACCGGCGTCGACTCGTTCCTCCTGAACGCGTGTAATTCCTATCAGCAGGGAGTCAATCTCATCGAAGCCGGGGCTATCGGCGGAATCGTCACGCTGAGCGATGTCATCAACACCGGTGCCATCCAGATGGGCGAGTCCATCGCCAGATTACTCAACGCCGGATTCCCGTTGCGTGCGGCGCTGACCGTCGCCCGCGACGAGAGTGTCCTCGGCGGGCAGTACATCGTCGTCGGCGATGGTGGGATGACGGTGAC
>JAZKTK010000060.1:0-18695 GCA_036625595.1 Haloarculaceae archaeon | reverse complement strand
GGTGCGGTAACGAACCCCGGTGCGCAGTGGGATTGACTGCTGTCCGTGTGAACTGATCACACAAGCAACTCCCTGTGTCTAGCGAGCGTTTATTGTTGTCTCTGGTAACTGTTTAGTATGAACAGACGGGCGCTTCTCGCTGGCACGACAGCGACACTCGGGACCGCGCTGGCTGGCTGTACGGCACTGGGTGGCGAACGGTCGCTCGGTCAACCCCGTGAGGAACTCGATGCGAACGGGAGAGAGAAGCATCTCGTCTTCGAACGGAACGGCAAGTCAGTGGTGACGATTACACTCCAGCAACGGACCGCGGCACAGAATCTCCCCGGCCGCTTCGGACTCCGAGTCGTTATTTCTCACAGCGAAAATACGAATATAAACAAGTTCTCGTTCGAACTCAGGGCACCGCCGACTTCGGTAGAACCGCCCGCGGAGATATACCTCAAACAACCCGACGGCGGTCCCTGGCCACCAATCGACTTCCAGCGCACCGAGAACGAGTGGACGCGCATTGCCGTCGACGACCTCGGCGACCTCGGACGGGGAACCCTCGGGCTCGAAACCATCGTCGCACCGCTCGGCGACAGCGTCGAGGCGGTCGGCGTCCGTCCGGACCTGACGCTCGGCACGACGGGGCTGCTCTCCGGGGGACCGCTTCGCGCCGAGACACAGACAGAATTCGAACCCGTCGTCGAGTGACCGCTGAGACCTGACTCACAGGATGCGGACGTTTTACTTCACTATCGCTCCCAGTGTGGGGTATGATTCGCACTGTTGACGGCCTCGAACCGCAGATAGCCGACTCCGCGTACGTCGACGAGACTGCCGTCGTCATCGGCGATGTCGTCGTCGAGGAAGACGCGAGCATCTGGCCCAACACGACGCTCCGTGGCGACCACGGCCAGATTGTCGTCGGCGAACGCTCGAACATCCAGGACAATGCCGTGTTGCACGAAGACGCCGTCCTCGAACCGGAAGTGACGGTCGGTCACAGCGCTATCGTCCACGCCTGCACGGTCGAATCGGGTGCGCTCGTGGGGATGAATGCGGTCGTGCTAGACGATGCCCACGTTGGGGAGGGAGCTATCGTCGGCGCTGGCAGTGTCGTCACCGAGGGAACGGAGGTCCCACCCGAGACGCTCGTCGTCGGCTCGCCAGCCGAGGTCAAGACCGAACTCGACGGGCCGGTCACCGAATCGACTATCGACCACTACGCGAAACTCGGGGCGACCTACGAGGAGACCGGCGAGCGAATCGACTGACACTGCCCTGCTGGTAGAGCCAGTTCGACTCGAAAAATGAACGTACTTGTCGGTGCTTGTCCAAGCCACAGCCATGGCACTCAGAACACTCGGCAAACTGTGCAAGTACGGACTAATGGTCGTTGGCCTGCTGACACTCCTGTTCGTGTTCGTTTCCTACGGCTGGAACGGCGAGCCGCCGACGGTCGAACTGGAGTAAGCGGCGTTACTCAGCTTCGTCGGGGCGGTCCGTCGGAACTCCACCGAGATTCCCTTCGTCGTCGAACCGTTTCGCGCGGAGAAAGCGCGCTCGCCAGCGGTTAGCACCGTCGCCGAAGTCTGCCTCGCGAATCTCGTCGACGCGGCCATCGGCGACGGCGTCGATAATCTCCTCGACCTGCTCTTTCTCGCTGGGCGTCAACTCGAACTCGTAGGTCTGCTCGTCCTCGGCGTCGATTCGGGTCCACTTGCGTGCCGCCGAGACGACGAGCGAACACGGTTCTCGGCAGGGAAAGACGCCGGCGGCTTCGCCGCCTCGTCGAGGCGTCTCCGACGTCTCGCTCTCTCCACCGTCGGTGTCGAGCGCCGTCTCCGCGTCGTACTCCCACTCGCGGCGCTTGAGACACTGTGAATCGTCACAGCAGGCCTCGGCGACCCACTCGACGTGGTCGTGGCCGTCGCCGCGGTCCCACGTCTGGACCACACCGTATATCCCAGTCTGACGCGAGACGGCGTCGTGCCAGTGGGTCACGTCTAGCTCGCCTTCCCGTTCGCGGTACCAGTTCGCCACTGTCGCGGGATAGATGTTATCGACAGTCGAGACGGCTTCGGCGGCCGCGAGGTCGACGAACACCCATCCCCGTCTGAGTGTCGGGGCCGTCGACAGCGGACGGTACTGCCCATCAGCATCGTATTTGCGGACTTTGCGCGCGTCGAGCGGGTCCGTGTGTACCGCGAGATCTTCGACGCGCTCGCCGGCATCCTCGACGTGACGGACCTGGTAGGTCCGCCGGCCAGCCTCGGCCAACTGGGCGCGAATCCGAAGCTGTCCCCACTCCCGCGTCATCCCCTCGCGGAGTCGTTCGTGGTGTTCCGGGACGGCCCTCTCGTTGTCTCCGTCGTCCCCCTCGACCCAGCGGAGGAACGCCCGTCGTTCCGGTGCGTCGGGGGCGACGTGCCGCCAGAAGTGCCACTCGGTCACGTACTCGCGGTGTCGTTTCGCGGCCGCTTGCAGTTCGCTCTCACTCAGCCCGTGGTACTCGTTGCCCGGCACCGCGAAGTCGTACGTCTCCCTGTCGCTGTCGACCGTCAGCGCGTCGGTGTCGATACCATCTACGGCGGCGGCTTTCAGTGCGGTGAACTGGGCTGCGTTCATTCGGCAACCTCCGGTATCTCGACGGCTCCGTCCGCTCCTCTCCGTGCCCCTGCGTCGAATGCACGCTCCAGAATCACGTCGGCCAGCAGCGGTTCGGTCCCAACCGCGCCCGAGTACCAGATTCGGTGCCCGTCGACTGTCGCGGGCGTTGCCCATCCCTCGCTGGCGTCGTCGGTCAGTCCCATGTCTTCGGGGATGTCCTCGTCAGTGTGGTAGCCGTCCGCGACGAACAGCGGGACGACGACGATGTCCGCGGTGTCGAAGTGGTCGGTCACCCCGTCGATTTCGGGCTCCTCGTCCATGAATAGCGCCCGCACTTCGTCGAATCGGCCTCGGTCGCGGATGCGGTTCGCGTGGTACTCGATGGCTTTTGCGGAGTTCTCGTTGCGTTTGGTGCCGTGACCGACGACGGCCAGACCGAACCCTGGGCCCACGTCGGCGTCGCCGGTGACCGATTCCGTACGGCGGACGATGACATCACTCATCGCGTCGTGAGTGCCCACTGGCCCACAGTAGTGAATCGTCTTCTCGACATCGCTCGCGGTGAGCATCGCGTGGGTGGCGCTGGTCCCGTCCGAGTGCCACAGCGAGGGGTCCCACTCGTCGAGTCGGAGTTCGCGCGGAATCACCTCTTCGGTGAAGTAGCCCTCGCTGATAAACAGCGGAACGACGTACACCTCTTCGGCGTCGACGGTCCGGAGCACCTCCCGGAACGACGGTTCTTCCTTCCAGAACGTCTCGCGCACCTCGTCGAACACGCCAGCCTCCCGAATCCTGTCAGCGTGGTCGAACGCCGGTTCGCTCGACCCCGGATTCAGGTGTGACCCGTGCGCTGCGATGACAAGCGCCTGTCCCATTACCGACGCTTGGACCGACGCGTTCTTAGGAACTTCGTTGCCCCGGTTCGACATCTGATATCGGTGGCCAACACCGTTTCCCCGGTTTGTGTCCGGATAGTTTCGGACCGTTCTCGCAGACCCGCGCTATCGTCGTCTGGCGGTGTGGCGGCTCCGTCTACACGGTTACCGGGGGCGTTCAAAAGAGGACACTACTCGACGTGGCGCGGTCTATCGAGTGTCGGTACCCCCCTCCTCAACGCTGCTTCAGTCAGTATGCGGTAGCGCTCTCAGCTAAATGCGTGGTCCGACCTACTCCGACTGGTCGCCGGTCGTCTGCTTGAATTCGCGAATGCCGACGACGAACTTGTCTGTCCCCAGGAAATACGCAAACGCCAGCAACACGACACCGACGACTGCGGCCCACAGGCCGAGCGTCGTATTGCCGCTCTGAGCGGTTGCGAACGCAAACAGTTCGATATACGCACTGGCAAGAGAAAGCACGACAGTACCGATGCCGAATATCACCAACTCCACCATCTCGGGGAGGAGTTCGAGGAATTTTACCATGTTTACTCCAGCCAATTTACGTTTGAATCTCTTTCGGTTGCTCGATTGGTCGGTCGACACCGGTCAGAGCCGGCGAGCCAGAAACGCCGAGACGAGTGCCGAACCCAGTGGCCGTCTCAGGGTTTCTCGTACAGCGAGTAGGTGATACACGCCAGCCCGACGAACTGGATGAGCCGAACGACGAGGAACAACTCCTGTTGAATCCCGGCGAGACTCGGTTCCAGCCGTATCGCCAGCGTCGCCGTAAACGAGAGCGTAAATGGGACCGCAGTCAGAAGGATGAGCCCCAGCGAGAGGAACTGCATCGACCGACTGTCGTTGCGCCGGAAGCCCCGATAGGCCTGATAGCCGATAATCAGCCCCAGCACGACGGAGGCGATGGAGACGCCGAGTTGACTCCAGTCCAGCAGCGTGTAGCTCTGTAAGATGTTCATAGGTCCTGCCACATCCTGGTAAAGCGGTCGGCGACGTCTTCTTCGGCCTCCGTTCGTTCGATATCGGCGTGCATCTCGCCGTCGTCGAAGGTCACGGAGAACGATTCCAGCCGCGAGGCGAACACCTTGTAGTGGTTGCCGTCGGGTTGGGGCTGGAGCTGTTCCTCAACGAGGTCACAGTCCTGTAAGCGGTCGAGGCGTCTGTAAATCGTCGTCACTGACGCGTCGCACCGCTCGCTTAACGTTTGTGCAGACATGGGTTCGGCACTCGTCGCTGTGAGGATTGCGCGGGCGTACTCGTCGTCGAGAAGGGCGAGCACCTCCTCGTCGGCACACTCCTCACTCACACTCGGTGGCTAGGTTCGACCCTATTTAAATGTAGAATGGCGTTTGCAGGCTCCGCAACTCCCCCGACGGTCGGCTCGCGGGACCGCAGGCTTGAAACGCTGTCCCGTGTACCTACCGCCAATGACACTCCGCGTGACGAACACGCTGACGGGCGAGCGGGAGGTCTTCGAGCCACAGGACCCGAATTCGGTACTCCTGTATTACTGTGGGCTGACGACCTCCGACCCCGCGCATCTTGGGCACGCCCGCGGGTGGGTCCACGTCGACGTGATGTGCCGCTGGCTCGAACAGCTGGGCTACGACGTGCGCCACGTCGAGAACTTTACTGATATCAACGAGAAGATCGTCGCCCGCGTCGGCGAGGACGGCGACAGCGAGGCCGACGTCGCCCGGTCGTACATTCAGGACATCATCGCCGACATGCGCTCGCTGAACCTCAAACGAGCAGAGGTGTATCCCCGTGTCTCCGAGCACATCCCTCAGATTATCGACCTCGTCGAGACGCTCGTCGAGAAGGGCTACGCCTACGAGGCCGACGGCTCCGTCTACTTCGACGTGACTGCCTTCGAGGAGTACGGTAAACTCTCGAATCAGGACCCCGACGAACTCGACGCACAGGGCGACCCCGACGAGCGCTCCGAGAAACGCAACCCGGCCGACTTTGCCCTCTGGAAGGCAGACGGTGTCTCCCCCGAGGAAATCACCGAGCACCAGCACGACGAGGCTGCCCCCGCCGAGGAGGCCTGCCAGACCGCCCAGACCTGGGACTCGCCGTGGGGGGAGGGTCGCCCCGGCTGGCACATCGAGTGTTCGGTGATGAGCATGACTCACCTCGGCGAGACCATCGACATCCACGTCGGCGGGCAGGATCTGGTCTTCCCGCACCACGAGAACGAAATCGCCCAGAGCGAGGCCGCGACGGGCCAGCAGTTCACCAACTACTGGCTGCACGTCCGTCTGCTCGACGCTGCCGACGAGGAGAAGATGTCCTCCTCGCTGGGGAACTTCGAGACGGTCGCCGAAGCCGTCGAGCGATACGGGGCGAACGTTGTTCGGACCTTCCTGCTGTCGACGGCCTACCACAACAACGCCGTCTACAGCGCCGAGACGATGGCCGAAGCCGAGGAGCGCTTCGACGGTCTCCAGCGCGGCTACGAGCGTGCCGTCGAGGCCTGTGACAGTATCGACGCTCGGACTGTCGTCGAGGATTCGGCGCTGCGCGATGCCGTCGAATCGACCCGCGAGGAGTTCGCCGACGCGATGAACGACGATTTCAACACCCGGCGGGCGCTCGCCACGCTGGAAGAACTTGTGTCGGCGGTCAACACGCACGTCGACGGGCACGACGAGTACGACTATCGGGGGCTCCGTCGGGCTATCGAAGCCATCGAGGAACTGGCGGGCGGCGTTTTCGGGCTGACTCTCGGCGGCGGGGACACAGCGGGTGACGTGTCCATCGCGGAGAACCTCGTCGAACTCGTGCTCTCGGTCCGCGAGCAGGAACGCGAGGCCGGCAACTACGAGCGAGCGGACGAACTCCGCGACGAACTCGAAGCGCTCGGCGTCGAAGTGCAGGACACTGACGACGGCGCGACCTTCCGGTTCGAGTAGCTCTCGCTGTCTCTTTTAGACGCCGAGTGCCAGCGGCACGAGCAACACCCCCATCAGATTCGCCCGGCGCGCGCCAAAGCGTGCCGGTACCAGGCCGACGATGGCGCTGACTGCAAAGACGCCCAGTCCGATAGCGCCAGTGAGCGCGACCACGAGCAGACAGAGCAGTCCGAGCACACCCACTGAGAGACGGGTGTTGTCCACGTTTCCGACGACGGCGAGATATCTGTCGCCGAGCGCGAGAACGAGGACGAACCCGATTGCTGCAGCGATAGCGGCGGCGCAGAGATACAGCCCTAGCGTGAGCGGCGCGCCGGTTTCGTCGAGTGCGACCAGCACGCCAGTCCGTGGGTTGCCGAGTGCGATGAGTGCAAAGAGGGCGAAGACGGTGTTTGCCGTATTGACGCCGCTGGTGGCGACGACGAAGGGCCTGGGGCCGCGCTGGGGCAGAACGACGAGCGCACCGGTCGCTGCAATCGCACTGGAGATGCCGGGCAGGTAGCCAACGACTGCGCCAGCAAGCGTCCCGACGAGTGCGACCCAGCCGACGAATCGCCGCGAGGTGGTGATTGTCGGACTCGCTTGCGGTGGCACCCCCTCGCCACCGAGTGCCTCGACGAGAACAGGTGCACCGAAGAGGCCGGCAAACAGCGGGGCGAGCATGCTCCCTGCCGGCAGAACACCCGTTGCCGGAACGTCGAGGGTTGCTAGGCCGAGCACGCCGCTCGCACCCACCGCGAGTGCTGCGCCAATCCGCGCCGTCCACGTCCCCTCGGTGGCGAGCAGGAGCGCGACGACACTCCCGAGGACGAGCGGGAGGTGTGTCCGAATCGTCGGATAGGCCTGCTCCATCACCGCCGTCACGGGCAGTGCCAGCGGGACGGCGAAGGCGACGGCCAGTCCGCTTCCGAGTGCGGAGAGTCTGAGCGCCTCCCGGCCCTGTCCCTGGAGCACGAGTCGGTGTCCGGGCAGGGCGGTGGCGGCCATCGCCGGGTCGGGGACGCCCAGTGCCAGTGCAGGCACGATGTCGAGAAACGTGTGGACGACACCCGCCGCGAGCATCGCCGCGCCGACGTACCGTGCCGGCCCGGGCATCGCTGGCGCGAACGCAGCCAGGAGGAGCGCGAAGTTGTTGGCGTGGAGTCCCGGCACCAGTCCGCTGACGCTCCCGAGTGCGACGCCGCCCGCGACGAACGCGAGCGCCGTCGCCGCGGCTACCGGGTCGACTGCGACGGCGACGCCTCCGAGGTCCATTGTCCGGGGCTGGCCCCGTTACCGTATTTGAACGTTCGGCAGCCCTGTCGCCACACCTGATGCTGTCGCTCCGCGGTGGCGTCGAAAGAAAGGGTCGAATGCTGAATTAACCGAAGAGTTCGCCGAGACCTTCGCCGGCGTCTTCGTCTTCGTCCTCGTCTTCGTCAGCGGCTTCCTCTTCTTCTGCTTCTTCTTCCTCTTCGCCGCCTTCGTCAGCGGCTTCCTCTTCGCCGCCGGCCGGGGCCGCGCTGCCGCCGGTCGTGGCCGGGACTGCGGTGGCCTCTTCGACGGCCTCGTCAATGTCGACGTCTTCGAGTGCGGCGACGAGGGCCTTGACGCGGGATTCCTCCACGTCGACGCCCGCCGCTTCGAGCACGCCGGTCAGGTTGTCTTCGTTGATTTCTTCGCCCGATTCGTTCAGGATGAGTGCTGCGTAAACGTATTCCATTGTTGTTAGAACATGTCGTCGAGAGCGGCACCAGTGTCGCCGTCGTCTTCGTCGTCATCGTCGTCGCCCTCGTCCGCCTCGGCCTCGTCACTGGTGTCGTCCTCAGTATCGTCTTGGTCGTCAGTCGATTCGGTGTCTGCAGGCGGTGCCGTGGCAGGTTCGTCGAGGTCTTGCAGTTCCTCGGGGAGCGCCTCCTCGTCGTCGATCTGTGCGGCGAGTGCGCGCACCTGCGAGTCGGCCTTCCCGATGAGGTCCGGCATGACGTCGGGGTCCTCGATGGCGGCGTGGATAGCGAGGTTCTTCGACTCGCCGCTGGCCTTGGCCAGCAGCGGGGGCAGCGTCGTCGCGGTCGGGTAACTCGCGTTGAGCGCGAGGTTCCGCGCGCGAGCGGCTGCGGCTTCCACGTCCCGCTGGTACTCCTCGACGTCGAGTTCGAGGTCCTCGGGTTCGAACAGCACGCCGTCCGCGAAGACGGCACGCAGGTCCAGCCCGACTTCCTTGGGTTCGATACCCAACTCGGCGAGGACGTTCGCGAGGTCCTGTGAGACCACTTCGTCGGCCTCGAGAACCGTCGAGTCTTCCGTGACCTTGATCGACCCGCCGTCGATGCGTGCGTTCGCACCGACAGCCTGGAGTTCACCGACGAACGGTCCCGGGTCGACGCCGGTGTCGCCTTCCGGCACGACGACGTCGTTCGGGGCGACCTCGCCGGCGTTGATGGGTGCCGACGTCTTCGAGGCCTCCAGTTGCTGATAGAGTCCGAACGGATTCTCGTTGGTGCCGATGAGGCCGACCTGCCCGCTGATGTAGTCGGTCAGGTCTTCGAGTCCCTCGTCGGACCAGTCGAGTGCCCGCGACAACAGCGTGTTCCGCGAGACGCGGAGCGTGGCGGTACCGTGGAGATTCCGGCGCATATCCTGGAGCTGCTGGCTCGGAATGCCCGTGATATCTACGACGCCAACGCTGTCGTGGCTGTCGAGGAAGTCGACGATCTCTTCGACTTCGTCTTTTTTCCACTGGGGAATCGTCTCGGTCTTGCGTTCACTTTCGGCGCTCATTTAGGCCACCTCCAGAACTACGTTCTGGCGAGCCTGCATTCGCGTACTCGCGGTCGAAGACCGCTCGCTTGTCCGAGTCGCGTCGCGACTCGCTACGCTCATGCAGACACCTCCACTGCGGGCCCCATCGTCGTCTTCACGAACACGTTGTCGATGTTCAGCGGTCCTTTCTCCAGGTCCGCGTGGAGACGACGAAGGATGACGTCGATGTTGTCCGCGATTTCCTCGGCGGACATGTCCTCCGCGCCGACGCGCGTGTGGAACGTCCGACGGTCACCGCTGCGAAGCTGCACCGAGTTCTTCAGTCGCTCGACGACTTCCTGTACGTCGTCGTCGGGGCCGAGCGGGTCCGGCATCTTCCCTCGTGGACCGAGCACGGTCCCGAGATAACGGCCGATATCCTGCATCATGGCCTCTTCTGCGATGAAGAAGTCAGTGTCTTCGGCGAGGTCCTTCGCGGCATCGTCGTCGTCGCCGAGGTCGGCGAGGTCCTCACCGTCGAGAACGTCGTCTGCGACTTCCTCGGCACGAACGGCGGTTTCGCCGTCCGCGAACACGACAATGGATGTTTCTTGTCCAGTACCTTCGGGAAGAACGATACTCTCGTCTACCCGGTTCGATGGGTCGTTGAGGTCTAGATCGCGCAAATTGATTGCGAGGTCCACCGTCTCACGGAAGTTCCGTGGGGGTGCATCCTCGAGTGCGCGAGAGACTGCCTCCTCTATTTCCTGATCTGCCATTGTTCACCTCCGTAGTGCGCCTGCGGCTCCTACGGGTCAGTGAAACAGGCCTACGCCTGTCTCGTGCGGGTACACGCCAACGCCGCATTTAAAACCGTCGAACCACCTTCTTCCGTGTGGCTGACCCCCATCCCGTCTGTCCGTTTGTCGACGCCAATATTTAAGCGGCGATGTCGCATTGGGGCAAGCAGATGCGTCTCCGGACCGCACTGTTTGCCTTCCTCCTCGTCCTCGCACTCGTCCTCTCGGGGACAGTCTATGCCGGATTTGCGCTCCACAAACAGGACATCACTGACCGCGAGCGAGAGCGCGTCGACACCGCAGCCGAGACGACTGCGACGGACATCGACAACCGCCTGATGGAGCGAACCCAGACAGCCGAGTTCGCGGCGGGGACGCTCTTTCACACTGACGACGACACCGCGCACAGTCACCAGACGGTGCACTCGTTCGTCGAGCGGACCTCGTTCGATGGTGCCTCCGTCATCGACGCCAACGGGACGATGCGAGCTATCGCTATCTCTAACGCCTCGGCTGCCGAGAGACAGCAACTCGTCGGACAGGATTTCAGCGACCGGACGTACTTCCAGCGAGCGATGGCCGGCGAGACGTACGTGAGCGACCCCGTCGAAGCCGACAGCGGGAATCTCATCGTCACTATCAGCGTCCCGGTGCGCGAGAACGGGTCTATCGTCGCCACGTTCAACGGCGCGTTACACGTTCGCAACTCGTCGCTGTTTCAGCCCCAGCGTACTACACCGGACCGACAGCAACTGGCGACGGTCCGAAGTGACTCTGCGCTTCTCTTCTCTGACGGCCAGCCACTCTCGCACGACACCAGCGGCTTTCTCGCCGCCAATGCGACCGTCCCCTCGACCGACTGGACGGTAACTGTCGGAACCGACCGTGCGACACTGGAAGACCAGCTGTTCGTCGCGACGGCCGCACAGAGCGGTGCCGTCCTCCTGGCGTTGCTCGCCGTTGCGCTGCTCGGTCTCTGGCTGTCCCGGACGATGGTCGCGAGCATCGACGAACTCGTTGCTGGTCTGGCCGCGCTCGAAGACGGCGAGTACGACCGCGAACTCGACTTACAGGGTACCGACGAGTGGGTCCGCATCTCGGGGACGTTCAACACGCTCTCGGACACACTCGGGCAGCGCGAGGCGCAACTGCGCGTTCTCAATCGCGTTCTCCGGCACAATCTCCGCAACGATATGAGCGTCATCATCGCTCACGCAGACGCCATTCTGCACGGCGAGGCCGACGGGCAGACCAAAGCCAAAGCCCGGACGATGCGCCAGACAGCACATCGGCTCATCGACACCAGCGACCACGCACGGACGATTTACGAGGACGTGCTCGGCCAGCACGACCGCGAACCGCGGTCCGTCGAGGTCTCGTCACTCGTTGCCGAGGAAGTCGACCGGCTGCGCGCGGAGTTCCCCGAGAGTACCATCCGGACCCAGCTGCCGGCATCGATTCACGCCTACGGCCGTGAGCCACTCCCGATTATCGTCGAGGAACTCTGCCGGAACGCGCTCCTTCACAGCGATAAACCAGCCACCGAACGCGAGGTCACGGTGACCGTCGAAGCCACCAGCCGCGGCTGCCGGCTCACTGTCTCGGATAACGGTCCCGGCTTGCCTGATGTCGAACGCGAACTGCTCACGCGCGAGCGCGAAGAGACTACTATCAAACACGGCAGCGGTCTCGGTCTGTGGGTCGTCCGCTGGCTCGTCGAGCAGATCGATGGCCACATCACCGTCTCTTCGTCGGCCGGCCACGGTGCAGAGATTACTGTCTTCTTGCAGACGCCCGACGACACTGGCTCGTAGTTTGTGAGAAGCTCTCGGACACTCCATCAACGCCACTGCTTCGTCGGTGACAGTACAGAACGGCCGCCTCGAAGCGGCCTACGCGGCCGCTTCTTCGGCGAAACTACGAAAATCTCACGTCGTTCGATTTCGGGCGTTCGCGTTGCGCCCTCGCTACGCTTCGGCAAACACACCGCAAAACTCGCTTCGCTCGTTTTGCGAGCCTTCGCCTCGAAGCGGCCTACGCGGCCGCTTCTTCGGCGAACACACCGAAAAACTCACTGCGTTCGTTTTCGGGCGTTCGCGTCGCGCCCTCGCTACGCTTCGGCCGCTTCCGCGAACACGTCGTCGTATTCGCCGGCGTCAATTCGCTCTTTGAACTCGCGGGGATTCTCGCCTTCGATGGTGACACCCAGCGAGGTACAGGTACCGACGACTTCCTTGGCGGCGTTCTTGAGGTCGTACGCGAGCAGGTCGGGAAGCTTCTGCTCTGCAATCTGTTTGACCTGGTCGACCGAGAGGTCTGCGACGAAGTCCTCCTGAGGTTCACCGCTGCCCGTCTCGAAGCCGGCCTCGTCTTTGATGAGTTCGGCCGTCGGCGGGACACCGACTTCGATGCTGAAGGAGCCGTCTTCCTCGTACTCGACGGTGACGGGGACTTCCGTGCCGTCGAACGCTGCGGTCTGGTCGTTGATTTCCTGAACGACAGCCTGTACGTCGACGGGGGTCGGACCCAGTTCGGGACCCAGCGGCGGACCGGGGTTGGCCTGCCCACCGGGGACAAGCACTTCGATAGTATCAGCCATACCCAGATGTCCGTACGGGCAGTTTTAAGAATTGCTTTTTGCCGTCGTCACGCGACCGTGACACCGTTTCGTGTGAGGAACTCACTCACGTCTTTGATTTCGACGGGACTGCCGATGATTCGGACCCGACGCTGCTCGGCGTGTACCGTCACGACGAAGCGCGACGCGATCTCCTCCTGGAGTCCCTCTATCGCACTCTCCGGGAGGAGAATCTGCGTACTGTCACGCAGTCGGGCCACCTCTGTCATTATCGTATGTGACAGCGGGCTGAATATGAGTGTGTCGAAACACAACCAAACCGATCGAACTGGCCGCCTATCCCTCATTCGCTTGCTGGTGCCAGCCGGTGGAGACCACCGCTGTCGTTCCCACTGCTGAGAACGTACAGTTCGCCGTTGTTTCTCCCGAACGCCCTGAGTTGTTGCAGTTTGCCAGCATCGTCGGTAGCGATGGGAAGAACACCGGTGTCCCACAGTCCCTCGTCGGTCGGCGAGGCGACAAACAGCTCTCCCTCTGCCTGGAAGTCTCCGAAGACGAACAGTCCATCGAGGCCCGGCAAGGCAGTCCCGCGGTAGACGTTCCCCGCGATAATCGAGATGCCGCTGACTGGGTCGCCCGAGTGTGGATACTCGACGACGGGGTCGCGCAGGCGCTCGCCCCTGCGCACGCTATCTGGTGTGCTGTCGGGACAGGAGTCGGATTCGTAACAGTGGGTTCCTTCCTTGGCGTTCCAGCCGTAGTTGCCGCCCTTTTCGATGCGGTCGAGTTCCTCGTAGCGGTTCTGGCCGACGTCTCCGGCGTAGAGCGTCTCGCCGTCGAATGCAAGTCGCCAGGGGTTCCGCAGCCCCCACGCGTAGTGTTCGTCCAGTCCGTCCCGACCGACGAGTGGGTTGTCCTCGGGAACGGCGTACCCCTCCGCTTCGTCAGCGTCCACGTCGATTCGGAGGACGCTCCCGAGCAGGTTCTCGGTCACGTCCTGTCCGTTCCCACCGGCGACTCCGTCGTACCAGTCCTCGACGTGACCCCGGCCCTGGTCGCCCCCAGCGCCGCCGTCGCCGACGCCGACGAACAGCAGTCCGTCCGGACCGAACACGATGGAGCCGGCGTTGTGGTTGGCCTGTGGCTGTGGAATCTCCATGATGGTCCGCTCGGAGTCCTCTTCGACCGCGCGTCCGTCCTCGCTGACGCGAAACTCCGAGAGCACGAACGTGTGGCTGTACCCGTCCGGTGTTCCCGCTCTGGACGGGGCGGAATACCGGACAAACAGCCGGCGGTTCTCGGCAAAGTCCGGATGGAGCACAATCCCGAGTAGTCCCTGTTCGAAGCCGGTGACGACGGTATCCTGCAAGTCCAGAAGCGGTGTCGAGCGCAGCCCGTCCGATTCGTGAACGCGGACCAGGCCGCCCTGCTCGGCGACGTACCGTCGGTCACCATCGGGCGTGAAGGCCACGTCGAGCGGGCCGGAGAGTCCACTCGCCAGCGTTTCGAGTCCGACCTCGTCGGGTGTGCCGGGGAGTGGGCTCTCGGCGCTCTCGTCGATCGGTCGGCCACAGCCGGCCAATCCGGTCAGGGAAGCAGCAGCCAGAAACTGACGGCGTTTCATATCTCGACATGGGGTTGAACTGGAAAAAGTGTCCGGCAGTCACACTCCGGTCGTGACTCTCCCCGGTCAGGACGAAAACCCTATTGAGGGTGGACGGCCGAGACTGGGATAATGGGCCTCGAAGACGAGATTCGCGAACTCGAAGAGGAAATCGCCAGCACGCCCTATAACAAGTCCACGGAGGCCCACATCGGCCGATTGAAGGCTAAACTCGCCGAGAAAAAAGAGGACCTTGAGAAACAACAGTCCTCCTCCGGTGGGGGCCCCGGGTACGCCGTCGAGAAACACGGCGACGCGACCGTCGCGCTCGTCGGCTTCCCCAGCGTCGGCAAGTCCACCTTACTGAACGCGCTAACCAACGCCGACAGCGAGGTTGGGTCCTACGAGTTTACGACCCTCGACGTCAATCCCGGCATGCTCCAGTACCGCGGTGCGAACATCCAGATGCTCGACGTGCCGGGGCTTATCGAGGGCGCGGCGGGCGGCCGCGGTGACGGACAGGCAGTTCTCTCGGTCGTCCGGACCGCAGACCTCGTCGTCTTCGTCCTCTCCGTGTTCGAAATCGAACAGTACCAGCGCCTCTACGACGAACTCTACAAGAACGGTATCCGACTCGACCAGGACCCGCCGCGCGTGTCCGTGCGGAAAAAACACAAAGACGGCATCACCGTCAATTCGAGCGTCGACCTCGACCTGGACGAGGAGACGGTCACCGACGTGCTCCGCGAGCGCGGCTACGTCAACGCCGACGTGACCATCGGCGAACAGCTCGATATCGACCGGCTCATCGACGGCGTGATGGACAACCGCGAGTACGTCCCGTCGCTCGTGACCGTCAACAAAGCCGACCTCATCGAACCGGACTACCTCCCGACCGTCGAGGAAGACCTCCGCGAGCACGACATCGACCCCGACGAGACCATCTTCATCAGTGCCGAGGAAGAGAAAGGACTGGACTCGCTCCGGGAGGCAATCTGGGAAGAACTCGGCCTCATCCGCATTTACATGGACAAACCCGGTCGGGGCGTCGACCGCGATGAACCACTCATTCTCCGGGAGGGTGCTACTGTCGAGGACGCCTGCGAGAAACTGGGCGGGGAGTTCAAAGAGCGATTCCGCTTTGCTCGGGTCACCGGTCCGAGTGCCAAACACGACGAACAGCAGGTCGGGATGGACCACGAACTGGCCGACGAAGACGTACTCAGAATCCTTCGACGGAAATGAACCGTCGACTCGCAGCTATCGTCGCGCTCGGTCTCGTCCCGTGGTCGTTCGTCCTCGCCGGCGACGAACTCACGCTCGTCTTCGCCTTCGGTCTCGTGGACCCACAGCCGTTCTACCTGACGGATACGTACACGTACGCCACTGAGTACACACGCGGACTCCCGCGATACCTCCGAGCGTGGCCTGCTGGTGCCGGCGTCTACCTGCTCGCACTTGCCAGCGCCGTCTCTGGCGTGCTGTTCGACGTGGAAGACCGGCGCGTGACCGCGCTCTTGCTCGTCCTCGTCGGACTCACGCAACTCACGTTCGCGTGGGGCTTTACCCGCCGTGCTCTGACGGTCGCGTTCCCGTTTGGAACTGTGGTCTCGTGGGCTATCGTCTGGTGGTTCGACTGGGAGACCCTTCGGAACGCTGTTCCGGCGAGTTCGTAGCCAGGCATCACGTTTTTCGTCCGTGCGTCCGTGCACACTGACGATGAGCGGAACACTCGACCACGTCATGATGCGCGTCGAAGACCTCGACGACTCGCTCGACTGGTATCAGACGCACTTCGGCTACGAGGAAGTCGGCCGCTGGGAGGCCGACACCTTCACCAACGTCTATCTGCAGGCACCCGATGCCCACGACGACGGTGCCTTCCTCGAACTCACGTACAACCACGACGGCCGCACGTACGACTTCGGCGACGCCTGGGGACACATCGCCGTGCGCGTACGCGATGTATACAATGCGTACGACCAACTCCTCGACGAGGGCGTCGAGGACTACCGCGACCCCGACTCCTGCGGTGGCTCCTACGCCTTCGTCACCGACCCCGACGGCCACGAAATCGAACTGGTCGAGCGCGACCACGGCGCGATGTGGAGTCTCGACCACACCATGATTCGCGTCGAGGACGCAGACGAGGCGATCGGCTGGTACACGCGAAAACTCGACTACGACCTCTTTCGCCGCGAGGAGTTCGAGGACTTCGCGCTGTACTTCCTGAAACCCGGCGACGCCCCCGACGAGGCGATGTCGGTCGAACTCACGTACAACTACGACGGCGGGTCCTACGAGATGGGCGACGCCTGGGGACACGTCGCCGTGCGCGCGGACAACCTCGGCGAGTACTGGGAGACGCTGATGGGTCGTCACGCCGAGGACTACCGCGACCCAGAGAGCTGTGGCAACCGCTATGCCTTTACGAAGGACTGCGACGGCCACGAAATCGAGATCGTCGAGCAGTAGCAGTCGTCGACATCAGACACTCGCCGCTTCGTCGAGATAGTCCCGAATCTCGCGGAGATATCGGACGAGCCACTTCAGATCGTGCTGGAGATGGTGATACAATTCAGTATTACTCGTATCTGTTCAGTATTCTCCTGTCGTACATGTTGTCTTGCGAAACCCATTCACCTAGTATGCGTTCACGAACGACTGCGACAGACACGAAACCGGGATACTCGACCGGTTGTACCGACCGAACACTTATCCACAAAAGCGGCGTACGATTCCACGATGGGAACGACAACAGACCAGGGTGACGAGGAGGGTGTGGAGTTCCTGTACCAAGAGGATTTGGTGACAGCGCGGGATATCGAGAGTGGCGTTGCCGCAAGCGGTGAGACGAAGGCGGCAGCACTGGCGATGCTGGCAGACGCGCTTACGCTACACGAAGGCGGGGGCGAACCGATCGACGACGAAGACGAATTTCTCCGGGAGATCGGCATTGATCCCGAGCGTATCGAAACCGACGACTCTCCGCCCCAGTGGCTCGAGTAAATGGTCTATGCAGATTTTTCCGGGCGTGAAATCGTTCGAGCGTTACGCTCGAAACGGTACGTCCCCGTCGGGAGGACTGGAAGCCACGTGAAGTTACGATACGAGCACCCCGATACTGGCGAAGTCAGGAACGTAACCGTTCCAATAATCGATTCCGACCAGATCTCTCAGGACACCTACCGGTCCATTGCGGAACAATGCGGAGCAGAGGATTTTGAAGCGTGGGTCGAGTGGATTGGAAAAAACTCGTAGTCTTGGCGTCCGCTGAAGGGTAGTATTACCCGTGGCCGTGAACTCCGCTCTTTTTGTCGGAAGCTTCGGTGTCGAGCAGTTGACCAAAATATATCTGTGTGCTGCTCGACTCGCTGTTGAAATTCTTCGACTGACGGGAGGTCGACTTTCTTCAATACGAGTCCGTACTCTGTCGGCACGACCATGAGCTTCGTCCCCCTGTTCCAGCCCAAACTGCTCGCGGAGGCTGTTCGGAAGCGTGAGTTTGGCAACCGAACGCTTATTTCCTGCCCCAAACTATCTTGTGTATGGCGAGTGCGACACGTGACGAGTCGTCCGAAGAGGGCGTGGAGTTTATTCACGAGGACGGCGGTCAGATTACCGCCCGTGACCTCGAAACTGGCGTTGCCTCCTTCGGAGAGACGAAAACGGAAGCACTCCGAATGCTCGCAGAGGCTCTCGAGTTGCATGATGGTGGCGGAGAGCCAGTCACCAGCGAAGACCTCGAAGAGTGGGGACTTGACGATGTTGAGCCCGGCGACAGGGACCTCCCTGAGTTTCTGCAGTAGATGGTTCGGACGAAGTTCTCCGGGCGTGAAATCGCATCCGTGTTGATCGACCACGGTTTCGTCCGAACAGGCCGTGTTGGGAGTCACCTGAAACTCCGCTACGAATCGCCTGACACAGACGAGGTTCGCATCGTGACTGTCCCGATGAACTCGGCTGACGACATCCCGACCGGGACACTCCAGTCAATTGCCGAGCAGTGTGGGGCAAACGATTTTCACGCGTGGTGTCGCTGGATTACCCAGAATCTGTAACGCTCAGCAGGCACGTGCCGTGACCAGTGGCTTCACGACAGCTGGCATCTGAAGGGGAGCGATCCAAGCGAACTACCCCACCGAGTGACTGTCGAGTGCTGACCGATTCTCGGAGAGTGACCGGATTTCCTGCAAACTGCGTCCATGCTCCAGTCCGAACCAGTAGTTCTCTCACCTACTATTGATATAAACGCCATTGTGACATCCACTCACACACCCTCCGTTCAAAGAGAGCCAAACGGGACAGACAGCTAACAATCCGGGCGATTTCGGGCATCGCGGCTGGTGTCAGACTGCATAGGGAACCACAAAGCATTTAATACATCCGCCGTACCTTTCCGTTGTACCCCTGCCCATGGTGATAGCAGTGAGTAAACCGACGCTGGCGACGGCAGCCCGGTGTTGGACGCGACGAGTTCGGTCGAAAGCTCCTATCGCCGCAGATAACACACATAGCAAACTATGACAAGCAAATCAGACAAACTACGCGGCCTGTTCCTGGCTGCGATTATGGTAA
>JAZKTK010000172.1:0-3166 GCA_036625595.1 Haloarculaceae archaeon | reverse complement strand
TCCATACGCGAGGGGTAGAGTGTCGGCTGTATAAATTTTCGCTTACCGTCCGGCCGCTCGAACGCTCCCGGTCACTCCCTGAGAGACTCCTTGACAGGGACCAGTTTGACAGCTCCCGTCTGTGAAATCGTGACACGATAGCCGGCATACGAGAACCGTATTTCCATCTGGGCAGCGGGGGACGGTGGCACCTTGAACAGTGATTCGACGAAATGGTCGACTTCCGTGTACAGTGACGGCAACTCCTCGATTTCCTTGCCCTCCAGACCAGCAATAAGCTCCAGCAGGTCATACTCGGCCGTCGACGAATCCGGTTCAATCTCAGCGTAGACGGTATCTACCCCGCCGTCGGCGTCGACGCTGGCGTCGTCTACAGTGGACGTATCTTCGGTCATGCCATCAGTTGTTGATACGGGTTCCCTATTGCAGTACTTGCCACAATATCACGAAGAGTTACCAACTGGTTCTGGACGCCAGTTCTCGTCGCCGGGACGAGCAGCAGTATACTTATCACTGAAAACGGATAAAATTGGGATATGGTACCAGACATCACGATACGGCGTGCGACCAGCGATGATATCACGGATATCCAGCGCGTTGCCAGGGCATCCTGGCACGAGGCCTACAGCGACCTGATGGACGACGACGACATCGACGAGATGCTGGCGCAGGGGTACTCAACGGAATTTCTGTCGGCAGCGCTCGACTCTGGGAAGATGACGCTGTTCGTCGCCGAAGACGAGTACAGCATCGTCGGCTACGTGAGTTGCGAACCACCAGCAGACGACGAAATCGGGCAGGTGAGTATCTACGTCTCGCCGGACTACTGGGGCGAAGGCATCGGGACGCAACTCCTCGAAAAGGCCGAAACCTACCTCGAGACGCAGGACGCAACGGTTCTCCAGGACATTGTCCTGGCGGGCAACGACATCGGCAACGCCTTTTACCGGAAACACTTCGAGCGAACCGACGAGACGACCGTCGAGATGGGTGACGAGGAGTTCGAAGCCAACGTCTACCGGGCACAACTGTAGCTTGCGGGCTTCGACCAGCGGCCATCGCGGGCATCGCCTCCTCGGCGGTTCGCTGGAGGACCGCGTCGACCTCGGGCCAACTCTCGCGGTGGGCGGCGAGGTCCACACAGAACGAGGCGAGTTCCTCGTCTGTCGGCGGTCGTCCGCCAAAGAGGACACCGCTTCCTCGTAGGTGGCATCGGGCCAGGTACTCGATGGGATAGCCACCAGGGACCGACTCGCCGTCGGCATCGAGAGCGGTCAGTGTCGCCTGGGCGGCGGCAACGACGGAGGGCAGTCGTTACTCGAAATCACCGCTGGACACCTCGTCGTCGGGGCGGTTCGCGCTGACTGTCAACTCGGCTTCGGAGACGCTGTCCGGGAGGGCTGTCTCGACGACCGACCGCCTGGCTGAGAGCGCCGAGCGGTCCCGCTCCTCGCTGGGCTGATCTCGCTTCGAGAGCTGTCGGTCCAGCGCGTCCAGCAGGGTCGTTCGAACCACCGGTGTCCGGAGCACGTCGTCACAGGGGAGGTCGAGGAGTTCGGGTGCCGGTCTATCCTGGACGACACAGATGGTGCGGCTGTGGCTCCGAACGCGTTCGAACAGCGCCGTCCGAGACGCCCCGGGTAAGTCGTCGGATACGAGCGCCACGTCGACCGAATCGTCCAGTTTCGAGTCGAGTTCGCTCACGTCGTTCGCACGCTCGGCGGTGTACTGCGTCCCCACCCACTGGCTAAACATCTCAGTCTGTCGACGGTCCGCGCCCGCTACGAGCACAGTGGGTCGGGTCGGTTCAAGGTGGCGCTCGCCCCACTCCGACGCCGCCTCGAACATCGAGTCGAGGTCACGGCCAGCCTGTGTCCGTTCGTACCGGACTCTGAGCGGGGCGTCGCTGACGACGTGCCGCTCGAGGATGCCGGCCGCTTCCAGTGACTCCAGTGCCTCCGAGAGGACCTTTCCCGACACGTCTGGAATCGCATCGAGCAGTTCGTTGAAGCCGAGTGGACCGTCGGTGCGCAACTGCAACACGACTCTCGGTTCCCACTTCCCAGAGAGTAGCGACACGACATCGAGTGCTGTGCGGTACTCTCTACCCCCCCGCGTTTCGCCACTATCCATACGAAGCGATACCGGTCAGTACATTTAAAAACTCCCCCCACATCGCTCCGCGGTTATAATAGCCGATAGAGCTTGTTACTCGAAGTGTGTTGGGGGAGTTAGTGGACCACCTTGACGACATTTCCGTTGAAGAGTTGCAAACAGCTCTCGACAATGTCGAGGGAAAAAGCCGACACAACGTCTCCTAGCAGCAATCGCGTATAAAAATGGAGTCTCACAAACCGAACTATATAGGTGCTATGATGTGCAGCGACGCACAATCTACAGCTGGCTCAGGCGACTCGTCGATGTCGAGTCGCTTGAGCAAATTGTTTCTGATGATACAAGAACTGAAAATGTAAGATTTCAAATATACAGCCAAAAGGATTCGAAGAAACGGTTCACGATCCACCCGAGGGAGTCGGAATCGACGCGCCGGCGTGGACGCTGGCGCTCACACAAGAGTATCTTCAGGAAATGTACGGCGTCGAATACTCAATCCCGAGCTGTGGGCGGTTGCTGAAAGAAGCGGGATTGAGCTATCAAAAACCACGCCGCTCAGCCGCCGAAGCCGACGAAGACGAACAAGAGGAGTTCCGCGATGAACTCAAAAAAGCGCCGGGAGATGGACGCCACAGTAGTCTGTATCGAGCGAATCAAGAACTCCGTGCAGGTCGAGCCGCGTGCCGCGTGGTTTCCGCGCGGCACGCGGCCCTCCGTCGAACTCTCCGGTCAGAGAGAGTGGACGTGTCTCTTGGGCGCGGTCACGGAGGACGGTGATCGCTTTTTCTCTCGATTGGAAGAGTTCGATACCGCCGCTCACACAAAGGATTTCATTCTCGTATTATGCAATGAATTTGAAAATGATTTGATCGTGGTGCTGGATGGAGCGCCGTCCTTCCAAGCGTTGGCCGTCACGGACGTAGCGGCCCGTGACGACCTCGCTTTCGTGACGTTACCGGTGTATTCGCCAGGGCTGAATCCTGCCGAAGAATGCTGGAGACAGCTTCAAGCGTCTCTTAGCGACCGCTTCTTTGACTCACTCAGCGAGTTT
>JAZKTK010000059.1:0-18981 GCA_036625595.1 Haloarculaceae archaeon | reverse complement strand
GACACCCGCCGTCGCACAGTTGGGAACCGCACCGTCTGGCGGTGCTTCGGGGAACAGACACCGATAGCAGGGCTGGCCGCCGGTGATGGTGGTCGCTTGCCCCTCGAACCGGTAGATAGCACCGTGTGAGAGCGGTGTGTCCGAGAGAACGCAGGCGTCGTTGAGCAAGAATCTGGTCGGGAAGTTGTCGGAAGCGTCGACGACCACATCGTAGTCGGCCACAAGGTCGGTGACGTTTTCCGGCCCGACCCGGAGTTCGTGACGGTCGACGGTCACGTCGGGGTTCAGTTCGGTGACAAACTCGGCGGCACTGTCGACTTTTGGCCGGCCGATGTCACTGTCGCGGTGAATCACCTGCCGCTGGAGGTTGCTCCGCTCGACGTGGTCGGCGTCAGCGATGCCGAGTCGGCCGACGCCGGCGGCAGCGAGATACTGAAGCACTGGCGACCCGAGCCCACCCGCACCGACGACGAGAACACTTGCATCGAGAAGCGCCGCCTGTCCCTCCGGTCCCACGTCGTCCATGATTACGTGTCGGGAGTAGCGGTCGAGTTGCTCGGCGTCGAGATTCAGGTCGCTCATTGCCCTCCATTCGCGGGCGCTGGCAAAAAGTCGTGCGGTACCACTGGTCAAACGGTTCGCAGCCGACTGATTCAATCGTCCGCGGTAGCGACGTTTCGCTGGAGGTCGCCGACGAGGTCGTCGACGGCGGTGTTGATGTCGGTAATCTGGTCGGTCTGATTGTTGGCTTCCTCGACGATTTCGGTCGTCTCCTCGGCAATTTGTTCGGCGTTCATCACAGTCTGGTCAATCATGCTAGCGACCTCTTCGGTAGAGGCAGCCTGCTGGTCGGTTGCACTGGCGACTTCGGCGATGCCGTCGGAGACTTCCGCGACTGCCTCGTGTATCTCTTCGAGGATTCCCATCGCCTCGTCGACGGATTCGATCCCGTGCTCGATTCGTTCGTTGTTCCGGTCGAGACTGTCGACTGCGCTGGCAGTATCGCCCTGAATCTCGTTGACCATCTGCTCGATTTCGCTGGCGTGTGACTGGGACTCCTCGGCGAGTGATTTCACCTCGTCGGCAACGACGGCGAATCCTTCTCCTGCTTCGCCGGCGCGTGCAGCCTCGATGGAGGCGTTGAGCGCCAGCATGTTCGTCTGGTCTGCGATGTCGTTGATGACCTCGACGATTTCGTCGATTTCCTGCATGCTCTGCTGAATCGTCCGCACGTCCTGGGCAACGTCGTCGGCGGCCTTCTGAATCTCCTGCATCGCCTGGCTCACCTCGCCGGCCGAGGCCTGCCCTTCCTCTGCGAGGTCCTTTGCCTTCTGCCCGGCCGCAGAGACCTCTTCGGACGAGGATGCGATTTCCTCGACCGACGCCGAGAGATTCGAGATTTCGTTGGAGACCTCCGAGACTGCATCGTGTTGTTCGGCGGCCTCTTCCCGAACCGTATCGATGCGCTCGGCAATCTCCACGGAGGAGTCTTCGAGTTTGGCAATCGAGGTCTGAATCTCGCTCGCCGCCTCGTGGTCGTAGCCCGCGTTCCGGTCGATGTCCGCCTCGATTTCGTCGTCGATGTCCACGTCGACGTCCTCGTCGATGTCTCCACTCACGCTCGCGGTCATCTTTTCTGTCATTATCGATTCATTTTTGATGGCGGATGAGTATAATAATGCGGGGTAATCAGTTTGGGACTCCAATTCCTCTAGAACTAATCATCGTCCCCATAGTGTAAATCAGAAATAATTTGCACAATCATCCGCCCATCTCCTCAATTCCTACTATAATTTAGAACTTGGGGAACAATCGACTGCCGAATTATCACACCTAAAAAGGTCAGCAACTCTGTTTTGAGTTTGTAACACTATCGTGAGGGTTCAGTTCAACCCTGTCAGATATCGTACAGTGAGCCGTACTTCTCGTCGACGTAGCCGAGGAAATAGTCGGCGGTGAACTGTTCGCCGGTCGCGTCCTGAATCAACTCCGGCGTCGTGTACTGACAGCCGTGCTGGTGGACGTGCTCGCGAAGCCACTCTCGGAGCGGGTCGAACTCGCCGTTTCGAATCTGGTCGTCGAGTGGCAGGTCCTCGCGGACGGCGGCGTCGAGCTGGGCTGCCAGGACCGACCCGAGCGTGTACGTCGGGAAGTAGCCGAAGGCACCGTGACACCAGTGGATGTCCTGCAGACACCCCTCGGCATCGGTATCGGGGCGCACGCCGAGATACTCCTCGTACTTGTCGTTCCACACCTGGGGTACGTCGCTCACGTCCAACTCGCCCCGAATCAGGTCCCGCTCGATTTCGAACCGGACCAGGATGTGCATGTGGTAGGTGAGTTCGTCAGCCTCCACCCGAATGAGGTTATCGTCGTACACTTCGTTTGCAGCCTGGTAGAGTTCGTCAGGCGACGCCTCGACATCGAGATGCTCCTCGACGCTGGGTGCGAACAGCTCCCAGAACGGTCGCGAGCGGCCGACGTGGTTCTCCCAGAGACGGGACTGGGACTCGTGGACGGTCAGGTCGCGGTCCTCGCCAAGTGGCGTTCCGTACTCCTCGCGGGGCAGTCCCAGCACGTAGGTGGCGTGGCCGAACTCGTGGATGGTCGAGCCGAGCGCGTCGAGTGGGTCGTCCGGCTGGAATCGGGTCGTGATGCGGGCGTCGAACTGCGTTCCGCTGGTGAAGGGATGCGAGGAGGTGTCGAGTCGGCCGTGGTCCCAGTCGTACCCCAGCACGTCGAGTGCGTCTCTGACCAGCGCCTCCTGGTCGCTCTCGTCGTAGCTCTCCTGGAAGGGGTCGGCCATGGTCACGTCGCTCTCGCCGATTGCATCGACGAGCGGCGGCAGTTCCTCGCCCAGTCGCTCCAGCACTCGCTCGGCGGTGTCGATGCCCAGATACGGTTCGTACTCCTCGAAGAGCACCTCGTAGGGGTCCCGGTCGGGGTCGATTGCCTCGGCGTACTCCCGTTTCAGTTCGACCAACTCTTCGAGTGCCCCCTCGAACTGCGAGAAGTCGTCTTCTTCTTTGGCCTGTTCCCAGACTGGCAGTGCGTTCGATGAGGCTTCGGAAATCTGCTGGACGAGCTCTTCGGGAACACGCACGGCGCGCTCGTGCTGGCGACGAATCTCTCGGACGACCGCTGCCTGCTCACTGTCGAGGTCGCTGCCCTCGAGGGTATCGAGATACGCTGCGAGGTCGTCGTCGGTCAGGAGTTCGTGGCGTAGCGAGGAGAGGGCGGATTTCTGTTTGGCGCGGGCGGGCGTCGCGCCGTCGGGCATCATCACCTGCTGGTCCCAGTCGAGGATGCCGGTAGCGTCGCCGACATGGGTAAGTTTCTGCACGTGTGCGAGAAAGGCGTCGTAGGTGTCTGCACTCATCATCACATCGTAGCGGCGCACGAAAAATTAAATCCGGGGTCGAATCCCGGGCTGACAGCCAGGGAAATTATTGCACTTCGATTTCCTTGCCGCGAGTCGTCGCATCGGTCTCGACGGGGAGACGGATCTCCAGGATGCCGTTGTTGTACTCGGCGCTGATGCCGTCGTCGTCGACCTGCTTTGGGAAGCGGAACCGTCGGTGGTAGGTCTTCCGCTCACCGCGTTGCTCGTCCTCGTGCTCGCCGGCGATGTTGAGCACGCCGTCGTCCCACGTCACCTCGATTTCCGCCGGGTCGAATCCCGGCATCTCGACGCTGAGGACGAACTCGTCGTCTTCCTCGTACAGTTCGTAGTCGTTACTACCGGTTTCGAGGAGTTGGCTCGGGAAGTCAAGGCTCTGCAACCATGAATTGGCGGGCGTTCTCGGGAGTGCCATGGCTGTTCACCTCTGTATCCATTTGATGATTGTGCGCGGTTCTATAAAAATGTTACTATATTGGCACTTGGTAACAAATAACGGTCGCCCTGGACGGTGGTCGGGGTGGTTGACTACCGATACCGGATGGACTATTCGACAGCCGGTGCCGATTCGTCGGTCTTTCCGGGAATCTCGACTTCGAGCTCGAGTTCCGGTTCGCCGACGCCGTCGAAATCTACCTCCAGCCCGATAGGTTCGCCGAATGCGAAGGGGAGTTCCCACTCGTCCTCGACGATGGTGAGTTCGTCGCCGTCCTGCAACTGCTCGCCGATGGCGACGAGAAACTCGCCGGCTTCGGCCGCCGAGAGCCGATACTCCCGTTCGAACTCCCGTCCTGTTTTGATGACTGTCCGTTCGTCCTCGTCGTCCATCTCTGCCATACACAATTTAGGCCAGCCAAAAGTAAAACAGTGTGGGTCGGGTGTCGAGATGGCGAGCGTTCTGCAGTTTGATATCGCGGTAGGCGATTTATGATGGGTAGTCGGCTGTCTCCTCTACGAAAACGGTCTCTCCGGGGAAACACAGCCGGCAGCGACGCTCAGAACTGCTCAGCGACGGCTCGATAGATGCGCTCGCACCGCTCGACGACGTCCCAGGAGACGCTTTCCTCGGCAGTGTGGGCTTCGCCGGGTTCGGCCGCGCCACAGACGACGCAGGTCGTGCCCGCCTGCGCGAGCCACCCCGCGTCGGTCGCGTGTGGCTTGATTACCTGTTCGGGGGTTCCCTCCTGTACGTCGTCTGCGGCACTGACGGCCAACGCCGCGAAGTCGGCGTCATCACACGCCATCGGTGGCAGGTCCTGGTCGACGGACCACGAGACGCCGGTAACCTCCTCGACTCGCTCTAGCGACGCGCGCTCGCCCGGCACCGTCCGTTCGTCGACGGTCACCGAACACGCGTCGGGGATGACGTTCCACGCCGACCCGCCCTCGATTTCCGTGACGGCGACGCTCCCCGACAGGTCGTGACCGAGCACGTCGGCTGTCGGAACGTCGATGTCTCGAACGATGTCGATGGCGTCGCTGGCTCGGTAGATGGCGTTCTCTCCCGCCTCGACTTCGCTGGCGTGGGCTGCGTTGCCGGTGGCAGTGATGGTCGACCCCCGGCGGCCCTTGTGGGCGACCGCAACGTCAGTCACGCCGTCAGAGCGACGCTCTGACGAGCCTCCGCTCGCGTCGCTCGCGGAGATACCGGGTGCGGAGTAGCCAGTCGACCCCTCACCGACGATGGCGTAGTCGGGTGCGAACCCCGCTTCGATTGCCGCGCGCGCGCCGACCCCGCCCTGTTCTTCGCCCACAAAGGAGACGAAGACGAGTTGGCAGTCGAGGGCGGTCGCGTCGCGAAAGGCGACCATCGCCGCGGCGACGGCACCTTTCATGTCTGCGCTGCCGCGGCCGTAGAGACGGCCGTCCCGTTCGTCGAGGATGTACTCGCCGTCTGCAATCTGAGAGTCGTCCGGCGGCACCACGTCGTGGTGGCCGACGAGTGCCAGTGACGTGTCTGCGCCGGTGTTTCGTCGGGCGACGACGTTGCCGTGGTCGTCCCGTTCGACGGTGGCGTCGGTCTGGTCGCGGAGCCAGTTTTCGATGTGGTCACCGGCCTGCCGTTCGTCCTCGTGGCTGGGAATCGCGACGAGCTGGCGGGTGAGTTCGCGCACGTCCATACCGGTCGGTGTGCGGCCAGATAGTTTTAGCTCACGGGACCGGCGAAGTGTGAATCAGGGGAGGAGCGCAATCCCGAGGAGCACTTCAGTGACCAGCGCGGCACCGATGGCCGTGCCGAGAACGCCACCGATACCTTTCAGGACGCGGGTCAGCCCGGTTCCGAGCGTGCGACCCCAGACGGCGGCAACGAGGGTCATTGTGGCTGTCGTCAGCAGACCGAACGCGAGCAGGAATACCACCGCGGCGTCGACGCTGGCGGTCGTGGTGGCCATGGCGACGACGAGCCCGCCGCTGCCGGCGAGTCCGTGGAGAACGCCGACGAACGCGGATTCGCCGTCGAGGTGGCCGTGGGTCAGTCCCAGCGAGACGCCACCGACGCGCAGGTGGTCGTGGGCTGGCCCGTCGTGACGGTGCGTTTTGCGGACCGCAATGCCGGTGGCGTCGGCGGCGAGACGAGCGCCGTAGTAGACGAGGACCGCGCCGACGACGACCTCGAATGCTGCGGTCAACTGAGATGGCAACTGTATTCCCAGTACGACGAAGCAGAGTCCGAGGAGGGCGATCGGGGCAGTGTGCCCGATGCCCCAGGATGCGCCGATGTGGCCCGCTCGTTTCTCGTCGACGAGCGTTGCCATCGCGGCCAGGTGGTCGGCCTCCAGCGCGTGGGTGATACCGATTGCCCCACCGACGGCCGCTGCGGCGGTCAGAGACATGGCTGTTCGGACTGGGCTCGGTCGCATAATTCCGTCGAAACCGTCAGACTCGCCAGTAGTCGATTGCGCGATAACAGATGTAGAGAATGGCGTTCAACAGCCCGGTGATCGCGACGATACCACCGATGCCGGGGCCGATGGTTTCGAAGAGGCTGCCGGTGCCACCGATTTCGCTGACACCGTAGGTGAAAAACGCGCTGATGGTGCCCCAGATGACGAGGATTGCGCCGATTCGGGCACCGTCTTCGATGTACGCTGTAACCGGGAGGGGTGTTGGCGGTGACTGTTGCGAGGACATGTATGCGGGCATGCCGACAGCAGGCCGATAAGCCTTCTGTCTCCCGGATTGCATCAGGGCGCTTATCTGTGGACGTGACCAAACAAGGATATGGAAATCGTACCGGACACGAGCGTGGTCATCGACGGCCGCGTGTCCGAGCAAATCGAAGCCGACGCCGACCCCGATTCAGAGGCGGTCGGCACCGGCTTCGCCGGGGGGACTATCGTCGTGCCGGAGGCAGTCGTCGGCGAACTCGAATCGCAGGCCAACGACGGCCGCCAGACCGGCTGGGAGGGACTCGAGGAACTCCAGCGACTGGTCGCACTCGACGAGGATGGAACTATCGACGTGGAGTACGTCGGCCGCCGTCCAGACGCACTCGAAAAGCGCGAGGCCGGCGAAGGCGAAATCGACGCGCTCATCCGCGATATCGCACAGGACCGCGGAGCGACCCTCCTGACCAGCGACGACGTGCAGGCGGAGGTCGCCCGTGCGAAAGGTATCCGGGTTATCGAGGTTGAACCCAGCAGCCGCGACGTCGACCACCTCGCCATCGAGGAGTTCTTCGACGACGAAACGATGAGTGTCCACCTCAAGACTGGAATGGCCCCGATGGCAAAGCGCGGTGCTATCGGCGAGATGCACTACCAGACTATCGCCGAGGAGCCACTCACAGAGGGCGAGATGCGCGAGTACATCGCCGACATCGAGGAGGCCGCCCAGTCCAGCCCCGACGGCTTCGTCGAACTCTCGGAACCGGGGATGACTATCGTCCAGTTCCGCACGGACCGTATCGCCATCGCCAGCCCGCCATTCTCGGACGGACTGGAAATTACGGCCGTTCGACCCATCGTCAAGACGGAACTCGACGACTACGAACACGCCGACGAACTCCGTGACCGATTGCTCGAACGCCAGCGGGGCGTCCTCATCTCCGGTTCGCCCGGCGCGGGGAAGTCGACGTTCGCACAGGCGGTCGCCGAGTTCCTCGCCGATTCGGACTACGCGGTCAAGACCATGGAGAAACCGCGGGACCTCCAGGTCGGCCCGAACATCACACAGTACACCGCACTCGGCGGCGAGATGTCCAAGACAGCCGACTCGCTGCTGATGGTCCGGCCGGACTACACCATCTACGACGAGGTCCGAAAGACCGACGACTTCGAAGTCTTTGCCGACATGCGACTGGCGGGCGTCGGGATGGTCGGGGTCGTTCACGCGACCCGCGGTATCGACGCACTCCAGCGACTTATCGGCCGCGTCGAACTCGGCCTGATTCCGCAGGTCGTCGACACCGTCGTCTACATCGAGGACGGGAAAGTCGAGACGGTCTACGACGTCCACACCGAAGTCAAGGTGCCCGAGGGGCTGATGGAGGAGGACCTCGCTCGCCCGGTCATCATGATTACCGACTTCGAGACGGACCAACCGGCCTACGAAATCTACACGTTCAATCGACAGGTCGTCACCGTCCCCATCGGCGAGGAGGAGGGCGGTCCCGGCACGGACAGCGGTGTCGACCGCATCGCCAAACAGGAAATCGAGCGGGAAATCCGCTCTATTGCACAGGGACACGTCGAAGTCGAACTCCGGGACCCCGAGACCGCTATCGTCTGGGTCGAGGAACGGGACATCTCCGGGGTCATCGGCAAGGGCGGCGGCCGCATCTCCGACGTGGAGAGTCGTCTGGGTATCAACATCGACGTGCGGACCTTCGCCGAGAAACCCGGCGGAAAGAGTCACGGCGGTGGCAACAGCGGTGACGGAGGCGGCCAGAACACTGGAATGGCGGGCAAGACGGTCGTCCCCGAGGTTACGAGTCGCCACATCATCGTGCCCATGGAGGGCCACGCCGGCGACACCGTCGAGGTACAGGCAGACGGCGAGTACCTCTTTACTGCGACCGTCTCGCGGGGCGGCGAGATTCAGGTTTCCCGCGGCAGTGCCATCGCAGAAGAACTGGAGTCGGCCATCGACCACGGGCGGACGATTACTGTCGTCCCGTCGTAGCGCGTTCCCTGCCGACTTGACTTAAAAGGTTTTCCCCGAGTTGCCTCGATGGAAATTGACGTCTCGGTTTAACAGGACGTTCGTCGGAAGGGGTGAGTGCAATGGTTCCCCGTACGACACGCCGACGCTATCTCAGCGGTCTCTCACTCGCCGGTCTCGCTACGCTTGCCGGCTGTATCGACTCGCAAGCAGGAAATGACGAGACGCCGACTACCACTCCCGACAGCCAGTCGACACCTGGCGACGGCGGAGACGAACTCGGCTCACCTACCGAGATGGTCCGCGAATCCGTCGAAGTCCGCGTCGAGGACCCACCCGCAATGCGGGAGTATTTCCATCCGATTCACCCGTTCCATCCGGATAATCTCAGCGACGAGGAGGCAGCGGAGTTGTTGACGCAGGATGGTGAACTCGGAAGCGTCGAGACGGAGACTCGCTCTCTGGCGGTGACGCCCGAGCTGGTTCTTACGGCACCGCTCTTGCGGTTGAGCGATGAAATCGAGCGCGAGACCGTCGAAGACGCCCTCGATGGCGAGCAGACCGCAGTCGTCGATACGACAGTTACTACCGCCGACGGCGAAGAGACCGAATTCCTGGTCGTGACCGTCACCCACGACGACGAGTGGGTCATCCTCGCCCAGAACGTTCAACCGGCCAGCGACGAGCCAACCCACTTCGAGGCACGGGTTGTCGACGACGTTACGTTCGATACCGAGGAGGACCGCGCTCGGGTCCACTTCGTCGATTCGCTCGTTGCTGATAGCGTGGCTGTGGAGACGAGAACCGCCACTTCTTCGCGCTCTTCGGACACGCCGGATGCGTTGACCTACTTCGACGTGTATCCCGACCCGGAGGGCGACGAAATCGTCGTCACAGCGACAGTGGACGGCCAATCCGGCGTCGTCCACCGCGAGCAGTATCCGCCGTCCGAACGAATCGTCGCCGAGATTACCTACGAGGAAGCGCCAGATAACTCGCCGCGCGAGATGCGAGCGCGAGTGACCTTTACCGGGAATCAGGGCGACCGAGAGGTCACGGCGAAATCGACGGTCTACGGTGGGGAGATAGCGCTGGAAACCTCCGCAGACGACAGCTGGGTCTTCGTCGGCATCGACCCGAAGGGCGACGAAATCGTCGTCACCACGACGGTCGACGGCGAATCACAGGTCGTCCATCGCGAGCGCTACTACCCCGAATGACCGGTATCGGAAGCGCACACCCTGACGTGTGGTCGGTGTGGTCGGATCTTACGGATTAGTCCTCGAACCAGACGACGAGTCGTACGTTTGCAGGGCCGTACTCGTCCTCGGCGGGAGCGAGCGCGTCACAGACGTTCGCCCAGCGCTCATCAGCGCGGACGCTGTCGGGGAGTTCCTCAGCACACACCCACGTCTCGCCAACAGCGTGTCGCCAGGGTCCGGTGTCGCCGTAGACCGAGGAGGCGTCCTTGAAATAGCGCCGGGCCAGCAGGTCGCTATACTCCTTGGGAATGCCGCGGTCGGGTGCGATAGCGTCGCCCGCTGGTGGCGTCGGCTGGCCGAAGACCGGTGGGCAGGCAGTGAGCGGGAGATGTGGAAGATCGGTGTAGCCGAGCCAGGACTGGCCGTCGTGGGCCTCGACGACGCCCTGAACGTGCATGAGAACAGTCAGTCAGAGACAGCGGGTTCTGCTTCGGCGGCCTCGTCGGTAATCTCGTAGAGATTCTGTCGCGCGTCGGCGAAGTATACGTCCTCTTCGATAACTCCGACTTCGTCGAGGCGTTCGAGAGCGTATCGGACTGTCCGGGCAGAGAGCATCGACTCCTCGACGATACCCTTCTGGGTGAGCGGGCCGTTATATTCGAGAACCTTGTAGACGAGCTTCGCGCTCGGCGGAAGGTCTGCAATCTCCTCCCCGTCGGAATCTGTCATCGACTCATGATGGGGTCGCCGGCTGTATAAAGATTGAGGGATTGGACTGAACGCCGCTCAACTGTCCGGTTCCTCTCCAGTGGTGGTCGCTGGCTCGTCGTCGCCGTCGGCAGTCAGTATCGTTTTCCGAGGGAGCACGACAAATCCCGCCACAACGAGCAGGATGCCCAGCCCTGCTGCCCACGGCACGATGTCGAAGCGGTCGTGGACCAGGCTCGTCACGCCGACGACAGCCGCGCCACAAACGAGATACAGCCCCAGCAAGAGCAATCCTGTCCCGGCGGCCCCACCTCGAGAATCGACGCTCGATTCGGGGTCGGTCAGTGTATCCGTTGCCGCCCACCAGACCAGCAGGGCCACACTCGCCGCGTTGATCAGGAGACTCCGGAGGATGTCGTAGCCGGTCCACAGGTCCGCGAGGAAGGCCACAAGCGAGCCCAGAACGCCGACCAGCCCGAGCAAAAATAGGAACGGGGCGGTCCCGTTCGTCGTCCCGTCGGTCGACGCGGCGGTGTCGAGCCCGTCGTTTGCAGAGTCGCCCCCATCGTCTCCCATTGCTGTCATCGATTGGCGGCCGCGACATAAATCGCTCGTCGCTCCCGAACGAACTCCTTTTTACGCCGCGTCGTCCAGAGATGCACATGGCTACTGAAACGGGCAACGGACTCAGCCCGCACCTCCGGGGGGTGACCGTCACGACTGTCGCGACGGTCCTCGGCATGCTCGCCGGCGTGGGGGCAGCCCTCGTCGCGAGCGGACCGGAGGACACCGTGGGGCTGTTGCTTTTCGGCGCGGCGTTCCTCGTCCAGCTTCCGCTGTTGCGCGTCCTCGGCGTCGACGTTTCGGACTTTTCGACGAAAGACCACCTCTACATCGGGTTCATGACCTTTGTCCTCTGGTTTATCACCTGGGGCATACTGCTGACCACTGGCGGACTCCAATAACATGGCGGACGATAGTATCGCAGTCGTTGACCTGGACCGCTGTCAACCGGACCGCTGCAGCTACGAGTGTGCGAACTTCTGTCCACCGAACCGAACCGGAAAGGAGTGTATCGTCACTCGTGACGAACACTACGAGGAGGACGAACCACACCAGGGTAGCGACGACCAGGTGTGGATTTCCGAGGAAATCTGTCTCGGCGAAACCTGTGGTATCTGCGTCGAGAAGTGCCCCTTCGACGCTATCGAAATCATCAACCTCCCACAGGAACTCGACGACGACCCGGTTCACCGCTACGGCGAGAACGCCTTCGCACTCTACGGCTTGCCCGCTCCACAGGAGGGTCGCGTCACCGGAATTCTGGGGCCGAACGGTATCGGGAAGACCACTGCCGTCCGCATCCTTGCGGACGAACTTGCACCCAACCTCGGCCAGATTGGGACCGAACCCGACTGGGACGAGATTCTCGACACCTATCGCGGGACCGCCCTGCAGGAGTATCTCGAATCGATGCGCGATGGCGACGTGACTGTCGCACGCAAACCGCAGTACGTCGACCAGATTCCCGACCAGTTCGACGGTCCGACGAGCCAGTTGCTCGACCAGACCGACGAGCGCGGCGTCCTCGACTCGCTCGTTGAACGGCTGGGCATCGCACCGGTCGTCGACCAGCACATCGATACGCTCTCGGGTGGCGAACTCCAGCGGGTCGCACTCGCGGCGACGCTCGCTCGCGACGCCGACTTCTACTTCCTCGACGAGATTACGCCGTATCTGGACATCGGCCAGCGGATGACCGCCGCGCGCCTCGTCCGCGAACTCGCCGAGGAGGAGGACCGCTCGATGCTCGTCGTCGAACACGACCTCGCTATTCTGGACCTGCTAGCCGACGCCATCCACGTCGCCTACGGCCAGCCCGGGGCCTTCGGTGTCATTACCGACCCGAAATCGGTCAAAGGTGGTATCAACGAGTACCTCTCGGGCTATCTCGACAACGAGAACATGCGCATCCGCGAGACCGAAATCGAGTTCGAGGAACACGCGCCCCGTTCTATCTCGACGGGTGAGGTGGTCATCGAGTACCCCGAACTCACCAAGAGCTACGGCGAGGGTGAGTTTTCGCTCGAAGTCGAGGCCGGGACCATCCGTGAGAGCGAGGTCCTGGGCGTCGTCGGTCCCAACGGTATCGGGAAGTCGACGTTCGCCAAACTGCTCGCTGGCAAACTCGACTCCGACAAAGGCAGCCTCAACTCGGATCTCGACATCGCGTACAAACCACAGTACATCGATATCGACCAGCCGATGCGGGTCGACGCGTTCCTCTCTTCGATTACGAGCGACTTCGGCTCGTCGTACTGGACGACCGAAATCGCCCAGCCGCTCCAGCTCGACGCGGTGATGGAGCAGAACCTCACCGACCTCTCGGGCGGGGAGCGCCAGCGGGTCGCCATCGCGGCCTGTCTCTCCGAGGACGCCGACCTCTACTTGCTGGACGAACCCTCTGCCCACCTCGACGTGGAACAGCGGGTGCTGGCGACGAGCGCCATCCGTCGCTACGCGGAGAACCACGACGCGACGGCGCTGGTCATCGACCACGACATCTACATGATCGACCTGCTCGCCGACCGCCTACTGGTCTTCGACGGCGAACCCGCCGAACACGGCCACGCTGCGCCGCCACAGGGGATGCGCGAGGGGATGAACGAGTTCCTCTCGAATCTCGACATCACCTTCCGCCGGGACGAGCGCACCTCGCGCCCGCGCATCAACAAACCCGACAGTCAACTCGACCGCGAACAGAAAAACAAGGGCGAGTACTACTACGCACCGTAATTGCGTCTGCTCCGCGAGCGAAGCGAGCGACGCGTACTACGCTGTATCCGTGGCCGTCTCGGACTCCTGGGACGGTGATTCTGCTTCGATGACTGCCGCCATGTCTTCGAGCTCTGGGCTGTCCAGTCTGTCGGCCAGGTGGACGATGATATCGTCGAGTGTGACGATACCGAGCAGTTCGCCATCGTCGGTGACTGGCACGCGTCGGACGCTCTCGTCGCGCATCTGTGCTGTGAGCTCATCGAGTTCCGTATCCGGGTTGACAGTGAAGGCGGTCAGCGACAGCACCTCGTTGACGGCGGTGTCTTCGAGGTCGTCGACGAAATGCTGTCCGTAGACCACGAGGTCGCGGTCGGTGACGATTCCGAGCGGTTTGTCGTGTGAATCGAGGACGACGGCACTGCCGACACCCTCTTCTCGCAACACTGTAGCGACATCGAGGAGGCTGTCGTCGAGGTAGACTGTCACCACGTCCGTCTGAACGAGGTCTTGTATCTTCATGATAGTCTGTTGTGTCTGGCACAATATAAACCTCCGATGCGAGACCCTCGTTTCCTCCTCGACGAGAGTTGGATGCGATTGTTCGACACCATCGCTGCGGTCGCGGTGTGGCGGTGGCGAAGCCAATCGGCGTGATGACCTCCTCGTGTCGGGAGTGACTGGCCAGAGAGCTTACCCTTATTACGCAGTCGGCTAACGTACAGACGATGGACGAGGACCCCGAATCGGTCGCCGAGGAGAGTGGCGAGTGGGAACATCCGTCGCCGACACCCGAGGTGTCGGACCCCGAGGATATCGAGCGCATCGATAGGCCAGCGGTCACGTCGGCGGATATTGACACGGAACCGACCGACGCGATGCCGGCACCGCCGCGGCTCCCTGACGCGCTCTTTGCGGGTGAGGTGGCCGAGGACGAGGCGGTCCACTGGTACGTCCGCGAGGATGCGTGCGTGCTGGTGATGGCAAACGACGACCTCGACCGCGAACACTACCGGGCGGTGGCGACGACACCGCTGGTCGAGACCGCTGATGGTGAATTCGAGTGGGAGATACCCGCCAGACTGGTTCGGGGCCACCCCGAGGCAGTCGACGTGCCCGATGCGGCGCTCATCCAGCCCGGACGGTCGATTCACTTCCGTGCCTCGGAGGCGATGCTCGATGGCCCTGTCCGAACGTGCTACGCGATGACGACCGACCGTCTCGAACAGCTCACCGGATGACCAAGCTTTCTTGCCGCGTGCGGCCGAGTGTTGACCGATGAGTTCCGCGCCGTGGCAGCGCCGCCTCTACTCGCTCGGCCTGGCCCACCACGACCAGCTCAACCGTGCCTTCGGTGGTGGACTCCCGAAGGGCAGCATCGTTCTCGTCGAGGGACCGTACGGCACCGGCAAGAGCACCCTCGCCGGGAGGATTGCCTACGGCCTCACCGAGCAATCCCACAAGGTGACATATCTCTCGACTGAACGGCCCGTCAGCGCCTTCCTCGACCAGATGCGGTCGCTGTCGTACGACGTGACTGGAGCGATACTTGACCGTCAGTTGCTCTATCTCTTTGGCGACCTCTCCGGATTCGATAGCGACGGCGAGCCGCCACAACTGCTCTCACGGCTAACTTCGTCCCGGCGGATGTGGGAGACGGACGTGGCGATTCTCGATACGTTCGGCGATATTCTTCGGTACGACCCGACCTTCGACGTGCTGGCCGAACAGACTGACCGCCGTCGGGCGGCCCAGCGGGTCATCTCGTTTTTCCGGCGCATCGCTCGCGGCGAGCGGACAGTTATTCTCACCGTCGACCCCAGCGGGCTCGCAGCAGAGACACTGGAGCCGTTCCGCGCTATTGCCGACGTGCTACTACAGTTGACCGTCACGCCCGGGGGGCGGAGTGTCCGTCGCAGTATCGACATCAAGCGTTTCGTCGGTATGGGGCAGCAAGTCGACGACAGCATCGGCTTCTCCATCCGGCCGGGTATCGGTCTCGTCGTCGAGAACAGGCGGGTCGTCTGAGGGAGGGATGAACGGGACGACGGAGACGCCGAGAGAGCGGGTGGCTAGCCTCCGCTGACGTCACCGGGGTCGCCGGTGTCGGCTTCCATTCCCTCGATTGCTTCGTCCAGGCCGTCCGCCACGGCCTCGTCGATGCGACTCTCGCCACGCAGTTCGCGGTTGCTCCCTTCATCGTCCTGCTGTTCGGTGATTTCCTCGTCACCGGTGACGGCGACGAAGACATCTGCGAGTTCTTCTGTTCTGCGTGATTGGCTCTGACTCATGTGCAAATACACCTTTGGAGCGATTGGATATAGGTAGTCTACCCAACTAGTTTGGAAATTACAAAACCGCAATAGGGCGGTCGGGTATGGCTGTCATAGGTGGGGAAACGACTCTCACAGAACGTTTCGCTGGCAGGAGCCACAGAGCGTTTCCTCTTTGACATCGACTTCGCGGACGGTCGGGGAGAAGTTCATCACACAGCGTTTGTTGTCACAGTGTTCCAGGCCGAGCGTGTGGCCGATTTCGTGGACTACCTCTTTGCGGACGCGGTCCGAGAAGATATCCTCGGGCGAGCGGTTCGAGAAGCCGCCGTCAGAGGAGGTGTGCAGGCGATACGTGGAGATGACCGACCCACTCCCGCCGAGATAGGCCAGGCCGAAGACGTAGTTGCGCCGGTGGTAGAACAGGTCTTTCGGGGTGATGGCGATGTTTTTGTCACCACTCCCGACACGCTTTGCGAGGTCGATAAACTCCTCTGCGCGGTACTGCTCTCGACTGGTGTCGTACGACCCCGAGGGTATCGACTGCGGATCGTGAACGGTCACGTCACAGTCGTACACCGTCCGGAGGCCGTTGGAGGCTTCCCGCTTGACGACGGCGTTGACCTCGCCGACCGGCACGATGTCGACGTGCATGCCAACGCATATGTGGGGGACTCACATAAAAATCTCGCGTGCGGGACGCTACTATCGACGCGATTGCTGCTCGCCTGGCCGACTTCGACACCGTTGTCGAGGTGGGCATCGGCCACCGCAGTGCCGTTGCTGGCACACTCGCCGACGCCGGCGTGACTGTCACGGCGACGGACATCTCCGAGCGGTCGGTCCCCGATGGTGTGACGTTTGTCTGTGACGACGTGACCGACCCCGACCAGTCGGTCTACGCCGAGGCCGACGCCATCTATGCGCTCAACTGTCCGCCGGAACTCCATCGTCCGATTGCCGACCTCGCTCGCGCGATTGACGCCGCATTCCTGTTTACGACGCTCGGCGCTGACCCACCGACGATTCCCGTCCGCAGGGAGACGCTTCCGGGCGAGACGCTCTTTGTGTTCGACAGTCGTCCCACCGAAACCCCGTAGTCATTTTCGACGAATGCGGAAACAATCCCCCTCGTAGATATTGGGGCGACAACAACACATTTTACCACACTCGTGCAACATCACTCGTTGAACGTGATGGATTGTGTTCTCAATGGGCGGAGATGTGGTTAAACTCGACCGTGGTGGTGGATGACTGAGCAACCCGGACAGACGCGTGCGAACCTGCTGGCGCAGATGGCGTCGCACCCCTCTGTCACGACTGACGTTCTCGCGGGGACAGAACGCCAGTTCCAGTCGGGGCGACTCTCCGGCCAGCCACCGGTCGTACACCTCGAAGAGAGCGAAGCGCCGGCGTACGTGCTGACGAACCAGAAGAAGGGAATCGGGCTGGGGACCAAGCGGCGGACGACGACTCCCGACAAGAAGCGAGGGACTGTCGTGCTCGTGACCGGCCGCCGGACGCTCTGTCTGGTCGGGCAGGAGGCAGACGACGAGGTCATCTCGGTTCCACACCGTGCTGTCGCGTCCGTTTCGCCGCATTCGGGACTGCTGTCTAACCGACTCGAATTGCGAACGCCACGGAAAGCGTACCACTGCTGGGTCGAACGGAGCGCGCCCGATTCGTTGCTGGCCGATGCTGCCGCGTTTATCGAGAAGCGAATTCGCGACGACCCGGTGGAACTGGACCGCGACGACGGCGCGAGCCGCGTCACGTATCGTGGAAACGCGGTTACACCGACCGGGTCGTCGGCCGAAAGCGACGCCTGGCAGTGACTGACAGAATCGGTTCTCGCAAATTAGTTGAACGTCGGGGCCGTTCCAATCGATAATGAACGTCGATGCTGTGGTGCTGGACGTCGACGGCGTGCTCGTCGACGTGGCTGACTCCTACCGCCGCGCAATCGTCGAGTCCGTCAAGCGAGTCTATGGCGAGACCATCGCCCGCGCTGACATCCAGCAGTTCAAAGACGCCGGGGGGTTCAACAACGACTGGGAGCTCACGTACGCTGTTGCACTCTATATCCTCGCCCGCCGCGAGGGGATGGACCGGTCGCTGTCGCAGTTCACTGACGCGATTCAGGGGATGGGCGGCGGTCTCGACGCCGCCCGTGCCGTCGTCAGCGAGGAACTGACGCCCGCCGACCGCGAGCGAGTGTTCGCCGAGTGGGACACCGACCGACTTCGCGACGTGTTCCAGCAACTCTACCTCGGCAGTGACCTCTACCGGAACATCGAGGGTGGAGAGCCACGTCTCGACACACCGGGATTCATCCACGACGAGCCGGTCATCGTCGACCCCGAAACTATCGACGCGCTACAGGACCGGTTCCACGTCGGCGTGCTCACTGGCCGCCCCGCTGCCGAAGCCGACATCGCGCTGGAGCGTGTCGGGCTGGACGTGCCTGACGACCACCGCTTTACGATGGACGACTGGGAGGCCGGGAAACCAGACCCTGCCGCGCTGGTGACGCTGGCAGAACGCTTCGATGCCGACAGCGAGGAGCACCGCTCCTCGGGCAGACGGACGCAGTCCGCCGACAGCATCGCTTTCGTCGGTGACACGCTCGACGACGTGCGGACGGCAGTCAACGCGGGTGAGGTCGACGGCCGGACCTACCACGGCATCGGTGTCCTCACCGGCGGACTCACCGGCGCACACGGGCGGAAGAAGTACGAACAGGCCAGTGCGTCGGCTGTCATTGATTCGGTCAACGACCTGCCTGAACTGTTGGACTAACCGGAACGCCAACGTTTATTCGGTGTTCGTCCAACCTACGGGTATGCAGATTGCACTCCTCGGCGGTACTGGAGACATCGGACAGGGACTTGCGCTCCGCTGGGCGCGCGACACGAACCACGACATCATCATCGGCTCTCGCGAGGCCGAGAAAGCCGAGACGAAAGCCGACGAGTACGAGACGGAACTGGCCAGCCGGGACGTCGACGTCGACATCGCTGGCCTGGCCAACCCCGAGGCCGCAGCCGAAGCTGACGTTATCGTCCTCTCGGTGCCCGCCTACTACCTCTCGGATACTATCGACGACGTCGCCGACGAGATTGGCGACGCCGTGCTCGTCTCGCCCGCAGTCGGAATGCAGCGCGACGAATCTGGCGTCCACTACAACCCGCCGGGTGTCGGCAGCGTCACCGCCCTTGCCGCGAAAGCCGCTCCCGACGATGTACCCATCGTTGGTGCCTTCCACAACCTCGCGGCGGGCAAGCTTGCCAACCTCGATGCGGACCTCGACTGGGACGTTCCCCTCGTCTCCGACGACGAGGACGCCAAAGACACTGTCACCGCTCTCGCGGAGGGTATCGACGGCATTCGCGCCCTCGATGCCGGCGACCTCGCCAACGCCAGTGAAGTCGAATCCATGACGCCGCTGCTCATCAACCTCGCCGCGAACAACGAGGGGATGCACGACCTGGGCGTCAAGTTCTGGTAAACCACCTTTTTC
>JAZKTK010000004.1:0-58592 GCA_036625595.1 Haloarculaceae archaeon | reverse complement strand
GAAATCTTTGCGCCATCTAATCTCCTGGCGGTCGATACCAATCTCGTCGGTCAGTCGCGACCCGTTGACTGACCGTCTCTTTTCTGCAGTGATTTTGTCTGTCATCGTCCCCTCCTGTGACCGGCAAGAGAGGCAGTATCTCGTTCAGAATGTTGCCCAATCGACAGGTGGTTGCGTGGGTTCTTATTTTTCTCCATATGAGATAAACAGAGGGAAATTTGCATATATACGTTCACCAACTACAGAGCCAGTAGGGAACTAACCGCAAAGTAAGCGACAATATTTGTTCACTCGTCGACGACGGGTCATATATAATATATGTTTGGCGACTCCTCGCCAGGAACACAATCGAATGTCGGCGCGACAGACGGCCGAGAGCGAAAAGAGCGTACTGTCTTGTTTGTCGGGGCGAAACCGATACCACCGGATGCAATTTCGCGTGCCTTCGACAACTTCTCAGTTTCCGTCGAGTTTGTTACGGACGGCAACCAGGCGATAGAGCGGTTGGCAGAAGTGAGTGCGTCGACGAGTGACAGTCCACCGGACCTGGTTCTTCTGGAACATGGGTTCGAATCACCGGACTGGAAGACAGTTCTTCTCGCAATCAAATCGAGTCCGCGACTTGGGACCGTTCCTGTTGTCGTTCTGACCCCAGACGAGACAGACGCAAAAACAGTCTATACACATGGTGGCAATGCACACGTCACGACACCGGAGTCTCCGGAAGTGTACACTGAACTGCTCGGGTCGTTCGGGAGGTTCTGGTTCGAGTGGGGACGGTACCCGTCAGAATCTTTATCCGCTAATAACTTGTAAGTAATCTATGTCTAACCGGCACTCATCCGACGAATCGAGTGCACCTGAGTATCTCCTCGATAGCGTGTCGCTTCTCTCGAAGAAGTGGCACCCTGCCGTTGTCCGCTGTCTGGCGGATAGCGATGGGCTGGGCTACAGCGACATTGAGAGACAACTCGATGGCGTCTCCGCGAAGGTGCTGACTGATGCCCTGGAGGAACTACAGGACTACGAAATTATCAAACGAGAAGAAATCAGTCAGAGCCCGTTGCGGGTCAATTACACACTGACTGAACGGGGGCGGGAACTCAATGCGATAATCGGGTCGCTTGCTGACTGGGGGGAAACCTACCTCACGGCGCCCGAGACCGAACAGGTCGTACTGGTTGCCGACGACGACAAGCGGTTCCTGATGATGCACGAATCCTGGCTGGAGGACAACTACACTGTCCGGACGGCAAGCGACGGCGAGGAAGCGCTGCGGAGTCTCGACACTGATGTCGGTGTCGTCGTTCTCGACCGGCGGATGCCCGGACTCTCCGGTGAAGAGGTACTCGACTGGATTCGGTCACAGAGATACGATATCCGTGTCGTCATGGTGACTGCCGAGGAGCCGGACCTCGACGTCCTCGAGATGGACTTCGACGAGTACCTGACCAAACCCGTATTCGAAGACGGACTCCAGGAAGTCGTCGCGGACCTGTTTGAGCGACGTGAATACGGGTCACAGATACAGGAATATCTCGCGCTCAGGTCGAAATTAACGCTTCTGGAAGCCGAACACTCGCCGCAGACGCTGGAAGAGAGCGAGGAGTACCAGCGGCTGCAGGACCGACTCGATGACCTCGATGCAACCGGCGAAGACATCGAGGCGGCCGGCCCTGAGATGCTCGAACGAATTCCGCACGCAGGACACTCATGAGTACAGATACTGATACGCATTCATTACGAGACGGGTCGCCGAATAGAACACTGGACCGGGTCGACGAAGCAGTGTGTGCCCTCGACGAGGAGTGGCAATTCACCTTCGTCAACGACAAGGCCGCGGCACTGTTGGAACACACGCCCGAGGAACTCCTCGGTGCGGACCTCTGGGAGACGATTCCGGCCGTCGAAGACGAGCGGATTGGAGAGAAACTCCGGCATTCGATGGAGACACAGACCCCTGTCCGATTCGACAGTTACGCCGCCACGGCCGACCGCTGGTTCAAAGTCCGCGTCTATCCCGCAGACGATGGGGTAACGGTGTGTTTCTACGATATCACAGACGAACGTGGGAACCAACTCGACTTGCAGCGCAAACGACGGCTGTTCGAGACGGTGTTCGACGAGACCGAAGACGCACTGATAGTCGCCGACACTGACCGCCGGATTACGGATTTCAACCCGGCTGCTGAACGGCTGTTCGGATACGATGCCAGCGACGTAATCGGTGAGAAGGCAGCACTCCTCTATGCAGACCCCGCCGACTACGAAAAACAGGGCGAGCAACGATTCAACGTAGAGGCCCCAGAACGTAACGAGACGTACATCACGGAGTATGTCCGAGCTGATGGCACGACATTCGAAGGCGAAACGCTGGGCACGTCACTCAAAGGCCCCGACGGCAAAACACTCGCCTTTCTCGGTTCGGTCAGAGATATCAGCGCGCGTGTCGAATACCAGCGGAAAATCGAAGCTCGGAACGACACCCTCCGGACGTTCCACGAGATTACGACTGATAAGGAGCGAACGTTCGGCGAACAGGTCGAAGCACTGCTCGAACTCGGGCGCAGCCATCTTGGACTCGATATTGGACAGCTGTCGAGTATCCAGGCACAAGAATACGCTGTCGAACACGTCATCGCGCCCGACGGCACAATCGAGCAGGGCGACCGGTTCGATATCGACGAAACCTACTGTAGCCGCGTCATCGATGATGGCGAACTGTTTGCTGTCACCCAATCTGAAATTCGCGACATATCCGACCGCCCCACCTCCGACGAGCAGAACTTCGATTCGTATATCGGCGCACCGGTCGTCGTCGACGGCGAAACGTACGGAACTCTCTGTTTCTCCGGAACAGAGCCCCGTCGCCAGCCGTTCACTGAAAGTGAGCGGACGCTCGTGCGCGTTTTTGCACAGTGGATTGGCAAAGAGCTGAGTCGACAACGTGAGCAGGAGCGCGCGGGTGCGAACCGCGAGCGGCTGCGTCAGATTATCGATATGCTTCCACAGTTGGTGTTCGCAAAGGATAGAGATGGCGAGTTTCTGCTGGCCAACGAGGCGGTCGCCGATGCCTACGGGACCACCGTCGAGGAACTCGAAGGGGCGACCGATGCCGACTTCGCCGAGTCTGAAGAGGAAGCAAAGCAGTTCCGGGAAGACGACATCGCCGTTATCGACTCCGGGGAACACAAGGAGATTCCCGAAGAACCACTGACGACCGCCGATGGCGAGGAATTGACGTTCCAGACGACGAAAATCCCGTATGACCCTGTCGACCACGATACCGAAGCGGTTCTCGGTGTCGCAACCGATATCACGAGTCTCAAAGAGCGCGACGCCGAAATCGAACTCCAGTCAGAGGCGATGGAGGCCTCGATGGACGGTATCGCTATTCTCGACGGCGATGAGTACGTCTACATGAACCAGTCCCACGCCGAAATCTTCGGGTTCGAACCCGAGGAACTCATCGGGAGCGAGTGGCGACAGCTCTACGGCGAAACGGAGACCGAGCGACTCGAAGCTGAAGTGTTTCCGGTGCTTGCAGCAGACGGGGAGTGGCGAGGGGAAGCGGTAGGCCGCAGACGCGACGGGACTGCCGTCAGCCAGGAAATAACGCTCTCACTGCTCGACGATGGAAAGCTAATCTGTACGAACCGGGATATCACCGAACAAAAACGCCGTGAACAGGAACTGGAACGCCAGCGAACACGACTCCGCGCCCTGTTCGACAAATCACCCGACGGTATCGTTATTCACGATGCCGAAGGTGCCATTCTCGACGCGAACGAAACGGTGAGCGAGACGCTGGGTTTCGACCGTGAGACACTCCTCTCGATGAACGTCTCAGAGTTCGAGGTAGGTCTGGGCCAGTCGGAACTCACGGAGCTGTGGGACAGAATGGAAGAGGACACGACACTCAAAGTTGAGGGAGAACACCGGCGGCAAAATGGCGATACCTTTCCCGTCGAGGTCTGGGTCAACAAGGTAAACGTCAATGGGTCCGAGCGGTTCATCGCCGTCGATCGTGATATCAGCGACCGAAAAGCACGCGAAGCGGAACTCAAACGGAGCCGGGATTTCATCGAGAAAGCTCAGGAGAGTGCCTCCATCGGCGGCTGGGAAGTCGATTTGACTGCAGAGACGCTTACCTGGACCGACGAGGTGTATCGGATCCACGACCTTCCGACGGACACTGAGGTGGGTCTGGACGATGCATTCGAGTTCTACCATCCAGAAGACAGAGCGACAATACGGGAGGCGTTCGACCGGCTGATGGCTGACGGCGAATCATACGACCTCGAACTCCGGGTCGTTACTGACGCCGACCGTGTTCGATGGGTCAGAGCGGTTGCAGACCCGCAGTTCGACGAGGAGGGAGCGGTCGTCGGTGCCCGGGGCATCTTCCAAGAGATTACCGAGCGCAGAGAACGAGAGCAGGAACTCCGAGAGGTCAAAGAGCGACTCGATCTGGCCGTCGAAGGCGCGAATCTCGGCATCTGGGACTGGGATATGAAGACAGACGCTGTCACGTTCAACGAACAATGGGCAGCGATGCTCGGCCACTCACTCGACGAACTCGACGCTCACCTTGACACGTGGGAAGAGCGCGTCCACCCGGCAGATATGCCTGAGATTGAGGAGAAACTGGAAGCGCACATCGCCGGAGAGGCGGAGTTGTACGACTGTGACCACCGGATGCAGACCAGAGATGGCGACTGGAAGTGGATCAAAGATGTCGGAAAAGTCGTCGAACGGGACGACGAGGGGAATCCAGTACGCGCCGTCGGGATTCACCTCGACATCAGCGACCAGAAGCAATCGGAATTGAACCTGGAAGAGGAACGGGATATGTTTGCAGAGGGGCCGGCAGTCGTGTTCAAATGGGCGAACGCCGACGGTTGGCCGGTCGAGTACGTCTCCGAGAACGTCTCCGACACCCTCGGGTACACGCCAGAGCAACTCCAGTCTGGCACGGTCCCGTACACGGACCTGCTTCACGACGACGACATCGAGCGCGTTACGAACGAAGTCGAGGCACAGAGCGACGAGACGACCGACCGGTTCAGTCACGAGCCCTATCGGATGATTACCAAGTCTGGCGAGATACGGTGGGTCACTGACAATACCAAGATTATCCGAACCGATGGTGAGATTACGCATTACCTTGGTTATCTCATCGACATCACAGAACAGAAACATCTTGAGGCGTCACTCCGTGAGAGCGAGCGGTCACTTCGTGAACTCACGGACATCGCCTCAGGTACTGAGAGAGAGTTCGAAGACAAACTCTCGGCGTTACTCGAACTCGGAACCGAACGGCTCGGGCTTCCGTACGGGTTCCTGACACGAATCGACGATGAAACACAGCACGTGGTCCAGGCCGTTGGCTCTCACCACCAACTCCAGACCGGAGCGTCGGCGCCAAAATCTGAGTCGTACTGTCGAAAAACAGTCCAACAGGACAGTGTGCTCGACGTCAAAGATGCCATTGCCGAGGGCTGGGCATCCGACCCCGCCTACGAACGGTTCGAGCTTGGCTGTTACATCGGAGAAACCGTCGTTGTCGACGGGGACCAGTACGGGACACTCTGTTTCGCAGATCACGCCAGCCGTGATCACGCGTTCAGTGACACGGAGCGTGCCTTCGTCGAATTGCTCGTCCAGTGGGTCAGCTACGAACTCACCAGTGACGCCTTCGAGACGAGACTCCAGGAAATGAACGACACGGCCCGACAGCTCATGGCAGCCCCTTCTCGGGAAGAAATCGCCGCCATCACGGCTGAGAGTACGAAATCGATTCTCGACATGCCAGAAAACGGCATCTGGTGGTACGACGAATCGAGCGAGACGCTCGTCCCTGAGTGTATGACTGATGACGCTGCCACTCTCATCTCCGAGCAACCGACCTTCGAACAAGGTAATTCCCTGGCATACGACGCATTCCAGGCCAACGAAATCCGTGTGTACGATGACCTGAGAGAGACCGAGGGCCTGTACAACGAGAATACAGTCTTACAGTCAGAAATTATCGTTCCCTTCGGCAATCACGGGATGATGAGTGCTGGCTCGACGGAGCACCGAGCGTTCTCTGAGACCGACCAGAGTCTGCTAGAAGTGTTGTCAGCGACAGTCCAGGCAGCACTGGACCGTGCTGAGCGGGAGGCAGTGTTGCGTGAAACCCAACAGAAGCTCAAACAGTCGAACGAGGAACTCGAACAGTTCGCGTATGCGGCCTCCCACGACCTGCAGGAACCGCTCCGAACGGTTTCAAGTTACCTCACACTGCTAGAGCGACGGTACGGCGACGAACTCGACGATGACGCGGTCGAATTCATCGAATTCGCCGTCGACGGGGCTGACCGGATGCGCAACATGATTCAGGCACTGTTGGCGTACTCGCGTGTCGACACGCGCGGCCAGTCGTTCGAGCCAGTCGACGTCTCGATGCTCTTCGAGCGTGTCACCGAGAACCTGAAAATGACCATCGAGGAGACTGATGCGACCGTCACGACGCCGACAACAGGCCTGTCTGTCATCGGTGACAGCAGTCAACTCGTCCAGATGTTCCAGAACCTCGTCGAGAACGGCATCAAGTACAACACGGACACACCACGGGTCGATGTGCGAGCCAGTCACGACGACGGGATGGTCACATTCGAGATATCCGACAACGGAATCGGGATGGAACACGACCAGACAGGCGAGATATTCGAGGTGTTCCAGCGACTCCACACCCGCGAAGAGTTCGACGGGACTGGAATCGGGCTCTCTATCTGTCGAAAGGTCGTCGACCGACACGGTGGTCAGATCACCGTCGAGTCTGCGCCGGGCGAAGGGTCGACATTCATAGTGACGCTTCCCGGAGAAGATGATAGCAATGTATGACCGGTCAGCCGATGTGTCCACTCCTCGCGTGTTCGTCATCGAGGACAACCCGGCAGACATCCGGTTGATGAAAGAGGGCGTCGACACAGCCGGAATCGACCTCGATTTGGAAGTGATTAACAATGGGCAACAAGCAATCGACCAGCTCACTGCGATTGGTGCTGACACGACGGAGGACCATCCGGATTTGATACTGCTGGACCTGAATCTCCCGAACAGGTCTGGCTTCGAGGTGCTTGCGGCAATCCGCAACGAGACTGCCTTTCGGACCGCCCCCGTCGTTATCATCTCGAGTTCCGAGAACCGTGAAGACGTTACACAGGCCTACGAATCGTCGGCAAATGCCTACGTTACGAAACCGGCGGACCCTGACGAGTACATTCAGATGGTAGATGCGACAGTCGAGTTCTGGATAACGAACGCCACTCCCTCACCAACCAATGAATAACACACCACTCTCACACATCCTCCTCGTCGAGGACAATCCGGCCGATGCCCGTCTCATCGAAGAATATCTTACAGAACGGTCCTGGCCGGATATCGACGCGGAGGCCCCCACGATTGAACAGGTCGACCACCTCAACAGCGCTGTCGAGACATTCGACGAGCAGGTTGATATCGTCTTGCTGGACCTTGGTTTGCCAGACAGCTCTGGGCTCGAGACACTCGACCAAATGGTAGAAGTCGATGAGATGGCACCGGTCGTCGTCCTGACCGGGCTCGACGACGAACGAGTCGGTGTCAATGCCGTCGAGCAAGGAGCGCAGGACTATCTGGTCAAAGATGACATCACCCCGCGTCTGCTCCAGCAGACACTCCTGTATGCGAGACAGCGGGAACAACAGCAACAGAAGTTACAGCAACGGAACGCAGAACTGGCCCTGTTGAACCAGGTGGTTCGCCACGATATCCGAAACGACGTGGCCGTCATTCTGGGCTGGGGCGACTCGCTCAAAAGCCACGTTGACGACACGGGAGCAGAACACCTCGACCGGATGTTGAGAGCGGGTGAACATATCACCAGCATCACCGAGACGGTCGGTGATTTCCTCGACGTACTCGAGAATAACAGCGACCCGGAGTTGCACTCGATAAACCTCTCGAGTGTGCTCACGAACGAAATCGAAAAGGCCCAGTCGGCACACGGGGAGGCGACAATCACGCTCACTGGCGACCTTCCGCAGGGACTAGAGGTCGCTGCAACGGAACTCCTCTCGTCAGTATTTCGAAACCTCCTGAACAACGCGGTATCGCACAACGACAAGCCAGAACCCGAAATTGCCGTCCACGTCGAAGAAAACGACGAGACTGTTTCGGTACAGGTTGCCGACAATGGGCCCGGCGTCCCGGACAGTCAGAAAAACGAAGTGTTCGGCCGCGGCGAGATGGGACTGGCAAGCTCCGGTTCTGGAATCGGACTCTACCTAGTCGACACACTCGTCGGAACGTACGACGGCGAGGTCGTTCTCGAGGACAACGAGCCGGAGGGGAGTGTGTTTACCGTGACCCTCGAAAAGTACTAGATGTATCCTTTCTCGAGCAGGAGTTCGCCGTTGAGTATGGAGGCACCGGCAGCACCACGCATCGTGTTGTGTGCGAGGCAGTTGAACTGGAGACCGTTGTCGGTCGCCTGAATGCCACCCGCTGCGATTGCCATCCCGTTTTCTTTGTCGCGGTCCAGTCGTGGCTGCGGTCGGTCGGGTTCCTCGTAGACGTGGACGAGTTGGTCAGGTGACGACGGGAGGTCGAGCGTCGGGTACTCGCGGAGCGCCTCGGCGGCAGACTCGACGGTCGCGTCTTCGACTGTGTCAGTCCAGACGTTTTCGAGGTGGCCGTCAAGGGTTGGAATCCGATTGCAGGAGGCGTCGACGCGGGCGTCGTGCCACTGGACTTCTGCACCGTCGAAGCTACCGAGGAGCTTCCGCGATTCGGTCTCCATCTTCTTTTCTTCGCCGCCGATGTGCGGGATTGCGTTGTCGATAATCTCCATCGACGTGACGCCGGAGTAGCCCGCACCCGAGACCGCCTGCAGCGTCGAGACGGTGATGCGGTCCAGCCCGAAGGCGTCGTCGAGAGCCGCCAGCGGCGGGACCATCGTAATCGTCGAGCAGTTGGGATTCTTGACGAGTGCCCCGTCCCAGCCGCGTTCGTCGCGCTGGACTTCGAGGAGGTCGATGTGGTCGGCGTTGACTTCTGGGATGGTGAGTGGCACGTCGTCGTCGGCCCGGGCGTTCGAGGAGTTCGAGGAGACGACGTAGCCGGCCTCGCAGAAGCCGGGTTCGACGCGCTCGCCCACGCTGGAGGGGAGCGACGAAAAGATGATGTCGAGGTCGTCCGGAACGTCGTCGGGAGACGTATCCCGAACGGTCATCTCCGCCACGCTCTCTGGAATCGGGATATTGATACGCCACTTGGCGGCCTCGCGATACGTCTTGCCCGCGCTGTCGCCGCTTGCGGTCAGGGCGGCAATTTCGAAATCCGGGTGAGGTTCGAGTAGCTGAATGAGTCGCTGTCCAACGGCACCTGTCGCACCGAGAATTCCTGCGCGTACTGTCATAGACGGTGGTAGGGCAATGCCCGGTCAAAACTGTTTGGAAACGACTCGCACTGTTCAATTCGGCGGGCTGTCATCTCAACCGAGCGAAAAGCCAGGGCACGCCGCGAAACCGGTTTTTGTCCGGAGGCCGAATACGCTGCTATGGCGTCGTTCAACCCCGTTCCCGAACGGATGCGTAACGTCGGAGGCTACGACCGACTGACGCGAGCACTGCTCGGCGTGTTGCTGTTCGCTATTGCTGTCGGTGCAGCAGTGTCAGACCGTCAGTTGCTCGCCGTTTTCGGGATGATTGCCAGCGCTGGCCTCCTGTTCAACGCCGCGACGCAGTTCTGTGGCGTCAACGCGGTGCTGGGGCTGGACACCTGTGCGTACGAGCCGGAGAGCAAATAGAAAATCAGGCTTCGGCGGTGTTGCCCTGCTTGTGCGTGACGTAGCCCGCGATGCGGTTGCGGACGCCCTTGGATTCGATGTTCGTCAGTTCCTCGACGAGGTCCTTGTTGTGCTCGAAGTCCGTCGAGAATGCTTTCGGGTATCGTTCCATCAGCAGTGTACCGGTCTTTTTGACGTAGGCGGGTTTGATGGCCATCGTTGCACCCACGTAGCCGAGGCCACCTCTAAAAAGGTTCGATAGTCCTCGGCCGTCGGCAGCCCCTACCAGTCACCGGTGAGCGAACGCACTCGCTCGATAGCATCGCGTTCGCGCTCGCCACCGCAGCGCTCGACCACGCTCTCGAAGTAGTCCAGTCGGTCACGGAGGACTGCGGTCTCGTAGGCGTCTACGTCCAGTCTGGACGCCGCGACAGTCGCTTCGACGACGGCGGCGTGGCCGCGGTTCGTCGCCGGGACGACCCTGTTCTCGACGGTCGTCTCGACTGCATCGAGAGCCCAGTCAGTCCAGTCGGTCCCGCCGTCGGTCCCAGTGTCGCGTTCCTCGGCGCGAACGTCGACCCATGCGTCAGCGCTGTCGAGAATCGGGTCGTCTTCCTCGCGGACAGCGAGTGCGGCGTCGACGAAATCGAGTGGGTCCTGTGTGAACTGCACATAGCCACCGCCGCGCTCGCGGAAGTTCCGCCACGTTCGCGTTCGCCCCCACGTTCGGCCGCGTGCGGGTCCAGCGGTGTCCAGCCCTTCGACGCCGAGCGCAGCGACGTTCCAGCGGTCGTTCGGTCCCAGCGTCGTCACGACTGTCTCGACGACGCCGGCGCGCTCGACTGGCCACTCGGCCACGGTCAGACCTCCAGCCCGCGCTCCAGCGCGACGAACAGCGCACCGGCAACGATATCGGCAGTTGTCCCCGGATTGATACTGCGCTCGACGAGTTCGTCGGCGAACGCCTCTACGTCTTCCTCGCCGTCACGGACGGCAACGGCCCGCCGACGGACCTCCTCAGCCGTCTCGTGGTCGTGTTTCGTCACGACGAAGGTGTCCGGTTCGTCGGCGAGCAAGTCGAGATACGCCTCGGCCGCGCGGTCAGTCACCGGACCAGTCCCGTCGAGAATCGTCTCGGCTGCCCCGAACGTCCGGGGGAATCCATCGACCCACTCCGCAGCGACGCCGTCACGGTCGGCGCTGCGTTCCATCACGTCTTCGAGCGTGATGGCTCGCTTGCGAATCGTCGCCACCGCATCGGCACCCCGACGGACGTCCAGTGGCTCCATCCCCTCGGGCGGGTCGTCGACAGCCACGTCGACGTACTCGAAGGCCTTGTAGAACTTCTCGGCGTCCTCGACAGTCGTTTCCGCGACGATGCTGCGAGTCCCCTCGGGCGTCAGCTCGTGGGCAGCGGAAGCCCGAACCAGCGGCGTCACCACGAGCAGCGCTCCGAACTGGGTGTTGCCGCCCGACTGCTGGCTCATGCCGGCGACGGCCCGCCGGAACGACTCGCCGACCTCCGCGCCGCCCGCCGCGAGTCGGAGGCCGTCGCGGGCACACACCGCCCCCGTCACGAAGTGTTCGAATCGCAGGTCCTCGTACTCCCGGTGTCGGTCGACGTTCCCGGGCTTTGGCGTCCCCGATACCTCCAGCAACAGTGCAAGCTGTGCGTTCTCTGTGGTCGTTCTCATGAGTCACTCTCCTGTCTGTGCGACGCTGTCGACTGAACGCTCGATTTGCTCCCGTCGAAATACGCAGTCGTCGCGTTCTCGACCCGGCTCAGTACCGCCGGGTCGTCGCTCGGCCGCCCAACGCTGACCGCGTCCGCGCCGTATTCCAGATACTCCTTGACTGTCTGCTCGTCGCGGACGCCGTTGTTGGCAACGACGAACGCGTCTGTCGCGTCGACGACCGCTGCGACCACCGATTCGGAGTCCATCGCGTCGACGTGAATCACGTCTGCGCCAGCATCTTCTGCCGCCGTGGCGACTGCGGGCAGGTCGACACCCGACACCTCTGTCCGGACTTTCACGCTCACCGTCGCGCCGGTCTCCGCGGCCGCCTGAACCTGTTCACAGAGCGTCTCGGGGTCGGCAAGCAGCGACTGACCGGCCCCGGCCGCACACATCTCGTCCTGACGGCAGTGAGCGTTTATTTCGAGGAGAGCGTCGTGGTCGGCACACACAGCGGCTGCCTCACGTAGCGGACCTAGCGTGGTCGTTCTAACGTTGTATCCCGGTCGAATCGGCACGTCCGCGAGCGCCGCGAGCTGGTCGTCGACGAATGTGATAGGGTCGGACGGCAGAAACTCCGTCCGGTCACGGTCGACCATCCCGCGGGCGGCGTCGCGGGTGGGACCATCCAGCGCGATACCGCCGAGGAAGGCCGCACCGGCGTACCCGGCGGAATTCTCGGCCCACGAGGCGTCTGCTTCGCCGCTCAGGCTCGCCAGCGCGACGCGGGGCTCGAACATCAGCCGACCACCTCCAGCGCGTCCTCGACAGCGCGCGCGACGCGCTCGGCGTCCGCGTCGTCGTCCATCGCCGTATCTGTCCGGACGACTGGTCGGTCGAGGTTGGTCCCGTCATCGGCGTCGAGGACGAACGCGTCAGCGAACGAGTACGCGTCTGCGACGCCGGCCGTCGAGGGGTCCTGTCCGACGGCGTCCATCAACTTCGCGGCCGGCCCCGAGAACACCTGGTCCTCCACGAACGGCGAGACAGCCACGACGGGCGTCTCGGCGAGGGCATCCTCGATGCCATCGACAGCCAGCATGGGGCCGATACTCGTCACCGGATTTGACGGCCCAATAACGACTGGGCCCGAAAGTGCAGTCTGAACTGCATCTGTCGCTGTCGCGTCGTCACTCCCGCGAAACTCCACGTCTTCGACGGTCGGCTCGCCGTTGCGTGCGACCCAGAACTCCTGGAAGTGCATCGGTCCCTCCGGGGTGTGGACGAGCGTTGCGACCGGGTCGTCGCTCATCGGTAACAGGGTCACGTCGAGACCGAACGCCTCGGACAGTGTCTGGGTCACCGCCGTCAGCGTCTCGCCCTCGTCGAGCAGCCCAGTTCGTGTCACGTGGACGGCCCGGTCGCGGTCGCCGATGTGCATGAACTCCGCGACGCCGGAAAAGCGCCGCCAGCGGGCTATCTCGCGGCCGCTCGTCTGCGCGTCTGCCGGGAGATATCGCGGTCCCCCGTCTAATCCGGCGCGCTCGGCGAGTGCGAGCAACTCGTCGTGCGTCTCGGCCGTGTCGTCAGCGATACCCCACCACAGTTCCCGGTCGAGTACGTCACCGCCGAGAAAGAGAACCGTATCGAGGTCCGGACAGACCAGCACGCCGCCGAGTTCGATGTCGTCGCCCGTGTTCGCGACGACAGTCGTCTCTTCGGGGGGAAAGACAGCGTCGGCCCCGGCCACGAGTTTCGGCGTGCCCGTCCCACCGGACAGGAACGTCACCATACACATCCGTACGGTAACCGGGCGTGATAAATCATCGTCTCGGGTTCCGACGAGCGCTCACCGCCGAAGCGGTCACTTTCAGATGTGAGAACCGCGCCTGTATACTCAAGTGCATCGGTGGTGACTGTCCACTCGATGACCACTTCCGGTCCAATGATGGCGGACGCCCACCGGTTCGCCCCCGCAGCACCGGACGAGGACGTCGTCTACGGTGCCTGCTGTCCGGGCTGGCATAGCGCTGGCACACACGAACAGGCTATCGGCCAGTGGATAGGGTTCATGGAAGACGCGGGTATCCAACGAGTCTGCTGTCTCCTCACTGGCCGCCAGCTAGACGCTCACGATGCGAATATCGGTCGATACGTGGCTGCCTTCGGGCCCAGACACGTACTGCACGCTCCGGTCCTCGACCACCACCTGGCATCAATCGACACTCTCCGAGAAGACATCTTACCCTTCCTTGACGATGCTGCTGCGGCCGACGAGTCCGTCGTCGTCCACTGCCTGGCCGGTATCGGGCGGACTGGACACGTCCTGGCGGCGTGGCTGGTCCACGCCCGCGACTACGCACCTCACGCTGCCATCGAGACGGTTCGCGAGATGGGCAGAGACCCGCTCGAACCGGTCGACCACGGTAACGCGACCCGGCGGGACCTGCTCGACCTGCTCGGACGATTCACCTGAGGCGGGTACTGACTCTTTTATCTGGTGCAGTCCAAGCAAACTGTAATGCCAACCGTCAAGGACAGCGTCCACGACCACATCGAGGTGACCGGTGTGGCGAGCGACCTGCTCGATACGCCGCCGGTCCAGCGGCTCCGCCGCATCCGTCAGCTCGGCACGGTCGACCTCGTCTATCCCTCTGCCAACCACACCCGATTCGAACACAGTCTCGGCGTCTATCACCTCGCAAACCGCGCGCTCTCACACCTCGGCATCGAAGGCCAGCAAGCCGAGCGTGTCCGTGCGGCTGCCCTCTTGCACGACATCGGTCACGGTCCCTACAGCCACAACATCGAGGGACTCATCTACCGACAGACGGGGAAGTATCACGACGACATCGGCGACCTCGTCGAGTCCGGAACCGTCGCTCGCATTCTCACCGAACACGGTCTCAACCCGGACCGAATCGCCGGTCTCGTGGCCGGTGAGGGACAACTCGGCCAACTCGTCTCCGGCGAACTCGACGTCGACAGGATGGACTATCTCGTCCGGGACGCCCACCATACCGGCGTCCCCTACGGCACCATCGACCACGGCCGTCTCGTTCGCGAACTCCGATTCGTCGACGGCGAACTCGTCCTCGACGAAGGGAACGTCCAGTCTGCGGAGAGTCTGTTACTCGCCCGCGCACTGATGAATCCGACCGTCTACTCTCACCACGTCGCCCGAATTGCAAAGTCGATGCTCCAGCGCGCTACAGAGCGGTTGCTCGCCGCCGGTGCGACGACGGCCGAGCAGTTGCGACGAATGGACGACCACGCGCTCCACGTCGCGATGCGCGAGTGTGAAGCCACCGTGGGATATGCTCGCCGTCTGGAACGACGGAACCTCTACAAGCGAGCGGTCTGGGCCGAGATGGATGCCGTCCCAGAAGATATCCTCATCGCCGAACACGAAACCATCCGGGACTTTGAGCGAGATATCGCCGATAGCGTTGCCCTCGATCCGGACGAAGTCATCCTCGATGTCCCGAGTCAGCCGGAGATGACCGAATCCTCGTCACGTGTCCTGGTCAACGGTGAGATTCGCGAACTCGGCCAGCAGTCGACACTGGTTGGTGCACTCCGTGCTGCCCAGCGCGACCAGTGGCGACTCGGCGTGTACGCGCCCGACGAACACAGCGAACGCGTCGGCAACCAGACAATCCGAACGCTCGGTCTCGACCTCGACGGGGCACTCGTGCGAGACGTCCGTCCAGGCATCAACGCGACACTGGACGATTTCGACTAATTCTACCGACAAATGCTATAGTTTTCAGAATACCCATACTGAAGGAAAAGGTCAATTACCATGGTTTCGTTGTCCAATTACAATGACTGACGGGACCCCAGATGAAGATGACGAGGCAGACGTGGTCATCAACGCAGACGGAACAGTCGAGTCCTCGTGGCACGACTCTCGACCCGTCTCGGTTGCTGTTCTCGAAGCGCTCGAAACGAGTACCGGAAAAGACACCCGTTCGTTCGGGCCGCTCAACGACATCGTCAACGCCGACGCACTCAACAACGTGTTCAGGGCAACGGAGAGTGGAAAGAGACGTGGCCCGGGATACATCACGTTCCGAATAGAGGGGCACAGCGCGACCGTACACAGCGACGGCTCGGTCGTTGTGGCACCGCACGATAACTGAGACATGTCGGCAAAGTATCCACTGGCCCCCGCGCTGGAGCGGAGATTTCAACTAATTCGGGCATCTTCATCGAGATATGATTATCGAAGGGACCGTCCTCCGCGGGCGCGAGTTCGACCCAATACAGGGTCGTGTCGTCGTCGAGGACGGCAAAATCGCAGCCATCGAAGAAGCCGACGTTCGTGGTGACAGTATCATCCTCCCTGCGTTCGTCAACGCTCACACGCATCTCGGAGATTCAATCGCGAAAGAGGCCGGTGGCGACCTCTCGCTCGAAGCACTCGTCGCGCCACCCGACGGCCTCAAGCATCGACTGCTCGATGCTGCCAGCCGCGACGAACTGGTCGACGGGATGGCCCGCTCGCTACGATTTATGCGGAACACTGGAACCGGAGCATGCATCGAGTTTCGAGAAGGAGGGGTCGACGGCCTCGAGATGTTCGAGGCTGCCATCGAGGGGGTCGACATCGAACCGGTCGTTCTCGGGCGTGAATCCGTCGATGCGATGGAGCGAAGCGACGGTTTCGGTGCCAGCGGTGCCAAAGACGGTGATTTTTCGATGGAACGGAACGCGACGGCACGCGCAGACAAACTGTTCGGTATCCACGCCGGCGAAGTCGACAGCGGCGATATCAACCCCGCGATGGACCTCGACCCGGACTTTCTGGTCCACATGGTCCACGCGGAGAAACTCCACCTGCAGCGACTGGCAGACAACGAGATGCCAGTCGTCGTCTGCCCGCGGTCGAACATCGTCACCGACGTTGGCCACCCGCCGATTCGAGAGTTGCTCGACCGGACGACCGTCGCGCTCGGGACTGACAACGTGATGACTAACAGCCCCTCGATGTTCCGGGAGATGGAGTTCACAGCGAAACTCTTCGACGTGAGCGCACTCGAAGTACTGCAGATGGCGACGGTCAACGGTGCGGAGATTGCCGGACTGAACTGCGGGCTGGTTGCCGAGGGTCGCGACGCCCGACTCCTGGTTCTCGACGGTGATTCGGACAACCTCTCCGGTGCCGAGGACATCGTCCGGGCAGTTGTTCGACGAGCGGGCGTCAGCGACGTGACTGATGTCGTTTCTCCCGGAAACTATAGTAACAACTGAAACGGTTTACACACCGATCGTACTGCCCTCGTGCGGTCGTGTGTGCAATGGCTTTCAGTGGCTACTATAACCAGCACTGCTGGTGCCTGAATACTAAGTACGCCGGCGTGGTACTCCCTCACATGTACGACGATATCCTCTTGCCGACTGACGGCTCTCCCGGGATGGAGAAGGTCATCGACCACGCTGCCGGACTCGCTGCCGCACACGACGCGACACTGCGCGCGCTCTACGTAGTCGACACTGCCTCGCTGACGGATATTCCAATGGAAGCGTCGATGGAGGGGGTCAGCCAGGCGCTCGAACGGGAAGGGCAGTCGGCACTCGAACAGGTCCAGCGCCGGGCGGAAGAGGCATCCGTCGAGACGGACCTCATCGAGGGTTCACCGGCCAGCGATATCACCGCCTACGCCGCCGAGAATCCATGTGACATCGTGGTGATGGGAACTCACGGGCGCTCCGGGATGAATCGGCTCCTGCTTGGCAGTGTTGCCGAGCGTGTCGTCCGCTCTGCACCGGTGCCAGTCCTGACAGTCAACGTCGATAATGCTGACTGACGCGATTGTCTGGTAACCCGACAGTTACTCGTCGACTGGACGCAAGTGCTCACAGTCCCCAGCAGTAACTTCGACGCGGCCGTCCTCGGTCTCGACGATGAGGGTCCCGGGGAACGCTACGTCGACGGCCTCACCGATTACCTCGCCGCCTGGCGTGTCGACACGAACGCGCCGGCCGAGTGTCGACGCGTACTCGCGCCACGCTGGGACGACGCTGTCGAGGTCTTTGCGTAGGTCGTCGAACTCCTCTAGCAATCGCTGCGTGAACACACGCCGTTCCACGTCGCCGACTTCAGCGCGGATACTCGTCGCCGGAGTATCCGCGGGCAGGTCGTCCGGGTCGACGTTGGCGTTGATGCCGATGCCGACGACCAGCCACGAGATGCGGTCGGCCTCTCCTTCCATCTCGGTGAGGATACCGACGAGTTTAGCAGGCCCGCCGGCTCGGTTCGCTTCGCTCACCGAGGCACCGTCAGAGCGACGCTCTGGCGAGTCCTCGGTCGTTTCACTCACGAGGATATCGTTCGGCCACTTGATTTCCGCTTCGACCCCCGCTTCGCGAGCGGCACGCGTCGTCGCGACGGCCGCGGCGAGCGTGAACGCGGGGGCCTGTGCGGGCGGTACGTCCGGGCGCAACAGAATCGAGAGCCAAATGCCGCCACTCGGCGACGACCACGCGCGGTCCAGACGACCCTTCCCACCGGTCTGCTCGTCGGCGACGACGACCACGTCCGATTTGCCTTCGGCACCCAGCTCACGGGCACGTTCGTTCGTGCTGGGGATGGCGTCGTGGTACTCCACTTCGAACGGCGCATCCAGACCGAACTCGATGGCCGTGCCGGAGAACTCGGGGACCGAAACGAGTTCGTAGCCGTCGTCGTCGCTGGCTATCTCGAAGCCGTCGTCGCGGAGCGCCTCGATGTGTTTCCAGATCGCGGCGCGAGACACGTCGAGTTGCTCGGCCAGGGCAGGACCCGCGACCGGTCCGTCGGCAATCGCATTGAGGACAGCACAGCGCGTCTGTTGCATACTGAAACGTCGGGGCAGCCGTTTCCCTAACAGTACCGGTCGGGAGATGTCTACAAACGAGAGCAGTCTGTCCTGTCGACTCCGGTTCGTCGCATTCCCACTATACGACCGACCTGATTCGAGAGCATCCTGTACTCCTAACTGTATAGAGACCATAGCCTTCAGGGAATGAGCGCGCCGCAACAGCTCGACGAACTTCTCGGTGACGGTAGTGAGATCAACATCGTTTGCCACAACAACCCCGATCCGGATTGTCTCGCCAGCGCGCTCGCATTGGGCCGGATCGCGGCCGCGGCTGGCATCGACGACCGGCATATCCTCTACAGCGGCGATATTTCCCACCAGCAAAACCGGGCGTTCGTCAATCTACTCGATATCGACCTCCAGACGTTCGACTCCGCGACTGTCCAGAACCGGCAACCGGACTCGTTACTTGCATTCGTCGATCACTCGATCCCGGGCGAGAACAACCAGGTTCCCCCGGATACGAACGTAGATATTGTGATCGACCATCACCCTGCCGAGGATATCGACGCTCGGTTCGTCGATCATCGTGAAGAGTTGGGGGCAGCTGCGACGATTCTGACAGAGTACGTGCGGGCCCTGGATATCGAACTCGATACGGATCTTGCGACAGCGCTCCTGTTTGCCATCCGTTCGGATACCCTCGACTTTCTCCGCGGAGCGACCAGCGCGGAATACGATGCGGCAGGGTACCTCAACGAGTACGCAGACCAGGAGATGCTCCGGCAGCTATCGACACCGTCAGTTACCGGGGGAACCCTCGACGCAATCTCGTCGGCTATCGACAATCGACGGACAACCGATGCGGTGCTCATCTCTCATGTCGGCCGGACGAGCGAACGGGATTCGCTCCCGCAGGCCGTCGACTATCTTGTGAGGCTAGAAGGCGTTCAAACTGCAATCGTGTTTGGAATCGTCAACGACGCGGTCCACATCAGTGCTCGGTCGCCAGACCCGCGAGTGCACGTTGGGAACATACTGAGTGAGGCGTTCGAAGATGTCGGGAGTGGCGGTGGTCACCACGATGTCGCTGGCGGTGAAATCCCGCTCGGCATCGTTGCTGACTACACGTCCGACGACGAACAGTTGCTCAGCATGCTCGAACAAATTATCACCGCACGCCTCGTCGCGGAGCTCAATCTGTCTGAAGAGACAGAGGACTAATTCTCTGGAGAATGAACGTTCAGTCGTCGCGTCACGGGCGCCATTCTCATCGGTAAATCCCTGTTGTAGCTCCCCTCTATACTCATCCGACAAAATCGCGGAGACTAGTCGGGAGCCTGGCGAATACAGGGTGCGTATCTACCACTCATAGAGCGGTGAGGTGGGGTTTTTTCTCTTAGCTTTCTTCTGTCTGTTCCAACCCAGTGAGTTCGTCAATCTCAAGTTCCCATCCGTGGATGGATTCGATCGATTCGGAGCGTTCGAAGGCCGGCATGAACCACGCGTTGTCTTCGAGGGTGTCCAGAAGGTGCTCCCATTGCTCGGTGTCTTTCTCGATTGACCGAACTGTGCCCGTGATTGCGATGCTCCGCCAGTCGAATCGATGGCTGATGTCCGTGACCAGGAGCCGAGCGGTTGCCCCGTCAGCGATGAACTCCATCTTTTTCGGATCCGAACCGAACTCAAGGAGCCCAAGGTAGACGGATTCGCCGTCGTATCCGAACGAGACTGGGATACTATACGGTTCGTCGTCTCGGGCGAGCGAGAGAATGCCGTAGCCCTCCGAGGCGAGGAGAGTTTCAGTGTCGTCGCTGCTCATCGGAACGCCAGTGAACTGGCTGTATGGATTGCTTTGCATTGTCCCCTTGGAGATTAGTGACGCACGAACACACAAGTTTGGGTGAACCGGTCAGTTCACTACTCGGTGGAGACACCCTCTACCGTCAATACGCCTTTCGTACCGACTGAAGCGAATTTCAACGTGGCAGAAACGTCGGGGTAGCCGCTTCGCTACCTGTACCGATCACTGCCCGAACTTCGACGGTTCCGGTGTCCCGATATCGACCCGGTGTGTGGAGAGACACTCTCTCCGGCGTCGCTGCAGCGACCTTTCGGGAGTCATCGATGCTATCGCCTGTCGCCGTCCAGCCGAGCGACGGCTCTGTCTGGAGAATCTGGCCCACGTGGCGCTGGTTCTGCGGTCCCCCGGCCGACTGGACCCACGAATCGGCCGGCGGGGACCAGTCCGTACCGACCGTCTCTGGCAGGGATTCATTGGGCTCGGGCTCGGAATCGTCGCCATTTCCGAGTGTGCTCAAACGACAGCCGGCAGTCGAGACAGCGAGACAACTCACAACCGTCTGGAGGGTACGACGGCGGGAAACCATGCCGACGTTTACGAAAAAAGCAGGAAAAAGGTTACCGAACTGGTCGAGAACGAATCGTGGTGGAAAGAGACCGAAAGCGACTGGTTTACTCGATGACGACCAGCAGGTCGCCCATATCGACGCTGTCGCCCTCGCCGACGGCGACTTCGGTGACTGTGCCGCCCACCTCTGCGACGATGTCGTTTTCCATCTTCATCGCTTCGAGCACCAGCAACACGTCGCCGGCATCGACCTCGTCACCCTCTTGGATGTTCACGTCCAGGATGGTACCCTGCATTTCGGCCGTGACGGTGGTGCCCTCGGCGCTGACTTCGGCGCTGCCGCCGTCGTCGTTGCTCGGGCCTGCCTGGTCGGGTCGGGGCTGGCTGCCGCCTCCGCTGCTGCCCGCGGCGGCCTCGACATCGATAGCCGGCGCGCCGCGCTCTTCGAGTTCCACTTCGAAGCGCTTGCCGTTGACCTCGACGGTGAACTCCCGTTCGGTGACTTCCTCCTCGTCGTCGCCCGGGGCTGCCTGTTCGGTGCCCCATTTTTCCTGGGCCTCGTCGATGCGTTCAGGGTCGAGTTCGTTGTCGAGATACTTCGTGGTGTGTGTCCCGCTGACGAACTCCTCGTCGTCGAGCATCAGTCGGTGGAACGGAATGACCGTCACGATGCCCTCGATGTCGAACTCGCCGAGAGCGCGCTTGCCACGGTCGATGACCTCCTCGCGAGTTTCGCCACTGACGATGAGTTTGGCAATCATCGAGTCGTAGTCGGTCACCAGGTCGTCACCCTGCCGGAGGGCGTCGTCCATCCGGACGCCGACCCCGCCCGGCGGGTCGTAGGTTTCCAGCGTGCCACCGGTCGCGGGCGCGAAGTCGTCGGCAGCGTTCTCGGCGTTGATTCGGAACTCCATCGCGTGGCCGTCGATCTCCACGTCGTCCTGGTCGAACGTGATTTCGTCACCCTGTGCGACGCGAATCTGCCATTTCACGATGTCGATACCCGTAATCTCCTCGGTCACGCAGTGTTCGACCTGAATGCGGGTGTTGACTTCCAGGAAGTAGAAGTTCGCGTCCGGGCCGAGCACCTCACCGTCCTCGCGGTCCATATCCTCCTCGACGAGAAACTCGACGGTGCCGGCGTTGGTGTAGTTGGCCTCGTCGACGCCGCGTCGCGCAGCTTCGCCGATTTTCTCGCGGAGTTCGTCCGAGAGTGCGGGACTGGGACCTTCCTCAATGACTTTCTGATGGCGGCGCTGGAGCGAGCAGTCACGCTCGCCCAGATGTCGGACGTTGCCGTGTTCGTCGGCGACAATCTGGACCTCGATGTGACGGGGATTCTCCAGATACCGCTCCAGATAGACCGAATCGTTGTCGAAGTACGCCTCGCCTTCGCGTTTGGCGCTTTCGAGTTGGTCTTCGGCTTCGTCGGCCGAGTGGACGACCTTCATCCCGCGGCCGCCACCACCGCCTTCGGCTTTGATAGCGACGGGGAAGCCGTATTCTTCGCCGAACTCCACGACTTCGTCGGTCTCTTCGACGGGGTCGGTCGTGCCAGGAACGATTGGTACGTCAGCCCCTTCCATAATCTGGCGAGCTTTCGTCTTCTCGCCGAGTCGCTCCATCGCGCCGCTGGACGGGCCAATCCACTGGACGCCGTCGGCATCCTGAACTTTGCCGGCGAACTCGGCGTTCTCGGCGAGGAAGCCGTAGCCGGGGTGGATGGCGTCGGCGTCAGCCCGCTGAGCGGCGTCGATGATTGCGTCGTGGTCGAGATACGAGTCGGCGGCACGCGCCGGGCCGACGTTGTAGGCTTCGTCGGCGTAGCGGACGTGGCCGCTGTGTTTGTCCGCCTCGCTGTAAACAGCGACGGTATCGATACCCAGTTCCTCACAGGCGCGCATCACGCGCACCGCAATCTCGCCGCGGTTTGCAACGAGTACTTTGTCGAATCCTGTCATTAGAGTCCCTCCATTCGTCCTGCTGCAGTCCATTCGTCGGTCGGTGCCTCTCGTGGAACGCGTCGGGAGATGCCAGACAGCCCTTCGATGCGTCCGGCAAACTTCCAGCGTCTGCCGTCCCAGGTAACCTCCTCGTCGGCCGCTGCGGCTGCTGCCAGCGCAGCCATCTGCTGGTCGCGCATGTGCGCACCGACTGCCGCAGCAATCGCAGCAGCTTCGGCCGGCGTCGCAGTCGGCGGAATCGAGAGCGTTCCGTTCTCGGTCGGCAACGAGCGTGTCGAATCGTCGGCCATCTCAGAGTGGGATGTTGCCATGTTTCTTGTCGGGCTGTGATTTGCGTTTCGAGCGCAGCATCTCCAGGTCCTGAATCAACTGCGAGCGCGTCTCTTTGGGTTCCAGCACGTCGTCGACAAACCCGCGGTCTGCGGCCGAGTAGGGGTTGGCGAACTCTTCCCGATACTCGTCGATGAGTTCCTGGCGGCGTTCGTCGGCATCCTCGGCTTCCTCGAGTTCGTCGCTGTAGAGGACGTTGACCGCACCCTGGGGTCCCATAACTGCAATTTCGGCGGTCGGCCAGGCATAGTTTACGTCTGCGCCGATGTGTTTCGAGGACATCACGTCGTAGGCACCACCGTAGGCTTTTCGCGTGATGACCGTCATCAGCGGGACGGTGGCTTCCGAGAACGCGTAGAGCAGTTTCGCGCCGTGGTTGATGATGCCGTTGTGTTCCTGGTCGGTGCCGGGCATGAAGCCGGGCACGTCCACGAACGTCAGGATAGGGATGTTGAATGCGTCACAGAAGCGGACGAAACGTGCCCCCTTCACTGACGCGTCGATGTTCAGCGTGCCGGCGTTGACCCGCGGCTGGTTGGCGACGACACCGATAGCGTGGCCGTCCAGCCGCGCGAAGCCGATTGCCAGGTTGCGTGCGAAGGCTTCGGCCACCTCGAAGAAGGAACCCTCGTCGACTACGTCGTCGATGACGTTGGTCATGTCGTAGGGTTTCTGTGGCTGGTCAGGAACGATGTCGGCACACTTGTCCGACTCGCGGTCTGGGTCATCCCAGGGGTCGACCCGCGGCGGGTCCTCGACGTTGTTCTGGGGGAGATACGAGAGGAGATGGCGGATATCGTCGAGCGCATCCTCTTCGTCGGCGGCAGTGAAATGGGACACGCCGGATTCAGAGGCGTGGGTGCTCGCCCCGCCGAGTTCGTCGAAGCCGACCTGTTCGCCGGTGACGGTCTCGATGACGTCCGGCCCGGTGATGAACATGTGGCTGGTGTCCTGGACCATCATGATGAAGTCCGTGATGGCGGGGGAGTAGACCGCACCGCCCGCGCACGGTCCCATGATGGCCGAAATCTGGGGGATAACGCCGCTGGCCTGCTGGTTGCGGTGGAAAATCTCGGCGTAGCCAGCAAGCGAGTCGATGCCTTCCTGGATGCGTGCGCCGGCCGAGTCGTTGAGACCGATGACCGGCGCGCCGGTCTCCATGGCCTTGTCCATCACTTTCGTGACTTTCTCGGCGAAGACTTCGCCCAGCGAGCCGCCGAAAACGGTGAAATCGTGGGCGAACACGAAGACGGTTCGGCCGTTGACGTCACCGTAGCCGGTGACCACGCCGTCGCCCTTGAATTCCTTTTCCTCCATGTCGAAGTTGTGACAACGGTGCGTTCGGAACTGGTCGAACTCCGTGAAGGTCCCATCGTCGAGGAAGTAGTCAATGCGCTCGCGGGCGGTCATCTTTCCTTTCTCGTGCTGGGAGTCGATGCGGTCCTGGCCGCCGCCGAGCTCTGCTTCCCGGCGCATTTCGCGCAACTCCTCGATACGTTCGTCCATCGTCATTGTGGCTTCCTCCCAACGCTCATTGCCCGTTGCAAACAGTACCGACGTAAAAAGGATTCTGTAATCGGAACATCGGCAATCGTCATCTGTCGAAAATCGCATGGCAGCGGCACCCTCGAACGGGGAACTGGTCTCGTTCGACAATTCCTGCCCCGACAGCGAGCACTCGAACCCGGAGACACTGGCACTGGCTTCCTGTCAGGACGGATCGACACTGTCCGTTCGGTCGTGAGACTAGCCGTCGCTACGACGATAAGCGAATGTCACGAAAGTACATAGACGAGCAGTACAGCGCCGTGAAAGAATCCGTGTCTCGCTCTAGAACGGAGGAAGAATCGGCGGGTCCTCGCCGATAAGTTCCAGGCCCATGAAATCGCCAGCCAACAGCGTCTCGATGCCCAGAGCGAGCGTGATGACGACAGAGAGAACGACAACGGTCCGAATCGTCCACAGCCAGACTGGGCCCAGCGTCGCGAGTGAACTACCCTTGCCGAGTTCCGAGATGGCGTCGCTACCGAGGACGTAACCGACGAAAATCAACAGGAGCAGAACTGAGGTCGGGAGCAGTAATTTGTACGCTATGTTGTCGAACCAGGTGAGCCACGCGGTGTCCCAGGCGGACGGCAGACCGAGAACGAAAAGCGCTGTGCCGATACCACCAGCCATCGCTGGTCGGGAGATGTCGGAGTGGTCGGTCGCCCAGGAGACGATGACTTCCATCAGCGAGATGGCCGAGGACAGCGCTGCGATGAGAACCACCGCAAAGAAGGCGACGCCGAGGATGCGACCGCCCGGAACCTGACTGAATGCGCTCGCCATCGCGACGAAGATAGCTGCTGGGCCGCTGGTGCTTGCTTCGATGTTGTTCGCAAACAGGATTGGGAAGACGACCAGCCCGGCGAGGATGCCGACCGCCGTGTTCGTGACGACGATTGCCCCGCCGTCGACGAAGAGACTGGTGTCTTCGTCGACGTACGAGGAGTAGGTAATCATGATCGCCATCCCGAGTGAGAGCGTGAAAAACGCCTGTGAGACGGCGAACGGAATGATTTCTCCGGCGTTGGAGGCCAGTTGGCTGAAGTCCGGGTTGAGGAAATAGGTGTACCCGTCGGCCGCGCCACCGAGCGTTGCCGCCCAGATTGCCAGTCCGAGCATCAACACGACGATACTGGGGACCATCACCTTCGTCGCTTTCTCGATGCCGTCTTCGATGCCAAAGGCGACGACGGCGACGGTAACGGCCATGAACAGCGCGTGGAAGAGGATGGCGTCGGGACCTGCCGAGACGGTGCCGAAGTACTGTGCGGGGGCGTCGAAGTACGCACCGCGGGCGCTGCCGATGATATATCGACCGACCCAGCCACCGACGACGCTGTAGTAGCCAACAATCCAGAACCCGATGAACGCACCAAGCGCGCCGACGATACGCCAGTTTCGGTGTCCGAGTTTCTCGAACGCGTCGACAGCGTTCGTGCGCGTCCGTCTGCCAACGACGAACTCCGCCAGCAGCGTCGGGAGACCGATAACGAGGACGGCCACGAGATAGACCAGAACGAATATCGCGCCGCCGTTGGTCGCCGTTTTGAAGGGAAACTGCCAGATGTTCCCCAGTCCGACTGCGCTGCCGATGGCAGCGAGCAGGAAGCCAATTCGCGTTGCCCACGTCTCGCGCTCATTCATACCGCCGCCTATCCGGATAGACGATTAAAATGTGGTGATTTCTGCCGGTTGCCGTCAACTAGGCTTCACCATAGACCGGGACCGCCGCGCCGCTGGTGACGCTCGCGGCGTCGCTACAGAGGAATTGCATCACGTCTGCGATATCGGCCGGGTCGACCCACTTGTCGAAGTCTGAATCGGGCATCATCTCGCGGTTCATCGGCGTGTCGATGACGCTCGGCATCACAGCGTTCGCGCGGACAGTTCCGAGATTCTCTTCGGCGACAGAATCGGTCAGGATGCGCACGCCGGCTTTCGTCGCGCGGTAGATGGCGTCGCCTTCTCCGCCCTCCAGCGAGGAGCGTGCAGAGACGCTGACCACCGCACCGTCGCGCTCCCGGAGGTGGGGAATGGCGTGTTTCGTCGCCAGAAACATCGTCTTGAGATTCACGTCGAAAAGGAAGTCGAACGTCTCGACGTCGGTTTCGTCGACAGGATTCCCGCCGCGCCACGTTCCGGCGATGTTACAGAGGTAGTCGAGCCCGCCGTGTCTGTCGACGATACCCTCGATAGCGGCCGCGACCTGCGATTCATCGGTGAAATCGCCCTGATAAAAATCGATACGATCGGGGTCGTCGAGCAGGAAGTCTTCGCTTTGGCTGTCGACGAGGTCGGCGCCACAGACAGTCGCGCCGCTGTCGAGAAACGCCTCCGCGACGGCGCTCCCGAGTGCGCCGCCGACGCCCGTCACGAGCACTACGTCGTCGGTGAAGTCGAAGGAGACAGTCATACGTACCATGTCATCCGGAGAGAAGATAAAACGTTGGCCGCGAATCCCACTGGTTCACTCCGTGAGGTGACGGGCCAGCATTACTTCGTCGACGTACTCGTCGTCGAGTTTGTAATGGTCCGTGCGACGGGCTTCTTCTTCCCAGTCGTGGTCTTGAAGAAATTCGATTGCTCGTTCGTTCGTCGCCGGCACCGACTGGTAAACCTTCTCGTAGCCGTTCGACCCGGCCCACGAGAGCCCCCGCTGGAGGAGGTGACTCCCCAGCCCTTCACCCTGATACTCCCCGAGAATGCCGATTGTCAGCTTGGCCGTGTGTCGCAACTTCTCCAGTTCTGGGGCCTCGACGTGACACCAGCCGACGACTTCCCCACTCACCGTCGCGACAAAGAACATCCGCGTGTCGAGGTCGTTGTGTCTGATGAGCGCGTCCTCGTGGTTCAACTGCTCGGCGACCGTCTCGGCTTCGATGTACGTTCGCTGGCGCGCAACCTGCTCGATGACTCCCAGAATACCCGAGAAGTCCTCCTGTCTCGCCGGTCGGATTTCGAAGTCGAAGTTTGCCGTCCGGTATTCTTCTCTGGCACCGCCCTCCAGCGCGACCCGGAGCTTTCCGTCTCGCTCCTCTATCACCCCGTCGCGTTTCATGATGGCGACCAGTTGTCGGAACCGCTCGGGTTCGATGCGTACGATGCGGTCGTCGTACAGCGCCTCCGGCCGAACTGCCCCGTTTCGTTCGATGTACTCGTAAATCCGCCGTCTGTCGGATGTATCGAAGCTGGGCTTCTCTGTTGCTTTCATGACTAACGTCGTAGTTGACGCCCCAGCGTCTTAGACCCTTGTCATTTGTTGTCAAGGGGCACTAAAATAGCCCGCAAACGGCACGCACACTGGTCAGGGCGTGACGACGAGTTTACCGAGATAGCTGTCTTCGAGAACGGCACGGTGGGCCTCACCGACGTCGTCGAGTGCATACCGACGGGCGACGATACTCGACAGGTCGCCGTTGCCCATCAGCGTCGCGAGGTTCGAGAGAACGCGGCCGATGTCGGGCGTGTTGAACATACTGACGTGGTGGACCGAGAGCGACTTGCCACGACACTGCGGGACATTCTCGAACGTCGCCGAGAGCGATTCATTTCCGATAGCGCCGATATCCCCGCCGTGGGCGGCGACGTCGGTGTCGAGCGGGAGGTACTCGTCGAGTCGGTGGTCCAGAATTACGTCCGGCTGGCCGGCGTCGACGACCGCTTCTGCCAGGTCGTCGCGGCGGTAATCGAGGACAGTGTCTGCGCCGAGTTCACGCAGGCGGTCGTGATATCCCGTCGAAGCGGTCGTCGTCACTGTCGCGCCCGACGCCGCGGCCAACTGGACGGCGACGTGGCCGACGCCGCCGCTGCCACCGTGAATCAGACAGGTGTCGGCCGGTCGGAGCGAACACGCTTCGACGAGCGTTTGCCACGCGGTGACGCCGACCAGCGCCGTCGTTGCGCCCGTCTCGAAGTCGACACTCTCTGGGAGGTGTGCAATCAGGTCCGTCGGTGCGGCGACGTACTCGGCACAGGTCCCCGGAACCGTGTTTCCGAGTCCAGTCCCGAAGACGCGGTCACCGACGGTAAAGTCGGTCACCTCGTCGCCAATTTCGACGACGGTCCCGGCCACGTCCGAGCCGGGAATCCAGGGGAGTCTGGCGGGTTCGTACGACCCTTCTCGGAAGTAGGTGTCGACGGGATTGACGCCCGCCGCTTCTACCTCGACGAGAACGCTATCGTCGGTTGCTGCTGGCCGGTCGACGTCGTCGACCTGCAACACGTCGGTACTGCCGTGTTCGTGGTAGCGAACTGCCTGCATGTTCCGTTCTGCGGTTGCGTCCGCAATAGTTCTGTCCTGTCGACTCTCTGTGATGGGGCCACCGTAAGGTCTCTTGGGCGGCCACTCGAAAGACAATCGTGCACTGCCTCGCTCACCGTGGCTTTGCCGGTGTCTACCCAGAGAACACCGTTTCGGCCGTCCGCGCTGCTGTCGAAGCGGGTGCAGACGGTATCGAAGTCGACGTGCGACGGTGTGGGACCGGCGAACTCGTTGTCGTCCACGACGAACACCTCGACCGCCTCACAGACTCGACTGGTGCCGTCGAGAATACGTCCCGTTCGACGCTGCAGACACTTTCTGTGCTCGACAGTGACGCCACGATTCCGACGCTCGCCGAGGTGTTCGAGGCGACTCCCGACAGCGTTGCGCTCAACGTCGAGCTCAAAGAGCGCGGCCTCGCCGCGGACTGTCTGACCGTCTTCGACCGCTTTGCAAACGACGTGCTCGTCTCGTCGTTCGACGCCAGCGCGCTTCGGGAAGTCGGCGAGCGGAGCGACGTTCCGCTCGCGCTCCTCTTTCACAGGGAGACTGACACCGCAGTGGATGTTGCCCGACGCCTCGACTGTGAGGCCCTGCACCCCTATCGGCGGTGCTGTGACGCCGATTTCCTGGATACGGCACACGACGCTGGCTTCGAAATCAACGCGTGGACGATACAGTCAGCGGAGCAGGCTGACCGACTGTCTTCGCTCGGTGTCGACGGCCTCATCGCGGACGCGCCCCAGTTCTGTCGCCGTTGAGTGTGAGCGAGGTCAGAGACTGGCGAGGTTCTGCCGGAGTTTAATTGTGCCGGTCATCAGCGCTGTCGCCGTCATGATGATGAAGACCACTTCGACGTGGAGGACAACGATGCGGTCCAGTCCGAAGGGAATGGCGAGGTTGACGATGCTGGTCAGTGCGGCAAACGTGAATATCGGAAGCAGGTGACGCAACAGTGAGTCGAGCATCGTCCCCTGCAGTCGGGACGTAGAAATCTGGTCGTGGTAGAACGCAAGTCCGTAGGCGAGAAAGGCGAGCGCGCTCAGACTCCCGATAGTCGCCGTGATGTCCGACTCGCCAAACTGGAAGAGGAGAACGGCCTGTAAAATGACGGCGGCAACGAACACTGCCCTCGCGAGTCGCTCGAACGGGTGCGTGCGCGAACCGCTGTCTGCGCTCGTTGCCGTGTAGTGAATCTGCCGGATCGCAAAGGCGAGCAACAGCGTCGCACCCAGCATCGCAGCGCTCTTGTACGGCAGCTGCCAGGAGCTGACGATTTCGAGAATGCCCGCCGCGCCAAACACTGTCGTCAACACGCCGATGTACAGCAGGTGACTCCAGATGGGGACCTGCGACGCGAGTTCGGTCGACGCCCGGTTCCGGTAGGCGTAGTAGGTGAACCGAAAGCCCAGCACCGTGAGTATCGTCAGCCCGATGAAGAAAATAAACGTCAGGTTCGGATTTCCGGCGACGTTGTAGAGGCCAAACCTAACCATCCTCGTGCCTCCCCCGGATACCAACGAGTTCCTGCTGGAGGTGTTCGACGGTCTCGTACCGTGTGAGTTTCTGCTGTGCCATCGCTTTGGTGATGATGTCGTCGACTGCCGACGGGACGCCCTCTGCAACGGTACTCGGTGGGACTGGGTGTTCGTTCAGGACACGCTCCCTGACCTGGTTGAACTGTCCAGTGTACGGCGGTTGTCCGGTAAACAGATAATAGAGTACCGCACCAAGCTGATAGATGTCCGTTGTGTGGTCGATGCCGCCGTACTGGCTGTCGAAGTACTCCGGAGCGGCGTATCGGGGGTCGAGATGGAGCGCCGGGTCGAAGTGCAGACGGAAGACGTTCATCAGGCCGACGTTGTCCAGCAGAGGCGGCTGTTGGTCCTCTCCCTCGAGAAGGTCACCCGGGTAGGCGACGTTTCCGGGGTCGATACCCGCGTGGACGACATCGTTACCGTGGAGATGTGAGACGGCGTCCGCGAGATTGATAGCGTCGTCCAGGACGCGCCCGGGCGGGACGCGACCGAACTCCGCGAGGGACTCACCCGCAAAGCGCGTCGCCAGCCACGGCCTTGGGTCGACACTCCAGTCGAGGGCGGTGACGATGTGGTCGTGTCCCGAGACGGCCTCCCAGCGGGCGAGTTGAGTTTCCATCCGGGTGACGTAGTCGAACTGGTCGCTGGTGTCCTCTGGGTTGTGGAACAGCCGGAGGGCAACGGCCTCATCTTCGCTGCCGCTCCCGACGAGTGCGTCGTAGATGTCCGCGTATCGTTCGCGCTGGCGAGCCGCGAGAATGTGCAGTTTGTCGAACCGACTCCCCGTCGCGATGGAGGCGACTTCTGTCCGCTCTTGACCCATCGCTCCGAAGGCGTTCTCCTGTTCGTTGTCTGATGACGGACCGCCGCCTCCATCTGCGGCGTCTGTCTCGTCGTTGCCACCGCTCCGGTCGCGTTCCTGCTCTGCCAGGTCGCGCTCGTCGCGCTGTGAATCAGTGTACGCGCTTCGTGGGTCCGTCTCAGCCTCGGCCCCGGCAACCTGCGTGCGCCCCACGCCGTCCCGGGAGTGGTCGTTACTGTAGTAGTTGCTCCGGGTGAAGTTCCCGACGCGCGGGAGGGGAACCGACCCTCGTTCGCGTTCCTCTTCGTCCATCTGTTCGAGGATGCGTTCGACCTGCCCGGAATAGCGCGTCGAGATGTAGTCGAGCGTCGTCGTCAGTTCCAGCGAGACGTGCTCCTCATCGAGGCGGTCGCTCAACCGTCGCACGAGATACTCGATGGTGTCCTCGTCTTCGAGTTCGTTGGCGACAGCCGAACAGGCCCACGCCGCAGAGAGTCGGACTCGGCGGTCGTCGGATTCGAAGAGACTGACGATGCGAGGCAGTCGCTTCTTCCCCTGCTCCGGGTCATCGAGAACTGACACGAGTACGGAGAACGGCTCTCCCAGTTCGTCAGGGTCCGACGGGGCCATATGAGTCAATTCATCTAATTTTAGCGACAATCTCTATTTATTGTTTTGGCCATCTGGGGCGCATCCGGGACACTCTTGGTCCAGACACGATTGGCAGATGACATGCACGTTCACGACGAGTTCATTCGCGAAGAGACATTCGGTGACTGTCTCGCACACCTCCCGCAGGTCTGTGTCGAAATCGTTGTTTCCCACGACGACGGCGTCATCCTCGCACGACGAACCAACGAACCCGCCGCAGGCGAGTGGTTCTGGCCCGGTGGTCGACTCTACAAGGGCGAACAACTGGAGACGGCTGCCGAACGTATCGCCCGCGAGGAACTGGGACTCTCTGCTACTGTCGAACGTCGCCTCGGTGTTCACGCCCACTTCTGGGATACTGCATCGGTCGCAGGTGCTGACTCCCGTCACACCGTCAACGTCGTCTTTCTCGTCACGCCGGACGGCGAGTTGAATATCACACTCGATAGCCAGCACGACGAGTGGCGGGTCGTGCAGTCGCTCGACCCGTCGTTGCACGACTACGTCAGCGAGTATATTACGGCCTATAACCTTCTCTGAACCGGCATCGTGAGTAGAAGATAGGGGGCACCGTTGCGGTGCTGTCATTATCAGTAGTAAAATATGGGGGGTGTCTTTTAAGCGAATTTAGGCCGTCGACAGAAGCGATGGCACCGAATAGTGGTTCACTTTTACCAGATTCTCTGCGGAAGAGTTACGCGACACAGTTGGGCGTCGCACTGGCGCTTGCAATCGTCTTGATGGTCGGCTTTGGCCTGGTCGTCAGCTCACAGGCATCTGCGACACTCAACGACGATGTCGAGAGCGACCTGACTGCACTCTCGCAGTCCCAGTCCGCACAACTCGATTCGTGGCTCAACAACACGCAGCGGAGCGTCCGAAGCACGTCCGCCAACCCGGCGCTCCAGAGCGGGAGTACAGCCCAGGCTGACGAGTACCTGCATGGACTCGTCGAACGGGAGGAAGTCCCCGAGAACGTCGCTGCTGTGCACTATCTGAACACTACCTCGATGACGTTCGAGGCGAGTTCGAACGAGGACTTCGTCGGAGTCAGCCCGCGGGAACAGGGCGCGGCCTTCGCCGAGAATCCCCCCGAGTTCGACGGGCCGACCGACACCTACGTTTCGAAGCCGTTCTCCGTGCCACTGGTCGACCACCCGATTATCGCCGTCATTTCACCCATCGAGAACAACCCGGACCACGCACTCGTCTACATGACGGACCTCCAGGCACAGTCACAGACCATCTCTGACCGCCGCAACGACTCCTTTACCGTGGTCGTCAACAGCGACGGCCAGTACGTTTCGCACCCAAACACGAGTCAGATTCTCTCTGAACACGATGGCGGCGCGTCCAGTCAACTCGCCGGTGGAGAGAGTGAGTTCATGGAGATGGACGAGATGCTGATGGCGAGCACCCAGTTGCGCTCGACGGACTGGACCGTGATGGTCCACGCCGACAAGACGCAGGCGTACGCGCTGAGTAACCAGATTAACTCTGACCTCATCGGACTCCTGCTGTTTTCGATCATCAACCTCGGTCTCGTCGGGGTGACAATCGGAACGAGTACTGTCGTCTCGCTGCGCTCGCTCTCCTCGAAAGCGCAGGCGATGGGCGACGGCAATCTCGACGTCGATCTCTCGACCACCCGTGAGGACGAGTTTGGCACGCTATACGCGTCGTTCGACCAGATGCGCACCTCGATACGCGAGAAAATAGGCGAGACTGAGCAGGCCCGCGAGGAGGCCGAACAGGCGCGACGCGAGGCCGAACAGGCCCGTGAGGAGGCAATCGAGGAGAGCGAGGTGATGCAAGAGATCAACGAGCACCTCGAAGCGAAAGCCACGGAGTACCGACGCGTGCTCGGTGACGCCGCCGACGGTGACCTGACTGCCCGCGTCGACCCCGAGAGCAAGAACGACTCCATGGAGTCGGTCGGCGAGGAAATAAACGATACACTGGCCGCGCTTGAGGAGACGATAGGGAACATGCAGTCGTTCGCGCGTAACGTCCTCGACGCGACGAGTCGCGTCGACGACAACGCCGACCGCGTCGACGAAGCCAGCCAGCAGGTGCGTAGCTCTATCGGAGAGATTTTCGAGGGCACGACTGAGCAGAGCGAGCGGCTCCAGGATGCCGCCTCCGAGATGGAAGGGCTCTCGGCGACTGCCGAAGAAGTGGCCGCTTCCGCACAGGAGGTCGCAGATACCTCACAGGCCGCCGCAAAGGTCGGTGAGGAGGGTCGTGAGGCCGCACAGGAAGCCATCGAGGAGATGAACGCTATCGATGCCGAGACCGACGAGACGGTCGAAGAGATTAGCGCGCTGGCGGCTGACCTCGAAGAAATCGGTGACATCGTCGATCTCATCAGCGACATCGCAGAGCAGACGAACATGCTGGCGTTGAACGCCTCCATCGAGGCCGCAAGAGCGGGCGGTGGGAGCGGCGACGGCGCTGGCGACGGCTTCGCGGTCGTCGCAGACGAGGTCAAATCCCTCGCCGAAGACACCAAAGACGCCGCCGACGACATCGAAGACCGCATCGGCCACATTCAGAACCAGGCCGGCGAAACCGTCGCGACGATGGAATCGACGAGCGAGCGCATCACCACTGGTGCCGAGACCGTCGAAGACGCTATCGACGCGCTCGAGACCATCGTCGAGTACACCGAGGAAGTCGACGTTGGGATTCAGGAAATCGACGATGCGACCGAGGAACAGGCCCAGACGACACAGCAGTTGATGGGCATGATAGACGACCTGACCGACATCAGCGAACAGACTGCACAGGAAGCCGACACCGTCGCCGACGCTGCAGAAGCACAGACCGATTCCATTTCGGAAGTCTCCGCCTCCGCGCAAGACCTGCGCGCTCGCGCCGAGGAACTGGAGACGCTGCTGGCACGGTTCTCTGTCGACGGCGGCTCGGCTGCTGGGAGTAGCGCGGTTTCACAAGCGAGCGTGGATGACTAACCATGGCTTCGATTTCACTCTGGTTCACACTTGGCACGGGCGGAATGGCTCTCGGAACGCTGCTGTTGGTCGCGGGACTCCGGTACGTTCCACGGGCTGACTGGCGCCGCTACAGTATCCTGATTGCAGTGCCAGCTATCGCAATCGTCGCGTACGCGCTGATGGCACTCGGTATCGGCGGTGTCGAGTCCTCGACCGGCGAAATCGCCTTCATACCGCGGTACGTCGACTGGCTGTTGACCACGCCCTTGCACATCATCTACCTCGGCCTGTTTGCCGGTGCCGCCCGAAGCGTTATCGCTCGTGCGACCGTCCTCCAGGCTGCGACAATCGTCTTCGGACTGGTCGGTGCGCTCGTCGCGTCGCCGCTGAAGTGGTTGCTGTACGTCGCCGGTCTGTTCGCCTTCGCCGGCGTCGTCTACTACGCCTACGTTGACTACGACAAGGCCGCAACCGCACAGGGTGGGAATACGGCAGCCCTCTACAGCAAACTCCGGGCGTTTCTGGTGGTGCTGTGGCTGATCTACCCCCTCATCTGGATAACCGGACCGAACGCCGTCGGCCTGATGGACATAGAGACGACGGCTCTCGTCGTCGCCTACATCGACATCGTCTCGAAGGTCGGTCTCGGTCTCATCGCGCTCAACGGCCACCTCGCATTCACCGACGCTGAGACGCCGGGCGGCGTGCCCGCCGACGACTGACCGGCACAAGTAGGCGCTTTTTTACCTGGCCGTCCCGGCAGCGACTGTCCAGATGCCGACGACACTCGCGGCGACCGTCAGCAAAATCGCGACCGTAAATCCAGCGGTGTATGTCACACTTGCTGTCCCGAGCGGTGGCATCGCCAGCACCGCGAGACCGACGCCGACGTTAAACACGCCGACGATAGCGGTGTCGTTCTCCGGCGAGTAGATGTTCATGAGCATCGGAATGTATAGCGTTGCGGTGCCACCGAGTCCAAGTCCAATCAGAACGATTGCCACCGCCAGTGCCGGGATGGACGGAACGATTAGCACAGCGGTGCCGATGGCCGCACAGATGAGCGATGCGAGAAACGCCCGTCGGGAGCCCATCGTGTCGGCGAGATAGCCGCCGCCGATTCGCGAGAAGATGCTGACGCCACCAATCAGCCCGAACGCGAGCGAGGCAGCAGACACCGTCAGCCCGCGTGAGACGAACAGGTCGACGGCGTAGGCGGCGAGCAGATTGTACCACGCAAAGGCGAGCGCGACTCCGACGAACAGCAACTGAAACTGTCGCGTCCCGCCCAGTCGGGTGAGCCACTCGAGTACTTCGTCTGCGGTCGCGGATGATTGCTCGGCCCAGCTCGGTCGGCGGCAGACGAGACTCGCGACAAAAAACGTGACTGCAGTCGTCGCGATGACGAGCAGGAATCCCCGACGGACGCCCATCTCAGCGAAGACGAACTGCCAGATTGGCGGCAGCACGAACAGGCCGAAGCCGTTCCCCACGAAGATGAGCCCAGTTGCGGCGCCGCGGCGGGATTCGAACCACCTGGGAACGACTGACGCGACGACGACGTAGGCTGTTCCTATCGTGAGTCCGAGGACAGCGAACACGACGGCCAGTCCGACAATCGAATCAAATACGTACAGCGAGGGAGCGAGTGCTCCAGTTGCGAGCGCGCAGGCGAGGAGTATCCGTCGTGCACTGAAGCGAGCGCCGAACACGCCGATGAGTCCGGACCCGATGAACAGCATAAAGAGCATGACGGCGAACACGCCGGAGAGCGCGACTGGCGGGAACCCGAAGGTCGCGCTGAACGGGTCACGAAAGATGCCGTACGAGAGCGCGGTGCCAAACGTGAAAATCATTGCCACAGCGCCGATGACCGCGACTACCCAGCTGTGACGACTGTCGGGACGGTCTGCACGGTCGGTCTGCACAACGCGTGCTCGGCGATGAGCAGTCGAAAGGGTTCTGCTCTGCGGCCGACGCGCAGATGGGTGGGAGAGAGCATAACTCACCCCCTTGCCGAATGAATACGCGTATAGTACGGGGCCATCAAACCCGGAATATGGACCCTGCTGCGTTTCGTCGTGGCGTTCGTGACGTGTCTCCGCTGTTGCTGGGTATCGTTCCATTCGGGCTCGTCGCGGGTATCGCGGCCATCGAGGCCGGACTCTCGCTTCCACAGACGGTCGGTATGTCGGTCATCATCTTCGCTGGAGCGTCACAGCTGGCGGCGCTCGAACTCATCAACCAGAGCGCTCCGCTCACGGTCATCGTCGTGACGGCGGTGGTCATCAACCTCCGAATGCTGATGTACTCGGCGTCGATTGCGCCGTATTTCCAGTCGCTTGCGACCAGCGCCAAGACCAGCCTCGCTTACCTGCTGACCGACCAGGCGTACGCGCTCTCGATTTCACGGTATCGGTCCGACGAGACACTCGACAAGGCCGGGTACTATCTCGGTGCTGCGCTCACGCTCTGGATTGTCTGGCAGATTACCACCGTCGCGGGTGCTATCGCCCAGGCTGGCATTCCAGAGGCGCTCGGGCTTGAATTTGCAGTTCCGCTCGTCTTTCTGGCACTGCTGATTCCAGCGATGCACGACGGACCGACGACGGTCGCCGGTTTCGTCGGTGGCGGTGTTGCGGTCGCCGCATCAGTGCTCCCGCTGAATCTCGGCCTCCTCGTCGGTGCAACCGTCGGCATCACCGCTGGAGTGCTCGCCGAGTCGAGAATGGAGGTGCAACAGGCAGATGGTCACTAGTCACACTGACCCGGAGCTGTGGGGCATCATCGTTGTCATTGGCATCTGTACGTACCTGATTCGGGTGTCATTCATCGGGTTGTTCGGCTATCTTGACGACATCCCGCCGCGACTGGAACGGGCGCTGCGGTACGTTCCCGCTGCGGTCCTGGCGGCGCTCGTCCTCCCGTCGTTTATTACGCTCGAGCCGAGTTCCGGGGGAATCGCGCTCGACAGACTCACCGGCGGTATCCTCGCTGCTGGCGTTGCGTGGCGGACCGAGAACGTCTTCGCGACGATGGCGGCTGGGATGGGTGGGCTGTGGCTCGTCCGGTTCGTCGTCCTTCCGCTCGTTTGAGAACACAGCAAACGCTTAACCGCCCGGGAGACACTCACTTTCGCATGGATGTTGCTGTGCTCGGAGCGGGCCGGTTAGGCCGGGCCGTCGCGCAGGTCTGTGCCGTCGCGGGCCACGACGTGCACTTCTACGACGACGACGCGAACGACGTGATGGACGGTATCGACGCAATCGAGGGTCGGCTCCCTGCCGAGACAGCGGCAGTGGACCGGCTCTCCGGGACGACGGGACTGGAAGCCGCCGTCGGCGACGCCGATGTCGTCGTCGAGACGACGACCACCGACGCGACGACACTCCAGGCGGACTTCGCCGATATCGAGGCCGACGTCGACCGCGAGACGCTGATTGTCCCGGGCGCTGTCGGAGTTTCAGTCACTGCCGCGGCAGCCGGTCTCCGCCACCCCGACCGCGCCATCGGACTCCAGTTCTGTGACCCGCTGGACACACCGCTTGTCGAAGTGGTCGTCGCTGACCAGACCAGCCAGGAAACCTGTGACCGCGCACGCTCGTTCGTCGAGGGACTGGACCGCTCGCCTGTCGTCGTCCGCGATGCACCGGGCGTCGTCTCGACGCGCGCGACACTCGCACTGGAAGCCGAAGCGATGCGACTCGTCGACGACGGAGTTGCGGGCGTCGAGGCCGTCGACGACGTACTAGAACTTGGCTTTGACCACGCCAGCGGGCCACTGGCTCAGGCAGACCGCGCCGGTCTCGGGAACCGACTGGAGACGCTGGAGACGCTGCACGCTGAACTGGGCGACCGGTTCGAGCCGCCGGGGATACTCCGCGATCTCGTGGCTGCGGGCAAAACCGGCGGACCGAGCGGTGAGGGATTTTACGTCTGGGAGAACGGCGAACCGACGGAGCCTGCACTGCCGAGCCCCGATATTCCGCGCCGGGAGAGTATTCCGGACGACCCGGCTGAAGAATGAGCACTGACCAGACCGGCCGTCCCGACGACGAGTCACCTTCTGCGGACGAACAGCCGGAGATGGCGGACCTCTACGCACAGTTAGAAGACCTGGAAGAGATGGTCGACTCGCAGGCGGCCCGCGAGCACGTCCGCGAGACGATGCGGATGGCGGTCGGCGTGGGAACGACGGGCGTGTTCGGACAGATAATTCGTGGGTACGACCGCGCGGACATCGCAGAGTCGGTCCTCGGAGCGCTTCTTTTCGGCATTCCGATGTTCGTCGAGGGCGGCACGAACGAAGTTGGGGCGTTCGTGGCGACGCACCCCATCTACTTCGTCGGGACTCACGTGCTCGCACTCGGTGTCGTCGTCAGCATCATCTACGTCGCGGATATTCAGGATGTCCGCATTCACCGGCCGATTTTCGGCCTCGTTCCGCGTCGACTGGTCGGCGTAATGAGTATCTCGTTCCTGATAGCCGTCGTGATGATGACCGGATGGGGGCGGGTGACCTGGACTGACCCATGGCTGGCAGTCTGTACCGTCAGCGTCGCATTCGTGCCAATGGCAATCGGTGCGGCACTCGGAGATATCCTGCCGGGGTCCTGATACTGACGACGGGAGAGGGGTTCGTGCTGGCTCGCCACATTTGACAACGGTTAAAAGCGGGCGTGCGATAGGAGGGGGTATGAGCGAGAGCGAGCAGAAACGAACGCAGAAGTGCATCTCGTGTGGCATCAACATCGCCGGCACGAGTGCGGCCGCGTTCAAGTGTCCCGACTGCGGACACCAGATTTACCGCTGTGCCAAGTGTCGCAAGCAGAGCAACCTCTACGAGTGCCCCGACTGTGGGTTCATGGGACCGTAAACATGGGAAAAGTAGCAGCCGCAATCAAAGTCATGCCGCAGAGTCCGGAAGTCGACCTCGACGCACTCCAGGAGCGTCTGGAGGCCGCACTTCCCGAAGGAGCGAAAATCAACGGCTTCGAGCGTGACGAAGTCGCGTTCGGTCTGGTCGCGCTCATTCCGACCGTCGTCGTTCCCGACGACACCGGCGGCACCGAAGCTGTCGAAGAAGCGTTCGTCGACGTCGAGGGCGTCGAGTCCGTCTCCGTCGAGAACGTCGGCCGCCTCTAAGGCACTCCGCTTTTTTGTTGTCACGCTTCCGACGAGCGCCCCGCACGTGGAACGCACGTTTTATATGGCCGACCGGACAACGGAACCGCACGAATGCCTAACTCCAACGGACCACTCCAGGGAACGCGGAACAAGCTCAAGAACGAACCACGAGATAGCGGCACATCGCCGCCGCAGCGAGCCGTTCAGGACTTCGAGGATGGTGACTCGGTTCACCTGAAAATCGACCCGAGCGTCGCCGACGGTCGGTACAACCCGCGCTTCGACGGCCACACCGGTGTCGTCATCGGCAAGCAGGGGACTGCGTACAAGGTACAGATCAACGACGGCGGCAAGGACAAAACCATCATCGTCAAGCCCGCTCACCTGACCCGGCAGGAATGACGATATTCAAAGAGAAAGTCGACGAGGAGTATCTCACCGTCTCGGAGGCCAAAGAGATACTCGAAGACATCGAGGTCGAGCGCGCCGCCGACGAGGACCGCGAGATGCGCTACGAACTCGCGCGCGCCATCGAGCACGTCAACCGCTTTGCCGTGCTCGACCCCGAAGAATCCCGCAAGTTCGTCGCGGACCTGCTGGAACTCGATAAGGTCGACGAGCCGACCGCGTACAAAATCGCCGACACCAAACCACTCGACAGAGACGAACTCCGTGCCATCTACGCCCAGGAGCGGTTCTCCCTGTCCGGCGACGAACTCGACGATATCCTCAACGTCGTCAAGCAGTACGCCTGATTCTCGATTTGGGAGCCTCGTATCCCGCTCAGGTTTAAGTGAGCGGTCCCCTTACCACATCAATATGAGTGACGACGAGCGCGACGACTCGCCGGGCCAGCGCGGACAGGCTATTGTACTCGATTTTCTCCCTCACGGCCGTACCGAAGACGACCGGCCGCAGTACCAGAAACAGCCACTCGCCTACGCCTTCGGCGTCGAGGATTTCCAGCTCTACGAACTCGTCGTCGGAGATGAGGCAGATATCTCTATCGGAGACCGCGTCGATGTCTACGATTCGTCCCTGGCAGAACGAGTCAACGAGATAGAGTACGACGACCTCCCGGGTGGTGCCCAGTCGGAACTGGAGTACGCCGTCGAGGACCTCGTCGACGAACAGGAGCAACGCTTCGTCGACTTCTACAACGACGCCCAGCCCATCACGCTCCGCCTCCACCAGCTGAATCTGCTCCCCGGTATCGGCAAGAAACTGCGAAACACCATCCTGGATGAGCGCAAACGCCAGCCCTTCCAGAGCTTCGAGGACCTCCAGTCTCGCATCAGCGGCCTCCACAATCCCAAGGAGACGCTCGTCGAGCGCATCCTCGAAGAACTGCAGGAGGAGGACCTGAAATACAGGACGTTCGTCCGACATGACGACGAGGAGTGATGGCAGGGTCAGAGACAGACGCACGTGACCCCGACGCGCTGATTCGACGGGCTGGCGTCCGTGGCAACCCCGACTTCGACCAGCACTTCCTGGTCGACGACCGCGTTCTCGACCGGGTGCCGGGCTACCTTCCCGAAGATGCCGATACCAGTCATATCCTCGAAGTCGGAGCTGGGACAGGGGCGCTGACAGACCGACTACTCGGCGTCGCCGACCGCGTGACGGCAATCGAACGAGACCCGGAACTCGCCGCGTTTCTCCGAGAGGAGTTCGCGGACGCCATCGCGGAGAATCGGCTCACAATCGTCGAGGGTGACGCACTCGACGTCGACATTCCGGATTTCACAGCCTCCGTATCGAATCTCCCATACGGTATCTCCAGCGAGATATCCTTCAGACTGCTTCCGCGGGGCCGCCCGCTCGTGCTGATGTTCCAGCAGGAGTTCGCCGAGCGGATGGCCGCCGATGCTGGGGACGACGAGTACGGCCGACTCTCGGTGACGGCGGGTCACTACGCCGACATCGACATCGTCGAAACCGTGCCGAGGGAGGCGTTCGACCCACAACCACGCGTCGAGAGTGCGGTGGTTCGAACGACACCACGGGAGCCCGAATATTCGGTCCCCGACGTGGACTTCTTCATGGCCTTTTTGAAAGCGGTGTTCACCCAGCGCCGGAAGACGATGCGAAACGCCGTCCGGAACACGGCCCACATCTCGGGACTGGGCGACCCCGATGCCGTCGTCGAGGCCGCCGGGGAGGACTTGATGAGTCGTCGCGCGGGAACCGTTACGCCCGAAGAGTTCGCGCAACTCGCGACGCTCGCCCACGAGGTAGGCGACCCCGGTGGCTACTGATGGGCGACGGTGACCGGCCATCGCTGGCCGACCAGCGCGACACAGAGACGGTCTACCAGCCAGCGGAGGATTCGAAGCTGCTCGCTGACACCGCCCTCGCGTACGCCGAGGAGGGGGACTGGGTGCTCGACGTGGGGACCGGGTCGGGGTACATTGCCCACCGGTTCGGTGAAGAGACGAGTGCGCACGTCGTCGGGTCGGATCTCAACCCAAACGCCTGCCGACAGGCGCGCGACGCGGGCGTCCCGGTGGTGCGCGCAGACCAGTTGACGCCGTTTCGCGACGACGCGTTCGACGTGGTCGTGTTCAACCCACCATATCTGCCGACAGAACCGGACCGCGAGTGGGACGACTGGATGGAGACAGCGCTCTCGGGCGGCGAAAGTGGACGGGAGGTCATCGAGCCGTTTCTGGACGACCTGCGCCGCGTGCTCGCGCCCGACGGTGACGCATTCCTGCTCGTGTCGTCGCTGACTGGCATCGAGGCAGTGCGGAATTATGCCCGAACAAACGGGCTGACGACGATGGAAGCCGCTACCGAGTCCCATCCCTACGAGAAGTTGGTCGTCCTCCACCTGCGCCCGACTGGCGCACCCGCCACTCGATAAAATAACTCATAGACATTAAACCAAACAGGAAATATTAAAGGCCGTCATTTCCTACGTCGGGGTAATGACACGGGTAGTAGCGACGACACCCGGCCTGTTTCCGTTGCCCGACTGGGCAAAGGAGGAGCTATCGGATCTGAAGGGCCACCAGAAAGACGACCTCATTAGTGGGGACGAGAGCGGCGAAATAATTGCGGCGTACAATCGAGCGCGGTCGGAAGTTATCGACCGCCAGCAAGAGGCGGGTCTCGACAGGATTGTCGAGGGACAGCTTCGGTGGGACGATATGCTCGCCCACCCGCTCGCTGTCGCCGACGAAGTCGAGATGCGCGGCATCGTGCGGTACTACGACAACAACAACTTCTATCGAGAGCCAGTGGTGACCGACGACCTCTCGGCGACTGGCGACGTCGCCGCAGAACTCGACTCGGCCGGCGAGCAGGTCGACGAGGGACTGCAGGCAGTGCTGCCCGGTCCCTACTCGCTTGCGGACCTCGCGACGGACGACCACTACGGCGACGAGGCGGCGTTTCTGGACGGAATCGCGGAGTTTCTGGCAGACGAGGCTGACCAGTTCCCCGACGTAGAGACGCTGTTCTTGCTCGAACCGTCGCTCGTCGAGAACGCCCCGGAAGACGGCGAAGACGAACGTGCGAGCGAGGCCATCGACACCGTCGCCAGCGCCGTCGACGCCGACGTTGTCGCCCACACCTACTGGGGCGCGCTGGAGGAGAAAGTGTACGCCCACCTGATGGACGCCGACGTCGACGCAATCGGATTCGACCTCGTGAGCAACCACGACGAAAACGTCTACAACGTGCAGGAGTATGGCACGAAAGACGACGTGGCGCTCGGCCTCGTCGACGGGCAGAACACGCTCGTCGAATCACCCGAAACCATCCGTGAGCGCATCGACTGGTTCGACGACCAGACGAACGGTGACTACGACACCGTCTACGCCACCTCGAACACCGAGCTGTTCTACCTGCCGGTGAACAAGGCCGAGGCCAAACTGGACGCGCTTGCAAACGCCGCGGAACTCGAGGAGGTACCACAATGACCGGACCACGCGAACAGTTCAAGCCGGCGGACCACCCGAACGACCACTTCCTCATGACGACCGTCGTGGGGTCGTACCCCAAGCCCAAGTGGCTTCACCGCGCTCGTGACCTCTTCGAGGAGGAAGACCGGAACTTCGACGAGGAGAACTTCGAGGAAGCCAAAGACGACGCCGCCAGACTCATCACCGACGAACACGAGCGGTGTGGGCTCGACGTGGTCTGTGATGGGGAGATGCGCCGCAACGAGATGGTCGAGTACTTCGCCCACCGCATCGACGGCTACGAGTTCAACGGCCGCGTGAAAGTCTGGGGACACAACTACTTCGACAAACCCAGCGTCGTCGACGAAGTCGAGTACGACCAGGAGTGGCTCATCTCGGAGTACGAGTTTACCTCGGATGTGGCCGACAGCCCGGTCAAGGTTCCAATTACGGGGCCGTACACGCTCGCTTCCTGGTCGTTCAACGAAGTCTACGACGACGAGGCAGAACTCGCCTACGAACTCGCGGACCTCGTCAACGAGGAAATTGAGGGCCTCGTCGAGGCAGGTGCCCGGTATATCCAGATAGACGAGCCGGCCCTCGCGACGACGCCGGACGACCACGCTATCGTCGGCGAGTGTCTCGAACGCATCGCTGCGGATGTTCCCGACGACGTGCGCCTCGGTCTGCACGTCTGCTACGGCGACTACTCCCGTATCTACCCCGAGATTCTCGACTACCCCGTCCACGAGTACGACCTCGAACTCGTCAACGGAGACTTCGAGCAACTCGACGTGTTCAAAGACGACGAGTTCACCAAGGACTTCGCGATGGGTGTCATCGACGTCCACGACGCCGAAGTCGAATCTGTCGAAGAAATCAAGGACAACATCAAGAAGGGACTGGAAGTCGTTCCGCCCGAGCGTCTGACTGTCAGCCCCGACTGCGGTCTGAAACTCCTGCCGCGTGACGTGGCCTACGGCAAGATGGAGAACATGGTCCAGGCCGCCCGCGAAGTCGAGGAGGAACTCGATGCTGGCGAGCTCGATGTTGGCGCAGTCGCAAGCGCCGACTAACCACAGCAGTTCGCTCGCGTCTCGAATGCGTTTTTGTCGCCCACTACCAACTGTCGCGTATGCGACCCACGGCCCTCGCGCTGTTCGGTCTCGTTCCGTTGGTGACCGTCGTTGTACTGACGCAACTCGTTGAGGTGAACCTGGTGACGAGCATCTCGGGTGCCGTCGGCGCGACGATTCCCGGGCTGATGCTCTACGTGGTGATGTCCAGTCCCGAAAGTGGAAAAGACGAGCAGTGACCGACCGGCGATGGGTCGCCTGTGCGCCAGTCAGGCCGGTTCGAAGACGATGAGCCGTTCGCCTTCGGTCTCGTTTTCGCCGACACTGAGTGTGACTTCCTGTCCGATTTCGACCTCGTCGTGGTCCATGCCGTGGACCTGACCGGTCACTCGGACGGGACCGAACTGTACGACGGCGACGACGAAGGGAGCGTCGTCGGCGAACGACGGTCCAGCGACGTTCGTCGTCGTCATCGTGAGTATCTCGCCCGTCTCGGGCAGCGGCTTTTCTTCCAGTCCGCGCTCGCCAGTCTCTGGGTCGACTTCCCGCGGTGGGAGCCATCCGTTCCCGCTCGGACTCTCCAGATAGTACGGCTCGCCGTCCTCGGCCGCATCGAGCCAGTCGTCGTATCCCGCGTCACGCACGCGCTCGTCGTCGCTCATCAGTTCATCACCTCCAAGACGTTGACAACACAACTAGCCACAGTCCCACCCGCGTTGTGGGTGAGGCCGATATCGGCGTCAGAGACCGCATCACTGTTGACGTGGTCGCCGCGCAGGAGTTTCGTCAGTTCCGAGATTTGCGCGCCGCCGGTCGCACCAACCGGGTGGCCCTTGGCTTTCAGCCCACCCGAGAGGTTCACTGGGAGGTCGCCGTCGATGGCCGTCTCCCCGTTCGTCGCTGCTTTGATACCGTCACCCGGCTCGTAGAAGCCAAGGGCTTCGATGGCGAGCACTTCTGCGATAGTGAAGCAATCGTGGACTTCCGCAACATCCACATCGTCGGGTCCGATGCCCGCGTCGTCGTAGGCCATCTCGGCCGCTCGTTCTGCAGCAGGTGTTCGCGTCATCGAGACGCGGTCGTGAAGCGCCAGTCGGTCGCCGTCCTGGCCGGTACCAACAATCGCGACATCCGGGCCGAGACCGTGGTCGTCGGCGAAATCCTCACTGACCAGCAGTGCGGCACTGCCACCGTCGCTCATCGGCGAGCAGTCGAACAGGCCAAACGGTGAGCAGACAGTCGGAGCCTCGAGGACTTTGTCCACGTCAATCTCCATCTGGAACTGCGCGAGGTCGTTATTGGCGGCGTTGGCGTGGTTTTTCACCGCAATTTCCGCCAGATCTTCACGCGATCCGCCGTGTTCGTGGAAGTAGCGATTCGCCATCAGCGAGTACGCGCCGGGGAACGTAACCCCAGCTTTGATCTCCCAGAGGGCGTCCGCAGCGGCCGCAAGACCCGCAGTCCCCTCTGCTGTCGAGATGTTCGTCATCCGTTCGGCACCGCCGACGAGAACCACGTCGACGTCACCGTTGCGGATGCGGTTGACACCGTGACGGACTGCAGAACCACTCGACGCACACGCGCTTTCGATGCGTGTCGATGGCGCGGTCACGCCCGCAGAGTCAGCCGCCAGCGGGCCAGAGTGGCCCTGCTGTTCTGCAATCTCGCCCATGAAGTTACCATAAAAGACTTCGTCGACATCGTCGGGTGCGAGCCCGGCGTCTTCGAAGGCTTTCCCCGCAGCTTCGGCGAACATCTCACGAGAGGTCCGCTCGCCGCTTTTGCCGAACTTCGTCATGCCGACGCCTGCGATTGGAACCCGACTCATCTTACCACTCCATCCCTCCGTTGATACCGAGTACTTGTCCGGTCATGTAGCTGGATTGTTCCTGGGCGACGAACGTCACCATACTGACGATATCTTCGACTTCGGCGAATCTGTCGAGCGGAATCCGCTCGAGAATCCCCTCTTTGACGCGGTCGGGGACATCTGCGAGCATATCCGTTTTGACGAAACCGGGGGCGACACAATTAGCTGTCGAGCCGTCACGTGCGAGTTCGAGCGCAATCGTGCGAGTAAACCCGAACAGACCAGATTTCGTGGTGGCGTAGTTCGCCTGACCGTAGTTTCCTTGTTGACCGACGACACTGGAGATATTGATGAGGCGACCTTCGTGGGCTTCTCGGATGTCCTCGAAGCAGGTTTTCGTGCAGTTGAACACGCCCCCAAGGTTAACCTCCATCACGCGGTCCCAGTCCTCGCGGGTCATATTCTCGAATTTCTTGTCGACCGTGATACCCGCGTTGTTGACGAGCACGTCGATGTTGCCGTAGGCGTCTGTAATCGTCTCGTACATCGACTGGACCTCGTCCATGTTCGCCACGTCAGCCTGGACTGCGATGGCGTTTCCACCGGAGTCTTCGATGGTGTCTTTGACCTCGTGGGCCGCAGCTTCAGACGAGCGGTAGTTCACGACGACGTTCGCACCGCGACTCCCCAGATCCTCCGCGATTCCACGTCCAATACCTTTCGACGAGCCAGTAACCAGGCAAGTTCGACCGTCCATTGACATTAGATATCACTCTCCTCCATGGGGTACGATACCATGACTAAAATTTGTACCGGCTGGGTAAGCATATTGCTTCATTGTACAATCGACTCTACACACAGTCATGTCTTGTAGATTTCCCCTAGGTGGCTAGTGGCAGCTATCTGGCGCGAGCCTTTTGGCCCATGGGACCATATCACAATGTATGGGCGACGGCGAGGTTTGCGACTCGGTCACCGACACGGCAGAAGCGATAGCGCGTATGGAGATACGTGGCGCAGCCGCAATTGCAGAGGCGACAGCGACCGCCCTGCGCAAACAGGCGACGGCGAGCGACGCTACGGACGCCACGGCACTCCAATCAGAACTTCGAGCGGCCGCCCGGAAACTCTACGCCACCCGTCCAACCGCAGTGAGCCTTCCCAACACGCTCCGGTACGTCTTGAACAGGATGAACGGCGACGACGTCGAGGTTGTCAGGGACTCGGTCGTCACAGCGGTCGAAGATTTCTGTGACCGTCTCGACCACGCACAGTCCAACCTCGGTACTGTTGGGGCCAACCGACTCACGACGGGTGACACCGTGATGACCCACTGTCACTCGACGGACGTCCTCACCTGTCTGGAGACAGCACTCGACCAGGGAAAGGAGCTCTCGGCTATTGTCAAGGAGACACGACCCCGAAAGCAGGGACATCTGACCGCACGTCGACTCGACGAACTGGGTGTTCCAGTGACGTTTGTCGTCGATAGCGCCGCGTACAGCTACTTGAGCGAAGTCGACCACGTTTTCGTCGGGGCCGACACCATCACTGCCGACGGGACCGTCGTCAACAAAATCGGGACGGCCGGGCTGGCAGCGAGTGCTCGCGACAGGAGTGTAAACTTCGTCGTCGCTGCCCAGACGCTCAAATTCGATCCGGAAACGCTCTCGGGCGGGCGCGTCGACATCGAACACCGCGCGCCCAGTGAAGTGCTCTCCGACGAGCAACGTCGTGGATTCGACAGCGTCGAAATTGCCAATCCGGCCTTCGACCGGACACCAGCGCGCCACGTCGACGCTGTCGTCACCGAACGCGGGCAGTTCCCACCGGAGAGTATCGTAACGCTGATGCGAGAACTCTACGGCCCGGAACCCGGCCGGCCCTGGGAGGAGTGACGATGCGTGTTCTCTGTGTCGGACACGTCAACTGGGACGTGACCCTCCGTGTCAGTTCGCTCCCAGCCCCCGACGGCGAAACGTCGATAACTGACCAGTCCCAGGCCGGGGGCGGGAGTGCCTCGAACACCGCTGCCGGGCTGGTCGGGCTGGGCGTCGATACCACCCTCGTGGGCAGCGTCGGCGACGACGAGAACGGCCTGCTCGCTCTCCACGAACTTTCGAGACTCGACGTCGACTGCGAGCCTATTCTGACCGTCGACGGCGGAGAGACGACGGTGAAGTATCTCGTTGTCGACGAGGACGGGCAGGTGATGATACTGGCAAACGACGGCGTCAACGAGGCGTTCACCGCCGAGGCCGTCGACGACGACCACTTGCAGTCGGCAGACCACCTCCACCTGACCGGACAGGACCCGGAGACAGCAGCGACGCTGGCCGACCGAGGGACGGCGGCCGGCCTGTCAGTTAGTGTCGACCCCGGTCGCAGAATCTGTGACCGCGACTACAGCGCTGCGGCCGCCAGTGCGGACTATCTGTTCGTGAACGACCGGGAACTCGACTGTGCGACAGTCAGCGGTCTCACTGACCGCGCCAAAGCGACAGTCTGTAAGCGTGGCAACGACGGCGCAGAACTGCGCGGCGAGGAGACCCGTTCACATCCAGGCTACGACATCGAACCGGTCGATACGGCCGGTGCCGGTGACGCCTTCGCCGCCGGCTTTCTCGCGGCTATTTTCGACGGGCGCGATTCCGCAGATGCGCTCGCAGTAGGAAACGCCTGTGGCGCACTCGCGTCGCGCGACATCGGAGCGAGGACGGAACTCTCGTGGAAAGTCATCGAACAGTTCCAGCAGGACCACTAGGAGTCGGGAAGGACGCTGGCTAACTGGTCGAACTGCTGGCGAAAGCGTGCCTCAGCGCGGGCCTTTGCCAGGTCCGAAAACTCCGCAAATGCGGCCTCGAACCCGCCCATGCGCCACAGCAGCGTCGCGAAGTGATAGACTGCGCGCCGCCGCTCGTACCCTTCGTCTGGCTCGAACTCGCGGTATTTGCGGTAGCCGGCATAGAGTCTCTCTCGGAGCCGGTTCCGGGTTTCGGCGTCCTCGAAAGCGGGGTCGATAAAGAGAAAGTCCGTCCGCGCGAGGTGATACTCCGGATGGGCCGCAAGCGCGAACTGCCAGTCCAGCACGGCCGTAATCGGCTCCTCGGCAGCAGGGTCGAACAGCATGTTCGCCGGTCGAAAATCGTCGTGGACCAGCCGAGGCACGCCGTCACTTTCGATGACACCAATCGCATCGGCGACGTATTCGCGAGCGTCCGCCTGCAGGTCTGCAAACGGCGTCTCTGCGAGCCGGTCGACATACCCGTCGACCATGTCGCCGAAAAACTGCTGCCAGTCCCAGGAGAACTCCTCGACGACGAGGCGGTCGTCGTCCAGCCCGAGACGCCCGAACCCTTCGAACCCGATTGCGGTGTGTGTACTCCCCAGAATCCCGCCAGCCTGCTCGATGACGCGCCCCCGCAGGCCATCGTCCAACTGGGCGAGCGACTCTGCGAGGTTGTCCCCCTCGACGCGCTCTGTCACAAAATAGGAGGGGACATCGAGCTCGGGTTCGTCCTGAAAGACGAGAATACGCGGGACTGGAATGTCGACGCGGTCGGCGACGTAGTCGTGGAGAGTGGGTTCGAGCGCGAACGACTCGTCGCCGCCGGGCTGGAACTTCACGACGACTTCGTACTCTTCACCTCGATAGTCGAGTGTGACGAGAAACACCTCTCCCTGATGGCCGGCCGTCGGTCGCTCGAAGGAGAATTCGTCGTAATCCGGGCCGGATTCGTCCAGAACTGCCTCGATGTCGCCTGCTGGACTCGACACAGTAACGCAGTTCACACCAGTGTTGAAAAAACTACCCGTCGCGGAAACCCCCCGTTATCTCGGCGTTTCGGTCCCCCAGCGCTCGATTGCCGTTGCCAGTTCCGGACAGTCGGCCGCGGCGTCGTCGATGGACTCCTCGCTCGCTGCGGCCTCGACTGCCCGCCGGAGCGCAGTCGCCCCGGCCCGCGTTCCGTCAGGATGGCCGTGGACGCCGCCGCCGGCCTGCACCCCGATGTTCGTCCCAAGCGTCTCGACGAGGGTCGGTATCAAACCGGGGTGGAGTCCACCGGAGGCCATCGGTAACACGTCCTTGAGCCCGTAGAGGTCGGCGTGGAGCCACTCGTTGATGCCCGGCGTATCCTCGTTTTCGAGCTTTCCCAGGCCCGCGGTCCCGGTGTGAATGTGGTCGACACCACAGAGTCGGGCCACCTGTGCGAGAACGCGCATGGAGACGCCGTGGGTCGGCACGCGGTCGAAGGCGGCGTGCATCGCCCGGTGGGCGTGAATCGCGAGCCCGTGTTTCTCACAGCGTTCGCGAACCTGCTGGACCGACGCCCAACCCGCAGTCACGACGTCGACCATCACGAACTCACAGCCGTGTTCGGCTGCCATATCGACCCGTTCGAGCATCTCCTCGCCCGGCGCGGTGACGTTCAACAGGTAGCTCTTGGGGTCACCTGTCGCTTCTTCAGCGCGGTCCCGCTGGGCGAGTGATTCGGTCAGGCGGTCTTCGAAGGGGTTGAAATCCTGGTCGGTGAGATTTTCGTCGTCTTTCAACAGGTCGAGCCCGCCCGTCCAGGCTTCGTAGCCAATCTGGGCGTGTTGGTCGGTCGAGAGGCCGACCTTCGGTTTCGGTACCGTCGCCGTGATGGGGCGGTCATGTGCATCGAGAATTTCGCTTTTCACGCTCGTCCCGAACTGCGGTCCCGGAAACGTCCGTGTCAGCTTCTCCGGCCACTCACAGTCGAGTAGCCGAATTCTGTCGACGGCCTTCATGCCGAGGATGTTCCCGGCGATACAGGACAGAATCTGGGGCATACTGCCGTCCTCGAAGAGCGCGTCCGGATACGCGACCGTCACGTGACCGGCATCTTCGTCGATTCCACAGGCGGTCGCCGAGAGGTCCCTGACCGACCCCCCAACCTGCAGTTCGGCCCACGTCCCGTTGGAACTCTCCGAGGCGACGCGGCTGGCTGCCGCCTCCCAGCTCATGTCACTCGCTGGTTCGAGGTAAAACGAACAGACGAGGTCCGTATTGTCCGGCTCGTAAGACAGGTCGATGAAGTCCTCGTAAGAAATGCCCATAGGTATCAATTATCGTGGACAGGTATAAATCCGGTCGGAAATATCGTTTCGTATCTATTGTTTCGTCGCACGAAATGGTGGGACGGCACACGAACTATGGAGAAATAAACGGCGTCACATACATCACAACACAGGCCGTTTCGTGCATACCATGATGGCAACGACGCACGCGCTGTACGGGATGGCTGTCGGAGCGGTGTCGCTATCGATAGCTCCCGAATACGCGCCCGCTGCGATGGTCGTCGGCTTCGTTGCTGGGTTCTTGCCCGACCTCGATGTGTATGCCGACCACCGTCGCACCCTCCATTTCCCTGTCTACGCCAGTTTCGCCGCGATACCTGCCGCTGCGCTCGCGGCGCTGGTCCCCTCGCTCCTGACCGTCCTGCTCGCGACTGCAGTCGTCGCCGTGGCACTCCACACCGTGATGGACGCCGCTGGTGGCGGCCTTTCGCTGCGCCCCTGGGAAGACCAGCCGGACCGTGCGGTCTACTCCCACTTTCACGGCCGCTGGGTCGCACCGCGGCGTCTCGTCGCGTACGACGGCGCCCCCTCCGACCTGCTGCTCGCTCTCGGTGCCGGAATACCCTTGCTCGCAGTCACGGCCGGTCCGGCCAGAACACTGGTCGCTGGCACCCTGCTGTTCTCGACGGGATACGTCCTCGTCAGAAAGCACCTGGTCGAAATCGTCAGCGTCGCAGTACGGTATACCCCTCAGTCGCTTCACGTCTTCGTCCCCCGACGATTCGACCACCTCGTCGAGCGATAGTCACTTCGACCCGACGATTTTGAGCGAGCCGTCGTCGTCGAACGCGCCGATATCGCCGGTGTGATACCACCCCTCCCTGATAGCGTAGGCTGTCGCCTCTTCGTCGTCCCAGTAGCCGTCCATGACAGCGGGGCCGCGGACCACGACTTCGTCGTCGGCAGCCAGTGCGACTTCGGTGCCGGGGAATGGGTTCCCGACGATGTCCCCCTGGTAGTCCTCGGCGGCCGTTATCGTCGCCAGCCCGGTCAGCTCGGTCGACTCGTATATCTCCCGGACAGGAATCCCAAAGCCCCAGAAGAACTGAATCGTCTCGTCGTCGATGCTCTCGGTCCCAGTCAGGGCGTGGCTGATGTTCGAGAGGCCAAACTCCTCACGGAGTCGTCCAAACACCGTCTTCTCTGCCATCGAGTGTTTCACCGAGAGGCGTCTGGACGGACTTTCACTCTCACACATCGTCGCGCCGTACTTTTCGGCGACGTTACCGGCGATGAACTTTCGCGCGCCACTCATCTCGCGCATCCGGTCTTCTATCGTGCCACGGAGGCGCTCGTATGCCTGGGGGACCCCGACGAGTACGTCCGGTTCGACCGTCTGGAGGTCCGCTTCGAATTCGTCGGTGTCTATGTACGCGAGGGCGCTCCCCGTCTGCCAGAGAGAGTAGCCGGCAAGTCGCTGGTAGATGTGTGCCAACGGGAGGAAACAGGTTCCAGTGCTCCCTGCCTCGACCGAGAGCTGGTCGGTGAGCATCTGCGTTCCGGCCCGCAGATTCTCGTCAGTCAGCGCACAGCCCCGCGGGTGTTTGTTCGTCCCAAGTTTGTAGACGATGGTCGCGACCTCGTCGCCATCTCGGTCGAAGCCAGGCAGGTCAGTCGCCGTTCCCCTCGGGAGGTCGTCGATGTACACGACCGTGTCGACAGTCTGCTCGACGCTGACCGGCAACAGCCGTTCGGCGACGAGGGTGTCGATGCCGGCGTCGTCGACGATATGGCGTGCTCGGTCGTCGCTGTAGAGATTCGAGACGGGAACGGAGACAAGTCCCGCGAGGTGACAGGCGATATCGACGACACTCCACTCGTAGGTGGGGTCGGCGTACATACCGACTCTGTCACCGGGTTCGAGGCCCAAATCGAGAAGGCCAGCAGCCACCTCGTTGGCCTGCTGGCGCAGGTCAGAGAAGGTCAGGTCGTCGCGGTCCGGTCGGTCGGGGAGGCGCACAGCCGTGCGGTCGGCGTGACGTTCGCACACTCGTTCGAACCACGCCGCGAAGGGGCCATCGGGTATCGAAAGCGTCTCGCCAGTCCGGATTTTGCTCCCCAGAGACACGTCGAGGTCCGCGACGGTCGTCTCCTCCCGGAGCGCTTCAGGGTGGGCTGCTTCTACCTCCCGGTTCTTGTTCAGCTTTCCCGGCGTGTACTCGTACTCCTCACCGAGATTCTCCTCGTAATAGTCGCTGTAGTTCTGGTCCTGGTTGACGCCGGCGATGTGTGAATCGAGCCAGTCGGAGACGAACGTCAACACTTCGAGTTCGATGTGTTCGTCGTTTTCGTGGCGTTGCCGGAGGTCACGGACTTTCTCCTCGAACTCGGCGTGTTTCTCACGGTGGTTGTAGAAACAGTCCGCACACTCCATCGAGTAGCCACAGTCCTGCATAAACTCCTCTTCGTCTCCGAAGTGATACTCGGTGTACCGTTCGAGTTCCCGCAGAATATCGCCGACTTCCTCGTCCGAGCGCTCCTCGTCCATCGCGACGTAGAGTTCGTTCAACAGCCCGAAGAGATACTGATGTTGGTCGTCGAACCGGTCGATGTCCGTGCTGTAGCGCTCATCATCCCACTCGATGAGTTTCGACTCGGGACTGAGTTCCATACCAGCTACTTGCCCCTTATTTTAGCTAAAAGAGAGCGTGGATTCCCGGTGACTGAAAATCTGGCCGGTCAGACGACACCCCGAGCCAGCGCACCCCAGACTGGTCCGACCAGCGCGATGCCGACGGTCACGTACGACAGCGGTGCCAGCACGAGGACGTTCCCCGGTGAGATAACCGGTGTCGCGACGAAAAACACGGCCACCACCAGCACGCCAAACGCCAGACCTGCAACCAGCGCGCGCGGGAGACTCCGGCGTGTCAGCCCAACGAGTGCGCCAGCGACGAACAGTCCCACCCAGTGAAACGCTACAGCAACCAGTCCGAGAACGATAGCACCGCCAAGTGCCAGCCGACGCTGTCTGGCGTCTGTCCGCATCTTGGCCAGTCGACCGTCGATTCCAGCCAGGGGTCCCGTCTTCGACTCACCACTCCCGCCGCTCATCCGTCGTCCACCTCGATAGTCACGTCGGGAGACTCCGCCGGTGGGTCGTCCAGTCTGCGGTACTCGCCGCGCGCCCACAGTTCGAGTTGGTCCTCGTAGTTCTCGGAGAACACTGACCCGTCGTTCCCGCCGGGAATCACGTCCAGTGACCTGCCATCGAAGTCGGCCAGCAACCGATAGCTCGCACCGTATCCACCCTCCGTCGAGAACGCCCACACCGTCTCCGGGGTGCCGTCGGTCGCCGTCCTCGTGTAGTTCAGTCCCGGCACCTGCTCGCCGAACGGATGGTCGATTGCGGTGACGTTGTAGTCGCCGTAGGTTTCCCAGCCCGCCGATTCGATGGTGTCGACAGCGTCGCCCATCGCCTCGACCAGCACCGCGGCACGGTCAGCGTCGAAAAAGTCGCTGTCGGCTGGGAGCGTCACCAGCACCCACTCCTGGGGCCAGAACGCTTCGCTTAAACCGGCTTCCTCGAAGTCGTCTGCCCACGTCAACCGCTCGAAGGCGTCGTAAAAGTGTTTGAACACGAGCGCCGCCGCCGAGTCGCGCTCCATCCGGTAGTCCCACTCGGCCAGTGCGTCCAGCCATTCGTCTGCCTTCGAGGGCATCTGTTCGCGTGCGTCCAGAATCGCAGGGACGAGCTTCCGCGCACGGACCGAAAGTACGTCAGTCTGGAGCGAGCGGACGAGTTCGCGAGTGATATCACCGTCAGCTGCGGCCGCGTCCAGACGTTCGTAGATACGAGTTCCTCGGAAGCCAGAGTTGTAGCGCTGTCCGATTGGATACGCTGGATTGTCGGCAGTTCGTTGGTTGGCAGTCCCGATGTACTCCGGATTCAGGACGGCTGGCTTCTCATCGTACGGGATGAAGCCATCCCACGACGATTCGCCAAACGGCGTAAACCCGTCCCACTCGGCTTCACCAGCGGAGCCGTCGAAGACGCGTCCGCCTCGTACCACCTCACCGTCGACGCGACGAATCGGAATCTTGCCGCTCATCTGGTAGAGCGTGTTGCCGTCTCGGTCGGCATAGACGAGGTTCTGCGTCGGCACGTCCATCTTCTCAGTCGCTGCACGGAACGCTTCCATTCCGGTCGATTTACCCCACTCGTGAATCGCCTCGATTTCACGCGTCCCACTCATCCCGGTCCAGGCCACACCGATGGCTCGGGACTCGCCGTTCACCTCCCGGTCGAGGTACACGCCGTGGACAGTCTTTCGAACCGTTACTTCTTCGTCGCCACCGCCGGCTACTTCGATGGTCCGCGTCTCTCGCTCGAAGTCGCGCCACTCGCCGCGGTAGCGATACTGCTGACCGTCGCCGCTGGGCGCTTCCCGAGTTTCGTAGTCGTAGAAGTCGATAACATCCGCGCCGACGTTGGTCAGCCCCCACGCACCGTGGTCGTTCTCGCCGATGACGACGAAGGGAGTCCCGACGAGCGCCCCACCGCGGACCGTCTGCTCACCCGTCGACACGTGTTGTTGATACCAGATTGGCGGGGCCTGCAGTGCGAGGTGCGGGTCGTTACAGACAATTGGCTCGCCGCTTTCGGTCACATCCCCGGAGACGACCCAGGAGTTCGACCCGACGATACGTGGTTCCTCGAAGTTCGCGAGCCAGTCGACGAGTTCGGGGTCGACGCGCGGCGTTCGGACGGACCCGCCGGCAGTCTCGGCACCACTCTCCGAGTCAGCAAACGAGACCGTCGACACCCCGCGCAGTTCGCCGCCGGTCTCGCCCGGCCGAACGATGGGGACGCCGTGGTCTAACTGGTCGGGGTACAGCGTCTGCAGCGTCCCAGCGTCGAATGCGTCTGCTCTGACGGAGCGCCGGAGGGCAGCGAAACTGCCGGTGAGAAACCAGCTCAACTGGACGCCGACGAGTGCGGTGTCGAGTATCGTCCAGTCGTCGGGCTCGTACCCGAGGATGCCGAATTCCATGCCAGCCGGACCGCTGTCGATGTAGGCGTTGACACCGTCGGCGTACGCCTGGACGACGGTCTCCGTCTCGGTGCCCGAAATCGCGTCGACCGACGCTTCCGCGGCTCCACGGAAGTCCATCTTCGCTGCAAAGCGGTCGTTTTCGAGACCCTGTTCTCCGACGGCAGCCGCGAGTGTCCCGCCCGCACGCCGCCGGACAAGGTCCATCTCACCCAGTCGGTCGGCCGCCTGTGCGTACCCAACTGCGAAGGAGGCCGCAGTTTCGCTGTCGGCCTCGACGTGTGGGACGTGATAGTCGTCGTACGTTATCGTCGCTTCCCCGTACTGGCTCTGGACCGTCTCTGGCGTGTTCCCGACCGACTGCCAGAGCGAACCGCTCAGCGGTGCCGCGACGTCGAGAAATTGCCCGACAGGAGAGACGGCAGCGGCGACTGGCCCTGCGCCAGCCAGTGCCGCCAGCACTGCCCGGCGCGTGGGGCGTGGTGGCATAGCTCAGCAGAAAATTCCCAACGGGATAATTGTTTTCCTGAGGGGGACGATGCCGGACCGTCGTTTAGTTCCCGCCGTCCGATTCGAGCCAGAGTTTCCACGCCCCGTCCGACTTCCGCAGGGTACGGGTGACAGTTTGCGTATCTTCTTCGCTGGTACCGTACTCGATGTGGACCGTCACACGGACAGTGGCCTTGTCTTCAGACTGGTCGACAACCTCCACCGCTTGCACACTTAAATCGGCCTGTTCAGCTATCGAAATGAACGTTTCTGAGTTGCCACTGACGGGAGAGTCTTCGTGAATAAATCCATTTGCCTTCTCCGCGTTACCATTGTCCAGTGCGACGTAGTACTGGGTGACAGTTTCTTCAGGCGTGCGCCTGCGCAGGAGGCGGTCGTAGAACAGCCAGCCACTACCCAGTAATCCAGCACCGCCAGCAGCGCCGCCACCGTACTTCAGGAGCGCGCGGCGACTGATACCATCTCCATCCTCGAACTGCTCGCTTTTCCACTCCATCTTGCGATCGCCGAGGTGGAGTGAGTCGTCAGTATCGACACGCAGTGGTGTGAACTGGGAGGAGAGATTGACCGTTGCGGCGAGACGCGACAGGAGCGGCTTCATCGTCGGCTCCTACCGTGGTATCGAAAATAAATCCCAGTATTCTGCACTGCCAGGAAGACACCGAGAGTGACTCTATTCGTAGAGCCAGGTCTCGTCGATGCGTTCCCACTCGACGAGTTCGTCGTCGTCGAAGAACAGGTCGATCTCCCGTTCGTTCGCGCCGGGGTCCTCGTCGTCCGACCCGTGGATGACGTTCCGGCCGAGGTCGAGTCCGAAGTCGCCGCGGATGGTTCCGGGCGCGGACTCGGCGGGGTCAGTTTCGCCCATCATGGTGCGAACCTGACTGACCGCATCCTGTCCTTCGAGCACCATCGCCATGACCGGGCCGGCGGTGATGAACTCGACGAGATCGTCGAAGAACGGTTTGTCTTCGTGTTCACCGTAGTGGTCCTCGGCGAGATCCTGGTCGATCTGCATGAACTTCGCGCCGACGAGCTTCAGCCCGCGGTCCTCGAACCGGGAGATGATGTTGCCCACGAGTCCGCGCTGGACGCCGTCGGGCTTGACCATCACGAAGGTCCGTTCGAGGTCCTCGCTCATGCTTCGGCCTCCGTCTCCTCTTCCTCGTCAGCCTGACCGTCCTCGTCTTCACTCTCCTCAACCGTTTCCGGTTCTTCTGGTTCAGGCTCGTCTTCGTCGGCAGTGGCTGTTTCGGCCTCGGCTTCAGCCTCTGCCTCTGCTTCTGCTTCGTCGGCTGCCTCTTGCTCGGCTGCAGTCGGCTCGGGACGGCCGGCCTCAGTCCAGT
>JAZKTK010000058.1:0-19067 GCA_036625595.1 Haloarculaceae archaeon | reverse complement strand
TGCTGGTCGAACGCTTCGTAGTAGAGCCTGATTTCGTAGATGTCGCCGTCGAAGTGCTGGTCTAGACTCGTCTCGGCATCAGACGCGACCGTGAGGTCTCCGAGACTGATTTCACGGGGTGGGTTGCTGGCGTTCGCCGCTTCGTCGCCGTCGACGTACAGTTCGTACGAGTCACTGTCGTACGTCCCAACGACGACGTGTCGCTCACCACGGTCGTACCCCTTGGCAAATATTTCACCGTTCTGCTGCCCACCGTTGTCGTCAACCGTATAGGCAATATCGTAGGTGTCATCGGAACCACCTTTCAGTTCGAGAACCAGGTTCGTCCCGTCCTCCGTATCGATATGTTCGATTAGTTCCTGGTGGTCGGCCGAATCAGGGCGGTACGCGACTGCGACAGTGAATTCAGAAACGGACGTCTCGGCATCGAGACTGTCCACGGTTACGTAATCGTCGTCTCCGTCGAAGTCGAGTGAACTGCCTCGCCAGACCGGATTGCCCTGAATATCGCCGTCGTTACCGTTGCCCGACCGGTCTTTGAGTATATCCCCGCTGTCGCTGTCGAACGTATAGTAGGCGATGAAATTCCCGACCTCCGAACGGTCTTCGACCTGCTTGTTCACGAGCACTGAGCGGTCACCGTCCTGGGAGACGACTGTGATGCTGTCGCCGGGCGCAGTCGGCAACAGCACAGACTCCCCGGCGCTATCGGCGCTGAACGTCGTGACCTGTTTGCCGTTCAGTTTGACGGCTACGTCGGTCCCGAGCGCCTCGGGAGTCATCCGCAGGCCGGCCGGGGTCTGCTCGTAGTCGAACGACGCTTCGGCCGTCGGTGTCCCCGTTTCTTCGAGAAACGTCAGAGAGAGAAGAACGAGTGCAACAGCGAGCACCACGACCACGGCGACCAGCAGAATATTTCCAATTACCGGCGTTACTGCCCTCGCATCGTCGCCGTCTTTGACCATTGGAACAGTCTAGTTATTCAGTTCATAAAATAATCACGATAGGACGGCTCAGGAGAGCAGCGCCGGCCCGAGAATCGTCGCCAGCAGGGCAATGAGCATCGTCACCGTGATTCCCATCGTAATCGTCGAGGCCAGCGACTGGCGGTTAGAGACGGGGAGCCGCGAGACGATAGCCTCGGTACTGGTCCGGAGGATGTGCCCACCGTCCAACGGGAATGCCGGGATACAGTTGAACACGGCGAGGTTGAAGTTAATCCACCCAGTCCAGAACAGGACGTTCGCGAGCAGGAAGACGAGTCCCCCGCCGAGGAATCCAAGCGGTCCGCCGACGGTGTAGAAGTTAACGATTTCGCCAGTGAAGCCCGCGAAGTTGTAGCTGATTTCCGGCGAAAAGGCAGCCAGGAACGGCATAAACAGGATACCCGAGATACTCACGAAGAGCCCCTCGAGTCCACCGGGTCCACCGCTGAGGAACGACAGGAACGTCGCTGCGGGGTAGGTGTCGATACCGAAGTCGTCGACGACCATTCCCGAGTACCCCGCTCGAAGTTCGACGCCGAGGTGGGCCTCGCCGTTCTGTTCGCCCAGCGTGACGGTGTAGGTCTCGCGTTCCCCGTCGACGTAGGCCGTGACAGCCACCTCGTCGCCCGGTTCGTACCCGTCGAGGACGTCACCGAGTGCGGACGCGTTGACGACGCGCTGGCCGCCGATGTCGGTGATGATGAGTGACGTATTCTGGGGTGCGCCTTCAGCAGCGAGTGCGTTCCCGGGCTGGACCTGTGCGACGAACGCGCCGATTGGCAGCGTCTGGTCGCCGCGGTCGGTCGTCAGAGAGACGACGTCACGGGCGGTGACGGCCTCGCGGAACGCCCCCTCACTCGAAACGGCGGTGCCGTTGACCGACTCGATGCGCGGCAGCGTGTCGCCGTCGAATGTAATGTTCGAGTACTGTCCCTCGACGACTCTGGTGATAACGGGATAGCGCTCGACAGTCACGGTTTCCTCGCCGTTGACGGTGACAGCGACGGTCCCACCGAGACGAGCGAGTTCGCGGTCCAGTTGGGTCTGGTTGTCGATAGCGGTGCCGTTGAGTGCGGTGATACGGTCACCGTGGCCGATACCCGCCTCGGCGGCAGCAGAGCCGGGGAACGTGTCACCGACGGCAGCGCCGGGTGCGACGGCAATGGACCCAGCGACGGGACCAAAAAGGAGAACGAAGACGATTGCCGTCAGCGCGAAGTTGTTGGTGACACCGGCAGCGAACATTCTGGTCTGTGCGCCGCGGTTCGCCTTCGCGCGGCTCTCCTCGTCGGGTTCGACGAAGGCACCGATTGGGATGAACGCAAAGAAGACCAGGCCCAGCGAGTCGATATCGATGTCTTCGACCCGGCAGAGCAGGCCGTGCCCACCCTCGTGGACGACGAGACCGAGCAGGAGACCGGTGACGATTTCGGGGGCGGCCGACAGCGGGAGAAACTCGTTGACACCGGGGATGACAAGCGCGTTCTGCGGGTTTCTAATCGGCGACTGAGCGGCCTGTTCGGGTCGGAGGCCGATGAAGATGGCCGAGGCGAAGATGACCGCACCGAAGCCGACCATCACGACCAGCGACATGCCGACGCCGATGTTCGACCACGCACGCCAGAAGCGTCGCGGGCGGGAGAGTTTATCCAGGAGCTTGCGTCCGTACGTCGTGTGCAGCGTCACGAGCGGCCCGGAGACGCGCACGGAGTCGGGGAGGACACCACGTGCTCGCAGCGACATCACGACGAGCGTGTAGATAGCGATGCCGGCGAGCACCCACAGCCAGGTGTTTGCCATTACACCGGAGGAGGGGACAGTCGCCAAAGAGCGTTTGGTTCCGGACAGCGCCTGTGGTCACCGCTCGCGGCGCAACCGAGCGACGACGAACTCGCGGTCGAGTTTGGCGAGGAACGGACCGAGTTTCGGCCCCTCCTCGTCGTCGAAGAACAACTGGTAGCCAGCCGAGAAAAAGTCACCAATCTCGAGGTCGTGGCGCTTTGCCGTCTCGTAGATTTCGCCCTGGATTTCCTCGCCGTCGTGGCCGGCTTCGACGAAATCCGCGAGGTCGTCGAGCGCGGCGGCGGTGTCGGCGTCGAACGCCGTCGTCGGCAGTTCACTGCGCTTGAGTTCGTAGTCGAACTCGTTGCCGGTCCGGCGTGCCCACTCGCGGGCGCGCTCGACCCGAGCGAGCGCACCCTCGACGGCCCACTCGGATGCGCCGTCGGGGATGTGCCCCTCTCTGCGAGCGATTTCCTCGCGCAGGTCGGTGTCGTCGGTCATCCCCAGCACGGCAGCGAACGTGTAGGGGATACGGATGCGCTCTTCGCGGGGCTCGTCGACGACCATCGGGTAGGCGCGCTCGGCTCGCTCGCGTTCCTCGGCGTCGGCGTCGACTTCGTCGAAGTAGGTGGCCTCGAAGCGGTCGAACTCGTCGACGAGCTGGTCGAGGCTCTCGATGCTGAAATCGCGCTGTTTCAGCGGTTCCTTCGCGAAGAAGTAGCGGAAAACCTCCGGCTCGAGCAACTCCAGCACTTCGTCGACGGTGACGATGTTCCCGGACGAAGAGGAGAGCGCATCGCCGTCGAGCGTGAACCACTCGTAGACCATCGGCACGGGTGGGGTGATATCGAGCACGTTGCGTGCGATGTCGACGCCGCTGGGCCAGGAGCCCTCGGCGTGGTCCTTCCCGAAGGGTTCGAAGTCGACGCCGAGAATCTGCCACTGGCCGGGCCACTCGAAGCGCCAGGGGAGTTTCCCCTCGTGGAACGACGCAGTCCCCTCGTGACCACACCCCTCGATGGTGTCGTCGCCAGCCTCCCGGTCGGTGCAGACGTACGAGACGGTGCCGGCGTCGAGGTCGACATCGGTGACGCCCTCGGTGAGAATCCCACACGCAGAACACTGTGGGACGAACGGGACGTACTCGTCGTCGACCTTGTTCTGGTACTCCGAGAGTACCTCGCGAGCGTCGTCTGCGTGTTCGAGGACGTGGCGAACGACCGGGTCAAACTCTCCGGATTCGTAGAGTTCGGTGTTCGAGACGAAATCGATGGGGACGCCGACGCGCTCGGCGTGACGCTCGAGTAGATTCGTAAAGTGTGCGCCGTAGGAGTCACAACAGCCGAATGGGTCCGGAATCGACGTGTAGGGTTTTCCGAGATTCCGGCCGAGTGCGCCCGCATCGACCTCGCCGAGGCCGACGACGTTCCCGTCAAGGTCGGCGAGCGTCCGGGGAATCTTCCGGAGTGCGTCCTTGTCGTCGGCGGTGAACACCTGCCGGACCTCGTGGCCGCGGTCACGGAGCGCTTCGGCGACGAAGTAGCCCCGGAGAATCTCGTTGAAGTGACCGATGTGGGGGACGCCAGACGGGGAGACGCCGCCCTTGACGACGATTGGTTCCTCGGGGTCGCGCACCTCAACTGCGTCGGCGACTGAGTCGGCCCAGAAGGCACGATTGGTCCCGTCGACCACCGCGTAAGGGTCCTCGTCGAACGTCGTGTCGGTAGCGTCGTCAGTCATGATTCGGAAATGATGGTCGTGCCGTCGTGGTCGCCGTCGATAGCCCGCCGGACGGCTTCGGGGTCGGTTCCGTCGACGACCGCGGCATTCAGGTCCGCTCGCTGGAGGAGTTTCGCTGCCAGCAGGTCGACCGGTGCGTTGCTGCCTGCGTCGACATCGAGGTCGCCGACCAGCGACACGAGTTCTCCGGCGGTCATCTCGTCGTACTTGGTCGCGGCGGGGTCCTCGTTGGGGTCGGCGTTGTAGACGCCGGGGACACTGGTCGCGTAGACGAGCAGATCTGCGTCGGTGTACTCGGCCAGCGCAGTGCCGACGGCGTCGGTGGTGTGGCCGGCTTCGGTTCCGCCCATAATCGGGAGGTCACCCCGTCTGAGTGCCTCGCGAGCGGTTTCGTGGTCTTCGGGCGGTGTCGGTGCCGCCTGGTCGTCCAGCGCGGCGATGAGTAGCCTGGCATTCAGTCGCGTGACTGCGATGCCGAGCTGGTCGAGTTCGATTTCGTTCGCGCCGAGGTCGCGGCCGGCAGCGATGTACTCGCGTGCCGCCGGCCCGCCACCGACGACGACTGCGAGTTCGTGTCCGTCGGCGACGATGTCCTCCAGCACAGATGCGTAGGCTGCGACCCGGTCGCTCTCGACCTCCGGGACGAGCACGCTCCCACCGATAGAGACGACGACTTTCATTGGCTCGGCGTAACCGCGATGCCGTCTTAAGGGTTGCCAAGCCGTCACCAGACCAGCCACGAAACCTATCAGCGGTCCGATTTGCGTCAGACGTAATAGGCAATAATCTCCTTATTTTGCGACCGGAGCGTGGTATTATACCTCATATAATATCCGTAATTAACTCTAATTTGAGATGGGAGATACAACTTCAGAGCAGTCGATAAAACATCTAAGCGCCATTCGTACAGTTATAAAATATCTTTTAATCGTGGAATCGGCTGAATCCTGTCGAATGAATCCAAAGGTTCCCGCCTTTATATGCGGGTATGGGCAGTACGATGAAGTGAGGCAGACATGAGCGCCACACAACAGCCCTCTACCGACGACCGTTCGAAAGAAGAGCGCCTCAAGAGCTTCCTGGCACGGAAGGCATCGGACGGCGAGATGTACTTCAAAAGCAAGTTTATCGCCGACGAGGTCGGACTGTCACCGAAAGAGATCGGCGCACTGATGGTCAAGCTGAAAGACTCCGCCGCGGAACTCGAAATCGAAAAGTGGTCGTACACGAGCGCGACCACCTGGCGCGTCGAATCGGCCTGACCACTCACGCGATAGACTGCCACTGGCCGTCCAGTATCCCCCTGCTCGCGTGCCAGCCGAGTTTTTTATGCGCACGCGAGGCGTACGTCCCTTCGATGGGCGAGCACGATGAGTCGGCCGCCCGACCGACTGCAGGTGACCTCGCTCGCGTTTTCACCGTTTCCGACGTCGTGACCGACGGCGAGACGGTGGTGTACGTCGGTCATCCCGCCGTCGACCTGGGGACGCTCGAACGCGAGCTCTGGCCGCTGTTTCGCGAGCAGGGCTACGAGATTCGTCTCCAGCGAGAGTACGATGGCACGGTTCCGCCAGACGCGTATGCGCTCGTCGCCGAACCAAGGTCAACTAGTGACGGGATTCCGTGGCGGAACGTCCTTTTGTTCGTGCTTACCGTCGCTTCGACGCTGTTTGCGGGTGCGTTCTACTGGTACCAGCTCCCGGTGTTCGAGCAGCCACTCAGTGCGCTGGAAGCCTGGCCGTTCTCGGCGGCTATCATGGGCGTCCTCGGCGTCCACGAGTTCGGTCACTACGCGATGAGTCGCTATCACGACGTGGACGCCTCTCTTCCCTACTTCATCCCACTGCCGCTCTTCGTCGGGTCGATGGGTGCAGTCATTCGCATGCGCGAGCGCATGCCCGACCGGAAAGCGCTCTTCGACATCGGTGCAGCCGGGCCGCTGGCGGGCCTCGTCGCGACGGCCGTCGTGACGCTCATCGGTCTCCAGCTCGACCCGCTCCCGGTCCAGGAGGCGGCCGCCAGCAGCGGCCAGGGAGCACGCGTTGTCTTTCATAATCCGCCGCTGCTGTGGCTGTTAGCCGAAGCGAGCGGGACCGCAGCAAAACTCGAGGCTGGACTGGTCCACCCCGTCGTCTTCGCCGGCTGGGTCGGCATGCTCGTCACCGTGTTGAACCTCCTCCCGGTCGGCCAGCTCGACGGGGGCCACATCGTCCGGGCAATCGCCGGGCACCGACAGGAAACGCTGGCTGCCGCCGTTCCCGGCGCGCTCTTTGCGCTGGCTGGCTATCTGTACTTCGTCCGCGGCGGGCTCGATTCGGTCGGCATCTGGGCGATGTGGGGACTGTTCACCGCCGGCCTCGCCTACGCCGGACCGGCGACTCCCGTCGTCGACGACTCCCTCGACCGAAGCCGAATCGCTGTCGGGGTGCTGACGCTGGTCCTCGGCGCGCTCTGTTTCACGCCGGTTCCAGTCGAAGTAATCGGTCCCTGAGGAAGCCAGACACATCCTTACTTCCCATGTGTGTACCCGCGGTCAGGCAGTGGACTTCCATCGAGTGTCACATCTGACTCTGTGACTGTTCCGATGCGGGTCAAGGGCACGGACAGTGACGAACGCACCGCGTCGAGTCGCGGTTCGGGCACTGTACAGACCAGTTCGAAATCCTCGCCGAAGAATACGCCCAGTTCTCGCCGCTCAGCGGCGTCGCTCGCCACCTCGTCGACTGCCTCGTCGATTGGCAGCGGCGACTCGACAGCGAATCCACAGTCGCTGGCTTCTGCGAGCTGGTGGAGCGACCGTGCGAGGCCGTCACTGGAGTCCATCATCGCCGTCGCCTCGCCGGCGAGTGTCCGCCCAGCCCTGACTCGCGGTTCGAACCGAAACAGCTCGTTGGCCCGCTCGATATTGTCCTCCGCAAACAGCCGTAGTGCGGCACCGCTCCGACCGAGCGTCCCGGTCACACAGACCGCGTCGCCGGGCGTGGCACCGGACCGCAACACCGGCTCCTCGGCCCGACCGACGACTGTCGAGGAGACGGTGAACTCATCGTGGCCGTCGAGGTCACCGCCGACGTACTGGCTGTCGACGGCGTCACACACGTCACACGCACCGTCGACGAAGGCCGCGATTTCGTCGTACTCGAACGTTGGGGCACCGTAGACGGCGACCGCCGCGACTGGCTCACCGCCCATCGCGGCCACATCAGAGAGCGACGCACCGATAGCCCGCCAACCCGCGGTATATCGGGTCGTCCCCTCGGGAAAGTCAGTCCGGTCGTGGAGCATGTCCGTCGTCAGGAGTAGTCCGTCGACGACGGCAGCATCGTCGCCCGCGTGTGAGAGTCGGTCAGCGAGTCGGTCCAGCGCAGCCCGTTCGTCCATACTCCCGATTCGGACGGCGTCGTAAAAACGTCGGTCATCCACCCGACCGGTGGCTTCAAGCCACTCTCGGTCAACGGTGTGGTCATGAACGGCGACCGTCTTTCGACGCTCGTCGGCTTTCTGGCCGCGCTGGTCGTCCTCGCTGCTGTGGTCTGGGTCATCGGTATCGACGACGTTCTGGGCGCCCTCCAACAGGCCGACGGACTGGTCCTTCTACTCGTCCTTCTGGTCGCGGCCATCTGGCTCTCGGCGTGGGGGCTCGCACTCTGGACGGTCCTGAAAGCTATCGGCACGCCCATCTCAGCCCCGAAAGCCATCCTCGTCTTCGCCGCAGCGGTGTTCTCGAACAACGTCACGCCGTTCGGACAGGCCGGCGGCGAGCCGGTGAGTGCGATGCTCATCTCCTCGGTCGCCGACAGCGAGTACGAGTCCAGTCTGGCTGCGATTGCCAGCGTCGACACGCTTCATTTTGTCCCGTCGATTTCCTGCGCTGTCGTCGGGTTCGTCTACGTCGTCGCCGGCGCGGCCCAGTTGACCCAGGACGTGTTCGTCGCAGCCGCCGGTGCGGTCGTCCTCGTCGCCATCATCGTCGTCACGGTCACGGTCGGCTGGCGAAACCAGCACCGTGTAGAGTCGACGCTGCTCCGGATCGTCACCCCGATTCTCGGTCTCTTCGGGCGCGTCGTTCCCGGTCGAGCACCACCCAAGCGAGCCGCTGTCGAGCGTCGCATCGGTGGGTTCTTCGAGGCCGTCGGTCGCGTCGGTCGCAACCGACGAACGCTCGTCACTGCCATGACTTTCTCTGCGGTGGGCTGGGTCGCTCTCGCTACGTCACTCTGGCTCTCACTGTACGCGCTGGGATACGCCGTCCCTTTCGCCGCGACACTGTTCGTCGTCCCGATTGGGTCGATTGCCGGCGTGACCCCGCTCCCCGGCGGTCTCGGTGGTATCGAGACAGTCTTTATCGCGCTGCTCATCCCGACCGCTGGCATCTCCGCGTCTGTCGCCACTGCTGCCGTGCTGGTCCACCGTGGCGCGACGTACTGGCTCCCCACGCTCGTCGGCGGTAGTGTGGCAGCAGTTATCGGGGCACAGCACCGGTGACAGCCACGGGTGGAAGACGACGCGCTTAAATGACGGCAAAGGGAAAGAGACTCCAATGACGACACTCTACGACGCGCCCGCTGAGGACCTCATCGAGGCGGTCGCCGAGAAGCTCACCGAAGAAGCAGCTATCGACGAACCCGACTGGCTCGAATTCACCAAGACCGGCGTGGACCGCGAGCTCCCACCCGAACAGGACGACTTCTGGATTCGCCGTGCAGCCAGCCTCCTCCGGAAGGTCGCGACCAACGAACCCGTCGGTGTCGGCAGCCTCCAGACCGAGTACGGCAACGCGAAACAGGGTACGAATCGCTACCGCGTTCGCCCGCGCCAGCAGTCCGAAGGCTCCGGCAACATCATCCGAACCGCGCTCCAGCAACTCGAAGAAGCCGGCTACGTCGAGACCGCAGACGGCGAGGGCCGCGTCATCTCCGCCGAGGGTCGCAGCCTCCTCGACGACACCGCCGGCGAAGTCCTCGAATCACTCGACGACCCGGCGCTCGAGCGGTACGCGTAAACCCACGTTTTTTCGACGAGTATCAGAGACACCGCGCAGGAGACGAGTCAGTTGAATTCGACGCCGGCGAGTTCGACCCGTACCCCGCTAGCACTGCTTTCCGTCAGCGAAATCTTCCAGCCGTGTGCTGCTGCGATGTCACTCGCGATAGCTAACCCGAATCCAGTGCCACCACTTTGGGTCGAGTAACCGCTTTCGAACACCTGTTCGCGGCTCGCTTCGTCGACACCGGGGCCGTCGTCGGCGACGTAGAACCCATCTTCACCGTCAAGGGTACCGACTGTAACCGTCACGTCCTCCCCACCGTGTTCGACAGCGTTCCGCATGAGATTTTCCAGGAGTTGCCTCAATCGGGCGCAGTCGGCCTTGAGCGAGCAGTCGGTTTCAGTCACGAGTGAGGCAGTCCCCGTCGCAACTGTCTGCCAGCAGGTCTCGCTGAGAGATGCGAGGTCGATCACGTCAATCTCGGTGACCGGGTCGCCATCCCTGGCGACGGTCAGGAGGTTGTCGATGAGTGTCTGCATCCGCTCGTGGGCCTCTGCGATATCGGTGAGATGGTCGCTATCACACTCGTCCATCGCCAGGTCGAGTCGGAGCATGGCGACGTTTAGCGGGTTTCGGAGGTCGTGGCTGACGACGCTGGCGAACTCGTCGAGACGCTCGTTCGTGCGTTCCAGTTCCCGCTCGCGCTCTTTCCGGTCCGAGATGTCGCGCGTGTTGACGACGTAGTACCCCTCTGGCGTCGGGTTCGCCGAGGCAGTGGATTCGACCCACCGAAAGGTTCCATCCGCCTGTTTGTGTCTGTACTCGACGGCCTCGACCGTGTCGTCGGTACTCGAAACCACGGTCTGGAACGCATCGACAGCCGCACTCCGGTCGTCAGGGTGGAAGTACTCGGCGACCTGCTCGCCCACCAGAGCGTCCTGGTCGAACCCGTAGAGGCGCTCGACAGAGGGACTTTCGTACTGAATGATTCCGTCTGCATCGACCACAGTAAGCAGGTTCGTCGAGTGAAGCGGGATTACGTCCAGCGGGACCGACTCCTCGGAGACAGCGTCCGTCGGAGGATTCGACCGCTCGTCGTTGCCCATAGCAGCCCCTCTCACGGACAAGTAATGATTCCTTTGCCCGGATTCAACTGTGAGCCCGGAGGATGAGACCACCACCCCCTTCTCCGTAATCGTTTTGCACGCGAGTGGACAATGCGTAGGTATGAGTGGCGAACCCAGCGAGGAAGAACTCGAAGAGCTTCGCAAGAAGAAACGAGAGCAGCTCAAAGAGCAGGCAGAAGGGCAGGACGGAGAGGCAATGGAAGCCCAGCGCCAGCAGGCCGAGGCCCAGAAGAAGGCGGTCCTCCGCAAGAGCCTCACAGACGGGGCGCGCAAACGGCTCAACACTGTCAAGATGTCCAAACCCGAGCACGGTGAGAAAATCGAACAGCAGATCGTCGCACTCGCCCAGAGCGGCCGCATCCAGGGCAAAATCGACGAGGAGAAGATGAAGGAACTGCTGCAGGAACTCACGCCGGACTCGAAAAGCTTCGACATCCGTCGGCGGTAAGCGTGGAGGTCGGGTTGCTGTACAGCGGCGGCAAAGATTCGACGCTCGCCGCACTCCTGCTCGAACCGGTCGCGGACGTAACCCTTCTGTGCGGGACCTTCGGGGTGACCGACGACTACGAACACGCACGCGCGGCCGCCGATGCCGTCGGGTTCCCGTCAAAGCGACTCGACTTATCGGAGTCCGTCGCAACCGACGCCGTCGAGCAGATGGTGATGGATGGATATCCCCGCAACGGCATCCAGCAGGTCCACGAGCACGCACTCGAACGCGCCGCCGCAAGCGACGTTGACGCGCTCGCCGACGGGACGCGCCGGGACGACCGGGTGCCGACCGTCGAGCGCCCGCTGGCACAGAGTATCGAGGACCGACACGGTGTCGCCCACCTCGCACCGCTCGCCGGGGTTGGCCGAAGCGCTATCGACACGCTCGCCGGGGCACACCTCGACATCGAGACGGGCCCGAGCGAGACGATAGCGAAAGGCGACTACGAGACGGAACTCCGAGCGCTCCTCGCAGACGAGTACGACCGCGAGCGTGTCGAAACCGTGTTTCCATCACACACCCAGTCGAGGGTGACCGGTCGGCGCTGAGCCGGTCTCAGTACGCGAGAACGTTACGAGGGTTGATTTGTTTTCGCTGTCGAATATCCGTATGGGGGAGTACCGATGAAATTCTTCGTCCCATACGACGGGAGCAAACTGGCCGTGGCAGCACTAGAGCAAGCAGTAACTCTCGCGACCGGTACTGGGGCCGATATCGTCGTTGCGACAATCGTTCCGAAAGACCGCGACTACGCACTCGAACGCGGCTGGCTCGGCGAAACCGAGCGCTTCGATGTCGACGCAGTCCAGGAAACTCTCCGAGCGCAGGTCGCCGAAATCGCACCGAATGCGGAGTTTCGGTGTAACACCATCAGGTCGTACGCCAGCGCCGGCAACATCGCAACACGCTTGCGCGACATCGCGATGGACATCGAGGCCGACGTGGTCTTTCTGGGCAGCGAAAACGTCGGCTCTATCGCCGCGCCCGTCGGCTCTATCGGGTCGAACGTCGCGACCCGCGTTCCCTACGACATCTACCTCGTTCAGTCGCGGGACTAGCGCTGGCCGACGACCCACTTATCGGAGTAGGCCGTGCCACACGAACAGGAGACGTACCCGTGGATGACGTCGCCTTCGGCGTAGAGGTCCCCTACCTCCTCGTTCTGTTCTTCCGCAAACGCAAAGACAAAGCGTGCTTCGTGGTCATCGCCGTCGCCTGCCGGACAGGTGCCACCGGTACAGTCGGCGTCGATGGTTCCCTCGGTGCCCATCGCTTCCTTGGCGAACGCCATCGGGTCGATACCCGCGGCCTGTTGGAAGACACTTCGGGCCTTGTCGCCAGCGAGGACAAGAACGAGACCACCATCGACGCGTTCGCCGTGTGCCTCCAGCGCCTCGGGGTTCGAGACGGCGGCCTCGTCGAGATAGATGAACACGTCCTCGGGCCGGTCACCGGCCAGAAACGCCGCACGGTCGCTCTCAGTCATTACCGACGGAGACGAGAGCGGCAGGGAAAAGCGCCGCGTTCTAGATGGAGAGGAAGACGTTGACGAGCCACTTCGTCGCGAGTGCAGTCAGCGACCCAATCCAGGTCAGCATGACGAAATGCAGGTACGTGTTCATCTTGTGCCCGCCGTCGATGGTCCGAATCATCAACGATGAGAGCATCGCGCCAAACATGATGATGATTATCAGCAGGAACTCGATGAGCGGGATGTCGTAGACACCAGTGTTGATGAGCGTCCCCACGTCGAAGTTCGAGCTAGTTTCGAGGTCCAGGCTCATACTCGCGAGGATGTTGACGACCTCTAGCCCGATGAAGAAGGCGAAGGTCGACGCTGCCGTAATCCCGTACAGCAACCCGACGAGCGTGGTCGTCGCCTGCTTGCGCTGCTGGCGAAGCTGGAGCACCTCGTTCATGTTCTCGGCGATGAGTTCGCCCAGTACTTTCGGCGACCCACCCATCTCGCGGCCCACGAGGTACATCTCGGAGAACGTCTGGATGAGGTAGGACCGACACTCGGCGGTGAAGTATCGCCAGGCCTCGGAGGTCTCGATGCGCATATTCAGCCGCTTGTAGAGGCTGTTGATATTATCAGTCAACGCCCCGAAATCTTTCTTTCGGAGCGTCTTGAGGACCATCGAGGTCGTCGACTGTTTGACTCCTTCCGTGGCACCGAGCGCCCGAATGAAACTCGGGAACTCCCCATCGCGTGCCTTGACTTTCTCCTCTTCTTGGCGCATGACGAGCCCGGGAATCAACAGCGGCGTTATCGGAATCGCCGCGTACATCGGGAGCGGTAGCGGTTCCGAAACGAGCGGGATGATATCACCGAGTGCGATCGGACTGAATCCGAACATGCCGCCAAAGGAGATGAACAGCAAGACAAGCGAGAGGCCGACGCCGGCGGCAAAGCTCTTCTGAGCACGTTCATCGGTCGGTGAGGACTTTTCTGGCGGGTGGTACCACAGCGGGTCGTACGGAGCCATCGACCGAATCGCGAGGAAAAACCCCGACTGAACAAAAATGTACATCACGATGACGGCACTGACCGTCAGCGTCGGGTCCGTCCCGGTCAAAATCGGCAGCACGACCGCAAACACCAGCGCGAACGTCATCGACAGGACCATCGACAGATAGAGGTCCTTCATCACCTCGAGGCTGTCCAGCGAGGACTCGTAGACCGTCGAGTACTCCTGGATGATCTGTTCCTGTTCGGTGATGAGGTAATCTTTGAGCGACTGCCCGGCACCGAGCGTGTACGCGAGGCGGTCAAAGAAATCCGAAACCGCATCGCTTGGAACCTCTTTGGCACGACGGCGGAGCGCGTCGTCGAGGCTCTGGTTCCAGGTGTCGACCAGCTGGACGACGCGGTGCATCTCGTTTGCGAGTTCGCCGTACTCCTCTTCGCGCGCGAGCTTCCGGAACACCTCCATCCGGTCGATATTCGTCGTCGCCAGCACGGTCATGTGCGTGACCAGCAAGTGAAAGCGATTGTTGAGCTGCCGCTTGCGCTGGGAGAGCAGGATTTTCGGGTAGAACAGCGCCGCGCCAAACGCCAGCAGTCCCAGCAGCGGAATCGGTGCGCGAATCGACATCGGCAGGTCAATCAGGATAGCCGCGACGATGGTCACCACGAAAAACGCGCCAGAGGGAATGAGAATGAAGCTGAGGTACTGCTGAATCGGCATCTGCATCCGGCGATAGGACTCCAGCAGCGACTGGAGCGTCTCGGAAACAGTCAGATTCAGTCCGCCCTCTTCGGTGGCCATCAGTCTCGCCGGTGGATGTCGAAGGGGAGCCCCTCGACACCGTCACGCTGGTAGTCCGCAATCAGTTCGTTGACCTCGTAGTAGCCGAGGATTCCCTCCTGAATCGCGCGCTCGATGATTCGCGAACGGAACTGCAGGTCGTCGTAGATGTCACGGGTGTCCTCGTAGCCGAGCAGGGTCGCAATCTGCTCTTCGAGCACGTAGGAGTTGTTCATCCCCTGGAAGACGATTTCGTCTTCGACGGGGTCCCAGTAAAAGGACTGCCGGGTGACGACACCGTCCATCTCTTTCGAGTACCCCTCGATTTCCTGGACGGAGGTGACGCGGCGAAGCACCTGGTCGCCCTGTTTGACCCGGTTCTGGAACAGTGCCACGTCAGCCACGTCCATGAACGTCTCGGGGACGTTGATGGGTTCACCAGTAAAGCGCTGAATCATCGAGACGATGTCGCTGGCGTGGAAGGTCAGCATGACCGGGTGGCCGGTCTGGGCCGCCTGGAACGCCATCCGACCCTCCTCACCACGAACCTCACCCACGATGATGTAGTCGGGGCGAGACCGCAGTGCTGCAGCGACCAGGTCGAACATGTCGATGGAGGTGTCTTCGTTTTCACCTTCACGAGTCATCAACTGCTGCCAGGTGTCGTGTGGCGGGACGACCTCGGCGGTGTCCTCTGCGGTGTATATCTTGGCGTCGCGGGGAATAAAGGCCATAATCGAGTTCAGCGTCGTCGTCTTCCCCGACGCCGTCTCCCCGACAACGAACACCGTCTGCTCGTTCTCCAGACACAGCCAGAGGTACGCCGACAGTTCCGGACTGAGCGTGTTCCACTTGGTAATCTGGAAGATAGAGAGGGGAACGTCCTCGCCCTGACGGATGGTCAGCGAGGGACCCTGAACGGACACGTCGTCGGAGTAGATGAGGTTCAGACGCGAGCCGTCCGGAAGCGTGGAGTCGACGATTGGGTCCGAGTCCGAGACGGGGTCGCCGATACGTTCGCCCATGTTCTTGAGCCACTGGTCGAACGACTCCTTTGACTCCCACTCGACGGTCGTTTCGAGCATCGAGTACACCGAGTGGTCGACGAAACACTGGTCCCGGCCGATGACGTGGATGTCCTCGTTTGCCGGGTCCCGCATGACCGGTTCCAGCGGTCCGAGGCCGACGATGTCACGATTTAGCCGGTAGCGGATGTTCTCGTAGGTCTCCTGGTTGAGTTCGACCTTGCCAACGTCGGTAATCTTCGAGAGCCGCGTCAGGACGCCGCTGTCACTGGTTTCGCGGTTCTTGACGCGGGTGGTCTCCTGGAGGAGTTCCTCGATTCGGTCGTCGTACTGGGCTTCGTTTTCGGGGGCTTCCTTGGTGACGCTGCGTTCGAGCAGGCGGTTTCGGACCTTGTCGAACACGGGGCGCTCTTCTTCACCCAGCTCCGGCTCGATGGCGTAGTACTTCATGTCCTGACCGATGTCGCCGTAGATGTGGGTGTAAATGGGGCCGCCGACTGGGTAGAGGACGTTCGGTCGGTCGGTCTCGTAGTCGTCGTCGGCCTCCTCGATGAACTTCGGGAACTCCCCGGTAATCTGTTTGAACTTCTGGAGGTGTTCCCGGAGGTGCGGTCGTCTGGCTGCGTGTTGTCTGAGTTCGTCCGACGGTCTTGCGCTTCCGTGTTCAGTCATGGGTATATGTTATGCGACACTGCGGCTCTCGATGACGATACCAGTGCCAGAGCGCACCGAGTATCCGATGGTGTCACCCACCTGTTCGCCCATCCCGGCAAACCGCATCACGCTGATCTGCCGGCGGACGTCGTTCCCGACCTCGACCATCTCGAGTTCGAGGAACACGTCCGCAATCGACCGGAACGGGCCGATGGCTTCCTCTTCGAGGGTCGTCGGGTCGACGGTGAGGACGACGACCTTCCCCTGGGAGATGACATCCCGGAAAAACGAGATGATTTCCAGTGCGGCCTGGCGCTCCTCGTTTTCCCTGACCAGCGCCTCGAATTTGGGGTCGTTCCGGAGGATGGCGTCGAACGTGTCGATAATGACGATGTCCGACTCCCACATCACCTCCGCCTCCATCAGGCGCTTGAGCAGGTCCATTCGTTCTTCCTCGCCACTGTCGTCGGAAAAGGCACTCTTGGAGTCCCCGATGTCGGCGTGCAAGAAGAGCACGTTCTCGTCTAACATGTGGTCGACCATGTCGTAATCAAGGGAGTTCATCTGTTCTAAGAAACTCCCGACGGTCAGTTCGGTCGACAACATCGTGACGGTGTTGCCCTCCTCGCAGAGGCCGTAGGTAAACCGCTGGCTGATTGCCGATTTGCCAGCACCGTAGTCTCCTTCCACGAGGACGATACTCCCCGGCGGCAGGCCGCCACCGAGTTCCTTGTTCAGTCTGTCCCGCTCGTCCAGTCCAATGGAGAACAGGTCGTTACTTGCAATACTCATGTGCGGAATTCGAACACCTCCTCGTCGCCGTTGACGATGACCTTTGCCCGGTGGTCACCCGAAGACAGCTCCGGCGCAGAGACGTTGATACGAACGACCACGCCGCGGTCCCAGGTGTCGCTCTCTCCGAGCACCGTGACGGTCTTGTCGCTGGCCGGCGTGAACTGCCCGTCTATCAGCACGTCGACCTGGTCGGGTTGGGCCGACAGCTGCCTGGAGCCGGTGTTTTTCACCAGCAGCGTGAGGTTGCCGTTGCCGTCGCAGTTGTAGACGCACGCGCCGGTCCCGTTGTCGCTGATAACCTCGACGTCGGTCCGGACATCGTCGCTCACCTGCAGTCCCTGGTCGTCGATAGCCCCGCTGAGCCGGTCGACGCTGGTGGTGAACACGCCCGCGACGCTCGCCGCGATGAGCATGCTCGCGATGAACAGTATCATGTGGGAAATCGAAACACTCGCCATCAGGCGCTCACCTCCGTCACGCCGTGGGTGTCTGCGATGCCCGGCCCGGAGACGAACTTCACGCGCTCGGGCGTGGCAGACGGCGCAGCCACGGAGTCGTCGTCTCTCAGGACGAGTTGCTCGCCCGGTCGCCAGACGCCGGATTCCCGGCCGTCGACAGTCACGCGCTCGAAGTCGCTGCTATCGAGATACGACCCGTCGACGACCGCGTCGACACGGTCGGTCGACAGCGTCGACTCGCCGGTGTTGGTGACGCGGAGCGTGAACGTCGTCGACGTGGTGTTGTACGTCGCGTTGGTCACGTCGACCTGGGTACCCAGGATTGTCCGGTGGTGCTCATCTCGGGCGTCCTGTGCGTCCCGAATCGCTTCTGTCGAGTTCGCCGTCGCCGTATAGAAGGAACTCACGGCGAGAAACAGCGCCGCGAAGACGATGAACGCGCTCCCACTGGTTCCGAATCCCATCTCAGACACCTCCTCCGACGCTCATGCCAGCGTCACCTCCGTCGTCGCCGCCGAGACGCCGTTCTCGGTGACAATTTTCACCCGGTCGGGTTCGGTCGACATCGACACCGTGATACGAAGCTGCTCGCCCGCGAGCCACAGGCGCGTGTCCCTTCCCTCGACCGTTGCTGTGTCCTCCCAGCCGCGCTGGTACTGCCCGTCAACGAGCAGGTCAGTCGTCTCGACCGTCAGCTGTGCAGCGCCGGTGTTGGTCACCGTCACCGTCAACTCCTCAGATGTGTTGTTGTAAGTCGCGTCTGCAATCGAAATCGCCGTGTTCTGCGCCTCAAGTGCCCGATCGCTCTTGTCAGTCTCGGCGTCGGAAACCGATTCGAAACTGTTGGCAGAGGCGGTAAACCACATACCGAAGGTGACGAACATGGTGGCGAAAATGATTGCCGCGGCCCCACTAACGCTGAAGCCCATCGGCACCACCTCCCATCATGCCAAAGGCGGCTGATTCGCCGTTGAGTTGGCTGATGTACTTGAGACTCTGCGTGTGGTGGTCGATGGTCAGCGTCCCGGTGCCGCCGCCGTCGAAGCCGCGCAAGTACTCCTGGAGGTCGTCGGCCACCGTTTCGTCGACCCAGTCGATGTTCTCGTAGTAATCGATTGCCTGTGCCGTCTCGCGGACACCCGCCTCCTCAACGAGGAACTCCAGCCACTCGACGACGATGAGGTCCGACGCGTACCCTTCCGGGAGCGTCGACAGGTACGGCTTGCCCTCGTCGGACGACTGGTCAGTGTCGGTCTCTGATGCCGGTTCAGGGTCTGCAGTCGTCGTCGGTTCCGGTTCCGGTTCCGGTTCTGGCTCAGACTCAGGTTCTGCTGTGACTGGCTCTGGTTCTGGTTCGGTCGTCTCCTCGGTGACGGCCATCTCCGATTCCTCGTCGTCTTCGTCGATGACTTCGTCAAACAGTTCGTCGTCGCCGAGGTCATCGCCGAACTCGTCCGCCGAGTCATCCTCACTCTCATCGAACTCTTCGTCGAACGCGTCGTCCATCTCTCCGTCCATCGCCATCTCCTCGTCCGATTCCTCAGCGGCGTCCTCGTCTTCGTCGGCCCAGTCTGCGTCGCCGGACTCGTACTCGTCTTTGAGGTCGGCAAACGAGGTTCCGCCACCGCCGTCCTCACTGTCGTCGTCCATGTCGTCACCACCCATATCGTCCATGCTGTCGTCGAAGTCGTCGTCGAAGTCGTCGTCGAAGCTCTCTCCGAAGTCCCCGCCGTCGTCCATCTCTCCGTCGTCGCCGCCGAGGACGTCGC
>JAZKTK010000057.1:0-19369 GCA_036625595.1 Haloarculaceae archaeon | reverse complement strand
GCTCGTCCTGTTGACGGACGTCCCCGGCATCCTCGAAGACCCCGACGACCGCGAGACGCTGATTCGGGAAGTCGAGACGCCCGACGACTGGGCGCGGATGGAAGACGCCGCAGAAGGGTTCATGGGTCGGAAAGTCATGGCAATCAAAGAAGCACTGGAGAGCGGTGCGACCGAAGTCGTCGTCGCCGACGCCAATCTGGAACGGCCGATTGCCACCGCACTGGAGGGTGACGGCACACACGTCTACCCGAGCGCACTCCCACAGGGAGGTGACGAGGAATGAGCGGCTTCGTCTTTTCAGAGAAGCCGATCCAGATCGAGGAGGGCGACGGACCCTACCTCTACGACGACAGCGGCACAGAGTACCTCGATATGGGCGCGAGTTACGCCTGTGTCCCGCTCGGTCACGACCACGACGCAGTGCAGTCGGCCGTCAGCGAGCAACTCTCGAAGCTGACCTACGTGCAGGCGTCCTATCCAAACGCCGCTCGGACGGCGCTGTACGAACGGCTGGCCGAAACCGCACCAGACCCCATCGGAAAGGTGTGGCTCTGTAACTCCGGGACGGAAGCCAACGAGGCGGCCCTGAAGTTCGCCCGCTCGGCGACGGGTAACTCGAAGATTATCGCCACGATGCAGGGCTTTCACGGCCGCACGATGGGCGCGCTGGCGACCACCTGGAAGGACAAGTACAAGAAACCGTACGAGCCGCTCATCGGCGACGTTGAGTTCGTTCCCTACGACGACCCAGACGCGATGGCCGAAGCCGTCGACGACGAGACAGCGGCGGTCATCGTCGAACCCGTCCAGGGTGAGGGCGGCATCAACCCCGCCAGCGACGAGTTCCTCAAGCGCACCCGCGAGGTAACGGAGGAATCGGGTGCAGCACTGATTTTCGACGAAGTCCAGACAGGCATGGGTCGGACAGGCACGCTGTGGGCCGCAGAAGGGTCCGGCGTCGTCCCCGACATGATTACCGCCGCGAAGGGACTGGGCAACGGCCTGCCCGTCGGCGCGACGCTGTGTCGGGACTGGATTGCCGAGAACTACGGCTCGCACGCCTCGACGTTCTCCGGTGGCCCCGTCATCTCGGCGGCCGCCGACGCCACCGTGTCGACCATCGTTGACGAGGAGATTCCTGCTCACGCCGCCGATATCGGCCAGTACCTTCGCGGGCAACTCGAAGCGGAGCTCGGCGACGCCGCTCGCGACGTTCGCGGCGAGGGTCTGATGGTCGGCATCGAGGTCAAGCGCGGCGCGAATCGTATCCTGAAAGAGCTGGCGCTGAACCACCAGCTGCTGGCGCTGCCCGCCGGTCGGACTGTGGTGCGTCTGCTCCCCCCGCTGACGATTACGGAGGAGCACGCCGACAGCGTGGTCGACGCGCTGGTGGAGGTCATCAATGAGTGAGGTGAGTCGCCACGCGACTCCGAACCACGAGCGAACAGAATCCACGAGCGTCGTCGCGCGCTCGCCAGAGGTGGGCACATGAGCGGGACGACCCAGCGCAGCGAAGCCCGCGAACTCATCGAGAAACTCGTCGGCATTCCGTCGGTGACCGGCAACGAGCGGGCCTGTGCCGAGCAGTTGAAGACCTTTTTCGAGAAACACGACCGCGAGGTGTGGATAGACGAGGTGGGCAACCTCCGTGCGCCCGCCGACGACAGCGTCCTGCTGACCTCGCACATCGACACCGTTCCGGGCGACATTCCGGTTCGAGTCGAGCGGTTGCCAGACAGCGACGCTCACTGGGGCGGGAACGGCCCGGTCAACGAGGGCGGTGAACGCGACGTACTCTGGGGACGGGGCAGCGTCGACGCGAAGGGACCGCTAGCGTCGATGGCCGTCGCCGCAGTCCGGACCGGGGCGAGTTTCCTCGGTGTCGTCGGCGAAGAGGTCGACTCGCGCGGGAGTCGATTCGTCGTCGACGACCGCGAGGGGGAACCCGACGCAGTCATCAACGGCGAGCCCTCCGGCTGGGACGGCATCACGCTGGGGTACCGTGGACTCGTCGCCGGCACCTACGTCGCGACCAGCGAGTCCGGGCACACCTCTCGGCCGGAAAACAACGCGATTCAGGACGCCATCCAGTGGTGGGCCAACGTCGAAGAAGAGTTTGCCCACGACGAGTGGCAGCCAGTCTTCGAGCGCGTGACGCCGAAGCCAATCGACATCGACGGTGGCCTCTCCGTAGACGGGCTCTCCGTCGAGGCGACGATGGACGTGCAACTGCGCGTGCCGCCGTCGATGACCACCGAAGAGGTCATCGAGATTACAGACGGCTATCTCGACGTGGCAGACCGGGTCAACTGGGACGACCGCGTCGAGCCGGTGATGAAGAGTCCGCGAAACGAGGTCGCACGCGCGTTCCGCGGGGCGATTCGCAAGGAAGGCGGCGATCCGCGACTGCTCCGGAAGACCGGTACCAGCGACATGAACGTCTTTGCACAGCACTGGGACTGTCCGATGGTCACCTACGGCCCCGGCGATTCGGACCTGGACCACGCGCCCAACGAACATCTCGTTCTGGACGAATACGATAAGGCAGTGGCGGTCCTTGAAACCGCCACGGAGCGGCTCTGCTAACTATGGATCTCGTTGACGTCGATGACCTCACGACTGACGAACTGCACGCCGTCCTGGACCGGGCGGCCGACATCAAGGCTGCCCAGGAAGATGGGACGGCCGCCCAGCCACTGACAGACCAGACGCTGGGCATGATTTTCGAGAAACCCTCGACGCGGACGCGAGTCTCCTTCGAGACGGGGATGACACAACTGGGCGGTCACGCTATCTTCCTCGGCCCGGATGACATCCATCTCGGTCACGGCGAGCCGATCAAGGACACCGCTCGCGCCGTCTCCCGCTACGTCGATTTCATCATGGCGCGGGTGTTCGACCACAGCGACATCGTCGAACTGGCCGAGTACGCGACGGTACCGGTGGTCAACGGCCTCACCGACGATGCCCACCCCTGCCAGACGCTCGCGGACCTGCTAACCATTCGCGAACACTTTAGCTTCGACACCTCCGTCGCGTGGGTCGGCGACGGCAACAACGTCTGTCAGTCCTTCGTCCTCGGCGCGGCCATGGTCGGCCTCGACCTCACCGTCGCGACACCCGAAGGGTACGAAGTCGACGACGACGTGCTGGCGCGGGCAGAGGAACTCGGGAGCGCACCCGAAACGACGACCGACCCCGAGGAGGCCATCGCCGACGCCGACGTCGTGTACACGGACGTATGGGTCAGCATGGGCCAGGAGGACAAGCGTGAGCAGAAGCTAAAAGACTTCGAGGGCTTCCAGCTCACCACCGACCGCGTCGGTGACCGGGCCGTGATGCACTGTCTGCCCGCCCACCGCGACGAGGAAATTACCGACGACGTCCTCGAAAGTGACAACGCAATCGTCTGGGACCAGGCGGAGAACCGACTGCACGCCCAGAAGGGGCTGTTAGTGTGGCTGGCAGAGCAGTAGCACCGCGAACGCAGTGAGCGGCTTTTTCGCCCACGTTTTTCGACGAGCGGTTGCGAACGAAGTGAGCCACCCGAGGAAAAAAAGGTGGCTGCCGGACCAGGCGGAGAACCGACTGCACGCCCAGAAGGGGCTGTTAGTGTGGCTGGCAGAGCAGTAGCACCGCGAACGCAGTGAGCGGCTTTTTCGCCCACGTTTTTCGACGAGCGGTGCCGAGCACCGCGAGGCACCCGACGCGGAAAAAGTGGGCCACGGACCAGGCGGAGAACCGACTGCACGCCCAGAAAGGATTGCTTGTGTGGCTGTCCGAGCAGTAAACGCCGAACGGAGTGAGGCACTTTGTCTGGTTTTGTGGCAAAATGAGAGCCTAACGAGTTTGGTTGTACGGTTAGGGCTGAACGGTGTCTGTGTGTTGATATGGACGACACCACGGTTCAGTCGGCGTTCGAGCGCGAAGTCGAGACATACAGGAAGGCGATGGACGACCTTCAGCGGACGGCAGACGGCCAGCGAGCGAGTCTCGACAGTCTCGACGACGCGATGGGCGAGTTACGGCAATCAATCGCACAGATGACTGACGCCGTCGACGAGTACGACCGGGCCCGCGACGAACTCGACGCAGCTGTCACCTCGCTGGGTGACCACGCGATAGAGTCACGCAACGTCGAAGTCGGTGACGCGCCCACGACAGGTGCCAGTCCCGTCGCCAGCGACTGAACCGCGAAGGTGTGACAGTCAAAACATGACAGAAACGAATTACAGCGAGGAACTCGCCACGGAGTCGCTGACTACCGCCACGAGAGGGATACAACAGTCGAGGGCAGACCTGGCCGAGCAGATGGCTGCACTCACGGCAGCGTTGAGGGGATGTTTTAAATAGTGAGACGGTCGTACGTCATCCGTCAGACGGGCGCAATATCTTGCCGCCGTATTGCGTTTTTGTGTCCGATATTCGTCCCGAGAGTTTAAGTAATCAGACTCCATCGATTCGGGTGCAGTCGCGACTGCACGTCACACGCTCTATGTTTTGATGGTGGACGCGCCGTCTTTCGGTCGGTTACCGGACGTTTATGCGTCGTGCTGGGGTAGTAGTCACTATGCTGGAGTTGTCGGACGTACTGGCCGCCCGGGACCGGGTCGCGGAAACGTCCCGGCACACGCCGCTGGATTACTCACACACGATTTCGGCGATGACCGGTGCGGACGTCCACCTGAAACTGGAGACGTTCCAGCGCACCGGCGCGTTCAAGATTCGCGGTGCGACCAACCGCATCGCGACGCTCTCCGAGGCCGAGCGCGAGGCCGGTGTCATCACCGCGAGCGCCGGCAACCACGCGCAAGGTGTCGCACTCGCAGCCACGCGCATGGGCGTCGACTCGAAGGTCGTAATGCCCGAAAACGCCCCCATCTCGAAGGTCAAGGCGACCCGCAGCTACGGCGCAGAAGTAGTTCTGAAAGGCGTCGACTACGCCGCCGCCGCCGAGTACGCCCACCAGCTCGAAGCCGAGGAAGGCCGGTACTATCTGCACGCGTTCGACGACGAGATGGTGATGGCAGGACAGGGGACCATCGGCCTGGAGATTATCGAGGACCTCCCGAGCGTCGAGACGGTCGTCGTCCCCATCGGTGGCGGCGGACTCATCAGCGGCATCGCGACCGCACTGAAAGGCAAAGACCCGGACGTACGCGTCGTCGGCGTGCAAGCCGAGGGCGCATCGAGCGTCGCCCAGTCGCTCCAGAAGGGCGAGCGTATCGAGCTCGATTCGGTCGACACCATCGCGGACGGCATCGCCACCAGAACCGTCGGCGAGAAGACGTTCGAGGTGATTCAGGAGCGCGTCGACGAGGTGGTGACCGTCTCCGACGACGAGATTGCTGTCGCGCTGACGACGCTGTTAGAGCGCGGCAAGACCCTCGTCGAGGGTGCTGGCGCGGTCCCGCTGGCTGCGCTCATGTTCGACAAGGTCGACTACGACGACGGGGAGACCATCGTCCCGGCGCTGTGTGGCGGCAACATCGACATGAACACGCTGACGACGGTCATCGTCCGCGGCCTCGTCGAAACCGGTCGCTATCTGCGCTTCCGGACGATTCTGGAGGACCGACCCGGTGCGCTCGAGGAACTGGTCGGTATCATCGCCGACCACGGTGCGAACATCTACGTCATCCAGCACGACCGCACGTCCCGCGATGTGGCGATGAACGACGCCGAAGTGGAACTCGACGTAGAGACGCGCGGCCCCGACCACGTCGAAGAACTCGTTACCGCCCTCGAAGCGGCTGGGTACAAAGTCGACGTGCTGGTGTAGGCAACTCGCGGTAGTTGGCGAGCACCGTCACTCGTGAGCCGAGTGGTTCCGACCCCCGTGCTGGTGGTCGGTGAGGTCGAGATTCGCGAGGAACTGTTCGGCGTCGGTGATGCCGTCCGTTCGCAGGCGCTCGATGAACTGTGGGCTCCGGTCGAGTTTCGAGGCGTAGCTCAGTTTGTCGTCCAGTACGAGCCGACGGATTTCGGTGTGGCTGTACGCGTCTGCGTCGAGGTCGCCGCGGTCGATCCACTCGTTGACCGTCTCGATGAAGCGCAGTTCCTGATTCAGGGAGATATTCCCCGAGAGTTCGTTCCGCCGGTCGGCAATCTCCTCGATGCGCGTCGGTTCGTCCTCGCGCGTCTGTGGGTTTATCTGGACGATCCAGAGTTCGTCCGGCTTTCGCGCTGGGTCGGTATGCATCAAATCGTACACCGGTGGGTTCTGCGAGAACAGGCCGTCCCAGTGGTAATGCCCGCCGATTTCGACGGCTTCGAACAGCGTCGGAACGGCAGCAGAAGCCAGGATTGCCTTCGCCGAGACGTTCGCCTCGGTAAACGTCTCGAACTCGCCGGCGTTGACATCGACGGTGCCGACGACCAGTCGCGGACACTCGGGCGTCGCGAGGTCATCGAGCGCGTCAAAGTCGACGTGGCGTTCGAGGATGCGGACGAACTCGCGTTTGCCCATATCCGAGAACGGGAGGTCGTAGGGACTGACCATCGGGGTTGGCAAGGGGCCGTTCTGGAGCTGCGTTCCCCAGACCGCCCAGTCGTTGAGCAGGCGCTCGTAGGGGTCCTTCGTCGCGATGTCGGCCCACAGGTCCCGAAGCGTCTCGGCTGCACGCTCGCCGCCACCGACGAGATAGCCGTACCAGCCAGCGAGTGCCGAAACGGCCCCACCCGAGGTGCCGCTCAACCCCACCAGGCGACAGTCCTCTCTGGTGTCGATATACGGCAAGACTGTCTCCAGGACGCCCCCGGTAAAGGCGGTGTGACTGCCCCCACCCTGACACGCGATGGCGATGTTGGTGGTCATCTGGGTGGAGAGTGGACGACTGTCATTCAGTAGGTGAAGGTGTGGCCACCGTCGAACGTGAGGTCCCCACCGTTGAGATGTCGAGCCCGTTTGGAGAATCCGAAGGTGAAGAGATTAGCCACGTCGACTGGCTCCATCATCTCCTTGACGCGAGATTTCCCCAGCATGACGTCTTCGACGACTTCCGCTTCGCTTATGCCACGTTCCTCGGCAGTGTCGGGAATCTGGTTGGTCACGAGCGGGGTTTTCACGTAGCTCGTCGAGATGCTAAACGAGCGCAGTGTGCCTTCTCCTTCCGCCGCGATAGCCTGCGTCAGCCCGCGGAGCCCGAATTTTGCGGTGATGTACGCGACCTTGTCCTTCGTGGCGGTGTGGCCGTGAATCGAGGCCATGTTTCCAATCGCACCGACGCCATCGTCCGTGGCGCGAATGTGTGGCATCGTGTGTTTGGCGACGAGAAACGCCCCGCGGAGCATCACGTCGTGCATCAAATCGAACTTCTCGGTCGGGAACTCGTCGATGGGCGAGATGTGCTGGAGTCCCGCGATGTTGGCCACGTAGCGTACGTCACCGAGTTCAGCCGCGGCCTCGACCATGCTGGCGATCTCGTCCTCGTTGACGATATCTGCGGTCACCGTCTCGACGTTGCCGGCAGCGTTACACTGGGCTGCCTTCTCGACGGTTTCGGCCAGTCCGTCCTCGTCGATATCGGTCGCGACGACCGTGAGCCCATTGTAGGCAAGCGCGATTGCTGTCGCCCGCCCGATACCGGATCCCCCACCAGTGACGATAGCGACGGAATCCTCGTTGAAGTGGTCGTCGTCGACCGTCTGAATCTCGTCTTCAGTCACTTCCGGCGGTTCGGTTGCGTCAGATACCATTGTGCCGCGTACTGCTACTTCGGTCAGCCCTAAAAAGATACATTGCCACACATGAACCATCAGGATGCTGTCCGGCGTTTCGACGCCGACGACGGCAGGCAAACTTTGATAGCAACGGCGGGCAACCCATCGGGTATGAGCGAGGACTGCATCTTCTGTCAGATTATCGCCGGTGAGATTCCCAGCAACACGGTCGCAGAGACCGACGAGGCGTACGCCTTCCTCGACGTGAACCCGCTCGCGCGTGGGCACACGCTCGTCATCCCCAAAGACCATCACGAGCGCGTTGGCGACATGCCCGCCGACACGGCCGGCGAACTCTTCGAGTTGGTCAACGAGATTACGCCCGCTGTCGAGGAAGCGGTCGACGCCCCCGCCTCGACGGTCGCGTTCAACAACGGTGAGGACGCCGGTCAGGAAGTACCACACGTCCACTGTCACATCGTCCCCCGCTTTGCCGAAGACGGTGGCAAGCCGATTCACTCGCTGTTTACCGGTGCTGACCTGTCCGACGATGAGATGGGCGAGGTTGCCACCGCGATTCGAGACGCACAGTAGCGCCGACAGCCAGCAAATCGCGTACCTTTATCAGGGGGAAGGCAGCAGAGAGGCCCATGACGCAGACGCTCGCGCTCGTCGGCGCTGCCGGCGGCGCAGGGACGACGCGACTCGCGGTGGAGATGGGGGCAACGCTGACACGAACGGGACAGGACGTGGCCGTCGTCGATGCGGCGTACGAAACGCAGGGGCTCGCCGACTACGTCGATACCATCGGCGCGGACGTGACAGAACTGGTCACCGACGGCGCGCCGCTTGATTCGGTCGCACAGCCGGCACAGCTGGAGACGCCCGGTCAGCTCTCGCTGTGTCCAGCACGGGCACCCTTCGAGCGACTCGCCCGCGCGAAGACGGCGGGAGCGGCCGAAAAACTGGAAAAGCAGATTGCAGCTATCGCGCTGTCACACGACGTGGTCATTGTGGATACGCCACCGGTGGCGACCAATCAGGCCGTCGCCGCGGTCAACACGGCCGACCGCATCGTCGCAGTCACGCCCGATAGCGAACGCGGCGCGGACGCACTCGCACGGCTGTCGGGCCGCGTGCGAGATGTCGGTGCGTCCATCGACGCCATCGTCGCGACGTTCGCGGACGCCACCCCGCAGGTCACGGATGCAGACACACGAGTGCCGGTGACGGAGACGACCGCTCCCAGTCAGTGCCCAACCTGTCTCGACGACGAGACGGCGTTCGCACCGGCTATCGCCGCCGCTGTCGAAGCCGCGCTGGATACCACGGTCGAACTCGACTTCGAGACGAGCGGGCGGCTGGACGGGCTGCTCGGGTAGGAGAGGTCACCGTTCACCGGGACAAACAGCGGTAAAGCCTTGACCATGGCACCGTATAGCAGTGAGTAATGAGTGCAGACAACACAACAGCCGACGACCTGTCGCGGTTCACCGCGGCGGCCGAACGCGTCGATGCGACGGTGACGCACGCACCAGCCGCCGACGCCGAGGACGTACTCGCCGACGCCATCGACGAGCCTGCTACCGGCGTCGAACTCGACATCGAGGGGGTTTCACTCTCGGACCTCCCGGTGACGCTCGACCCGACAGGGGCGGCGGTAACCGACGCAGCGACCGGCATCACGCAGGCTGCACTCGGCATCGCCGACTACGGTTCGGTCGTCATCCGCGAGACGTCGGCCGGCGAGGAGCCGGTGAGCCTGTTCGGCGAGACCCACATCGCTGTCGTCGCCGCCAGCGACATCGTCCCGGACATGCCGACTGCCTTCGAACGGTTCGGCGAGTGGATGCGGACCGACGGGACTGACGCCGTCATCGCCACGGGTCCGAGCGCGACGGCGGACATGGGTGCGCTCGTAAAGGGTGCTCACGGCCCGCGTGCCGTTCACATCGTGGTGGTGGAGGACCGATGACTACCAGTCAGTCCCCACCACGGAGCGTCAAGGCCGCCCGCATCCGACACTTGCTGGAGACGGAGGGCGACGCCGTCGCCGAGAACACCCGCGGGTTCAATCAGGGCCGGTACGACTCAGTCGCTAAACTCGACGACTACGAGGGACTGAAAGCCGAGGCCCGCGAAATCAAGGAAGACGCAATCGAGCGCCTGCCAGAACTGCTCGACAAGCTCGAGGAAAGCGTCGAAGCCAACGGCGGCACGGTGTATATCGCCGAGGACGAGGCCGACGCCAACCAACACATTCGAGAGATCTGTGACGATGTCGATGCCGAGCGCGTCATCAAATCGAAGTCGATGACCAGCGAGGAAATCGAAGTCAACGAACACCTGCAGGACGGCGGCATCGATGTCGTCGAGACGGACCTCGGGGAGTGGGTCCTCCAGCTGGCCGAGGAAGCCCCCTCCCACATCGTCGCACCGGCCATTCACAAGTCCCGCGAAGAGATTGCCGAGCTGTTCGCCGAGCAGTTCGACCTCGACGAACCGCTAGAGAGCGCCAAAGAGCTGACCCACTTCGCCCGCGAGCGCCTGGGCGAGCAGATTCTCGAGGCCGACGTGGGAATGACCGGTGCGAACTTCCTCACGGCGGATTCGGGGACGATGGCACTGGTCACGAGCGAGGGCAACGCCCGCAAGACGGTTGCCGTCCCGGACACACACATCGCCGTCGCGGGCGTCGAGAAGGTCGTTCCAAGCGTCGAGGACCTCGCGCCCTTCGTCGAACTCATCGGCCGCTCGGGCACCGGCCAGGACATCACCTCCTACCTCTCGCTGTTCACACCGCCGGTCGGTGCCCCGACAGTCCACGACGACGAGGAACCACTCGGCGACGCCGACGACCGGGAGTTCCACCTCGTGCTCATCGACAACGGTCGGCTGGCGATGCGCGACGACGACCAGTTGCGCGAGACGCTGTACTGCATCCGGTGTTCTGCCTGCTCGAACTCCTGTGGGAACTTCCAGTCGGTCGGCGGCCACGCGTTCGGCGGGGAAACGTACTCCGGCGGCATCGCCACCGGCTGGGAGGCCGGCATCGAGGGGCTGGACACCGCCGCGGAGTTCAACGACCTCTGTACTGGCTGTTCGCGCTGTGTCGAGGCCTGCCCGGTCGGTATCGACATCCCCTGGATAAACACCGTCGTCCGCGACCGCATCAATCACGGGGCCGACCCAGACCGCTTCGACCCGCTGGTCGAGGGACTGACACCCGACGAAGAGCCCGGCGGACTCTCCCTCCGCAAGCGCTTTTTCGGCAACTTTTCGACAATCGCAAAGCTGGGGGGCGCGACCGCGCCGCTGTCGAACTGGGTCGCCGACACCAGCGTCGCTCGGGCCGCGATGGAACGGTTCCTCGGCGTCGACCGTCGCCGTGACCTCCCGACCTTCGCACGAACAACGTTTCGCGAGTGGGCCGTCGAGCGCGAATCGACCGTCGACAACCCCGCCCGCGAAGCGGTGGTGTATCCTGACCTCTACACCAACCGCGTCGCACCAGAGCGCGGGAAAGCCACCGTGCGAGCGCTCGAAGCCCTCGGCGTCGAGGTAACCGTTCCCGAGGCTCCGTCGAGCGGGCGCGCACCGCTCTCACAAGGAATGGTCGACACCGCCGAGAAACACGCACACGGCGTCTACGCCGCACTCGCCGAGCACATCGACGCCGGCCGCGATATCGTCGTCGTCGAACCCAGCGCGCTGGCGATGTTCGAACGCGAGTACGAACAGTTCCTGCCCGAGCAGTCCCAGGAGCGGCTGGCCGATGCGAGCTACGAAGTGCTCGAATACGTCTACGGCCGTCTCGAAAACGGCGCTGATGCCAGTCGACTCAGCAGTCCGAGCGAAACCGGCACCGACCGCGTCGCCTACCACGGCCACTGCCAGGGCCGGACGCTGGGCGTCGACAGCTACACCGAGACGGTCCTCCGACAGCTGGGCTACGACGTGCGCACCTCTGACACCGAGTGCTGTGGAATGGCCGGTTCTTTCGGCTACAAGACAGACTACTACGAACTGAGCATGGACGTTGGCGAGCCACTCCGCGAGCAGTTCACCGACGCGGACGGGCGCGACCGAACAGTGTTAGCCAGCGGGACGTCCTGTCTCGACCAGCTCGATGCGCTGCTCGACCGACCCAACCAGCACCCAATCGAGCTCGTCGCGCCGAGTTAGAGCAAGTCGGTCGTCTCGCTTCTCGTCTCCGCGAGCGGGTCAGTTTCGGTATCGACGGCGAGTGCGTCTTCGACGGCCGCCCGCGCGTCCGGGAGCGGGTCGTGAGTCGCGACGTAGACGGCGAGTGCAAACTCGGTCTCAGAACTGCGGGACAGTTGGCGTGCGTCGGTCCGCGAGAGTTCGCCAGCCAGATAATCCTCGATTACGTCCCGGCCGGTCGGGCCGACCGGACTGACGGACTCGCCGAGCAAGTGCAGCGTCTTCGCGGCAGTCATCGGCGCAACGTCGGCAGTCCGGGCTGCCGCGCCGACGCTGCCACCACCAGCGTAGCGTTCGACGACTGTCGCGGCCGCCTCGCCGGAACAGGGCAACTCGTCGGCGACAGCAGTGAGTCGCTCCGCCAGTGACTGCTCAGTTCTGTCGACGGTGGCGACTCCCCGGTCGCGCTGTTCCGTCGTCACCTCTACCCCCGCTGCGATGTCGGATAACCCCATCGGGCGGGACTGCTCCCGCTTGTCATTTAAAACTTCGAGATGTTCGGTGACGGCAGTCACCGACGCTACGACACACCAGAGCGGTTCTACCTACCGGTCACCGGTCGGTAGTTCACCGTCGACCACCGCGCTCACCCGGTGAACGACTCCGTTTTAAAAGTACAAGCCGGGCCAAGGTTCGCATAGAATGACAGCGACGACAGGACAGAGCTGTCCGGAGTGTAGTGGACGACTGCAGGCCGACGACTGCGAGACGGTCTGTACAGAGTGTGGGCTGGTGGTCGAAGAACACAACATCGACCCGGGACCGGAGTGGCGCTCCTTCGCCGAGGACGACACCAACCCTGAGCGGACTGGTGCGCCGCTGACACGCTCGCGTCACGACAGGGGACTCTCGACCGAAATCGGCCGGTCGACGCGGTTGAAAGGGCGCAAACGCCGCCAGATGGCGCGGCTTCGCCGCCAGCACAAGCGCACGCAGATTGCCTCGAAGGCCGAGCGCAATCGCGTCTACGCATTCACGGAAATCGACCACGTGGTGAACGCGCTCGACCTGCCCGAGAGCATCCAGGAACAGGCGTGTGTGCTCTTCGAATCGGCTCAGGGAGAGGGGCTGTTGCAGGGCCGGTCTATCGAAGGATTTGCCGCGGCAGCGGTGTACGCTACCTGCCGGACGGCCACCGTCTCGCGGACGCTCTCGGAAGTGGTCGACGCCGCGCGGGCGAGCCGGGACGAACTGGACGTCGCCTACGACGCGATGAATCAGGAACTCGGGCTGCCGACCGGGCCGATTCACCCGCGAGAGTATCTGGCCCGGTTTGCCAGCCGGCTCGACCTGCCAACGAGCGTCGAACGACGCGCCCGCGCACTCGCCGAGCGAGCGCGCGAGGAAGGTATCGACAACGGTCGCAATCCGGGCGGCGTCGCGGCGGCGTGTCTCTATACGGCCGCCCGTGAATCGGGGCGGGAACTCACGCAAAAAGAGGCCGCAAACGCCGCAGACGTGACGCCGGTGACACTCCGGTCGACGTACTACGACCTCACGGAGTGAACGGCATCGGCGAGTGCTTCGAACTGGGCGGCTGCGGGACAGTCCGGCCGAACCGTCCCCACCGGGTGACCGGTCCGCTGGGCGTGGGCAAGGATATCTGATTCTGGCAGGGTGAGGACTGGCGCACCGAGCGTGTCGGCTATCGCGTCGGTGTCGGTCAGCGTCGTTCGGTTCAATACGACCCGGACGAGCGGCGTCTCGACAGTGCGAGCGAGTTCGCGCACGCGCATCGCATCGGCCAGTGCCGCTTCCGTCGGGCGAGTGACGAGCACGCAGGCGTCGGCAGCGAGCAACGGGATGCCAGCGTCACTGCGGAGTCCAGCGGGGCAGTCGACGACGACACCGCCGTAGCGCGCGTCGACCCGCGAGAGTGCGTCGGCGAGTGCAGCCGGGTCGGTCGCACGAGCGCCGGCCAGAGACCGGCCACAGGGAAGCAGTGAGACGGGGCCGCCGTCGTGGACGGCCTCTAGCGGGTCCGCTCGACCGGCGAGAACATCGTGGAGGTCCGGACCGCGGCCGGCGGGCAGGTCCGCCATCGAGAGGTCCGCGTCGACGGCCACGGCGTCGAGTTCGGCGGCGAGATTCAACGTGACCGTCGACTTGCCGACCCCGCCCTTGCCGGCGGTGACTGCCACGATCATGCCAGACGAGCGAGCGTCTCGACAGGAATTGTGACAGCTTCCACACTGTCGGCGAGTGACGTACACCGCTCGGCGAGGGCGACCAGCGCCTCTCTGTCAGTCGCGAGCTGGTCCCGGAGCGTGCGAATCTCGTCTGGCCCACCTACGGCGTCGACAGCAGCTGCGGCCTCGGAGACGGAAGTCGCTCCGTCGAGGCGGTCAGCGTGGACGAGGCGCTGCTCGACCTCGTCGAGCCACGCCGTGACAGCGGATGGCGGAGAATCCGTCCCCGCGCCGCTGTCCTGCGGGTCTGACCCGACGGCGTCGACAGTGGGTCCGACGGCGTCCCGTGGTGGCGACGCGTCCCCGAGTTCCCGAACGAGACTGCGTGCGGTGGGTTCCTCCCCCTCGGCTGGCGGCCGTTCCTCGACGATGTGGGCCGGTTGGTCGGCAGGGTCGGCCGGACAGGCGTAGCCCAGCGCGAGGCGGCCGTCGACGACGCCGGAAAAGCCCTCCTCGTCCCAGCCAGCGGCGGGAACGCCCTGCTTTCGGGGCGGCCAGACTGGTCCGTCGAGACAGTTTTCGACCCGGACGTGGGTGGGTTCGGCACTCGACAGCGCGAGGGTGACCAGCGTCGTCGCCCCCGCAGTCGTGGTGTCACAGGTGAGCGAGACCATGGGGTGTCTGGCTCGGTTTCGGATTTAAATTATCGTGGCTGGACGCGAATGACCGGCGCTCCGAGCCACCCGCTCGCCGCCCGCGGCGACGAAAATCGGTCACACGCGAGCACTACCGGCGCGTCGAAGGCGGCGATCCGTCCGACGGCCAGCGCCGCCGTCACCGCGTCCACGTCGAAGGGGTCGAACGGCGGTGTCGGCGCACCCGGAACGCGCACAACGGCGCTCTCGTAGGCACCACGAATACGGTCGACGAGCGCCGCGCGGGCCTGTCGCCGGCGGTTCGCGAGGTCGTCTTCGAGCGCAAGTCGCCGTTCGAGTCGGTCGCGTGCGGCCCGTGCCTCGCGGCGACGACGGTCGAGGGTCTGTCGGGCCGCGGCCGCGGTCGTCTCGGCCTCCGAGAGGTCCCGCGCTGCGTCGCGGAACTGCTGGGCCACCGACGCTGTCTCGGCGTCGCCCTCGCGACGTGCAATCAGTTCGCCACGCGTCTGTGCGACTTCCGCCTGTAACCGTTCGGTCTCCGTACTGGCCGCGGCGACGGCCCGCCGCTGGGCTTCCGTTTCCACGTCCTCGACGGCCAGGCTTGACAGGCGCTCTGCAAGTGTTCGTATCTCCCTGTCGAACCGCGTCGAGAGTCCGCGAGCGCGGGCAGCCTCGGCAAGCGCTGTCCGAACATGCAGTCCCATCCCCGGGCGGAGACAGCCGACCCGCTCGTGGACGGCGTGCGGCCGCCGAGCGCGAACGCGAACCGTCGTCGACCCGTCATTTGCGTCGCCCTCACGGACAGCACACGCGACTGTTTGGGGGTCGACCGATGCGCGCAGCGTCACCGCTCGGCCACAGGTAACTGTCTCGTCTACTTCGCAAATCACAGCTCCCGTCCCCGCATCCCGTCGGGGTCGGGGAGGTCACGACCGGCAGCGAAGCGCTCGTACGGCGTCGCCGACTCCTCGCGTGCCTCGTAGGCCGTTGCGGCCTCGCGAACCCCCTCCGACACCTGCTCGAACTCGTTGAACGGTTCGGTCCACTCCACCTGGACTGCGGTCCCGTGTTTCTCGCGGAGGCGAAGCGCCTGGAACGCCGCAAACTCCGTCGCCTCGAACAGTGTTACCCGGCCGAAGTGGCGGACGACACAGTCCTCGTGAGCACGAGTGACGTTGCGCAGCGTCCGGCGCGCTGCCTGCGAGTAGGTGATGACCAGCAGCACACCCCCGTCTGCGAAGATGTCGGTCCTAAATCATTCGATTACGTCTCGCGTCCGAACGTGCGTGTCCTCGCCGAGCGAGACGCTGGCGTCGAACAGCGAGGTAATACCCGCAACCTGTTTCTCGTCGTGGGCCTCCGGGTCGATGTGGAAGTGTGCGCGCGCACCGGCGGCGTGGACCTGTCCGGTGATCGCGTGCAAGAACTCGTAGGCCGTCTCGAAGTCCACGTACTGCAGCATCGAGGTGAGCGAGTCGAAGCAGATGACGACGGGCGCGTCCCACTCCGAGAGGAACTGTCCAATCTGGATGCCCAGTCCGGTCAGGTCGCTCGGTGTCGGGACTGTTTCTGTGACGACATCGTCGCGGCCGACAGACGACCCGTCACCGACGGTGATAACCCCCAGATTTCGAGCCGATTCCCCGCTTGCCTCCCACTGGTCGATGCAGGCATCGGCCTGTTGTGTAAAGGAGACGTAGAGGACGCTCGGACTGTCGACATCATCCGACAGCAGTGACGTACAGACCTCCCGGCCACCCCCCATCGATGGCATCTCCAGTAGGATGTTCGTTGCCCCGTCAAGTTGGTCAGTAACTGCTGTCATCTGTCGCTGTTGTCCGGTACAGGGTCCTGTCAGTTAAACAGCTTTGCGTTCCTGTCGAGTCGCTCAAACGTCGTCGGCCGGTTCGACCGAAAACTCCGGCGGGTCCGAGAGCAGGTCCGCGATTCGGTCCCGCGCTTCCTGTCTGGAAGTGGCGAGGACGACCAGTCCGTCGACCCGCGACGGACCGCGGGCGCGGTACGCTCGCGTCTCATCGTCAAACTCAGTCGCGTACGTCCGAAGAATTCCCCGGACTTCCCGCTCCAGTTCCGGGAGGGTATACTCCTCGCCCTCGAACGCAGAGAGCGCCTCCTCGATGTTTCGGAGTGCGGAGATGCGGTCCATCTATGTCGTTCGCAGGTGGTCAGTCTGCGGTTCGTACACCTCCCCTTTCTGTTTGAGCTGGTCGATTTCGTGTTCGGCCTTCGAGGACTCCATCCCGGCCTCCTCGGCGCGTTCGAGGATGACATCGACCGGCGCACCCTCGTCGTACTCGTCCTCGATGTTCTGGATGAGCGAGAGCAGGTCCTTGATGCGGTCGCGCTGGCTCTTGGAGGTCCCCGTCTCGACCATGTCGGCGTCCAGTTCACCCGTCTCGGGGTCCATCCCGATGTCCTCCAGACAGTACCGGACGATGTCGACAGACCGCGATGCGTCCTCCTGTTCGACGGTATCGGAAAGACGGATGCGGGCACTGGCCTCTGCGAGACGGACGAGTGCTTCGAGTTTCCGGGCCGTGACTGGCACCGCGGCGTCCTCGTCGGAGCCACGCGAGCGGAGGTTCACGTAGAAGTCCTGAATCTCGCTTTTGGCCTCCTCGGTCATCGTCGGGAAGCAGTTCCGTTTGGCGTAGGCGATGTACTTCCGCAACAGGTCGGGGTCGATTGTCGGTTCGACTTCCTCGGTGACCGTCTCGACTTCCTCTGCGGTGTAGTTCGACGCGCTCGTCTCCGTCCGGTGGGTGTGGAGTTCGCCCGCGTAGTTCGTCTGGATGATGTGCTCGGCGAGGTTCGCGTCCTCCTCCTCGTCGGGCTGGTCGGTGACAGTGAAGATGAGGTCGAACCGCGAGATGAGCGCAGGTTCGAGATTTATCTGCTCTCCGATAGGTTCGTACTGGTCGAAGCGGCCGTACTTCGGGTTTGCTGCGCCCAATAGTGAGCACCTGGATTTGAGTGTGGCGTTTATTCCAGCCTTTGAGACCGAAATAGAATTGTGGAGGAGGACACCTTCACTGACAAATGTGTTCGTTGGTTCGACAGTGATATCGTAAACCCACTCACACGCATCTTCGCCACGGTTTGGGACGGTCTCGACATCAGTCACACGGAAGTACCGAAGCTCAGTGCGGTCAACGAGTTGGTCGATGCGTCGCTCGGCTTCAGCAAGTGCACCCTGTATCGCGTCACGGGCACGAGAAGTGAACGTCTGCCGACGTATCTCGTCGTATCCACCGGCCTCAGCATAGGAGATATTGCTCTGAGTCACGTCGTCTAGTCGGTCTGCGAGTTCGCGGGCCGACCAGCTAATCACATCTCGGACCTCGGCAAGTGAGTTTGCGTCAGCGAGTCCACTCCGAATCGCTCTGATTCGGTCACGGAGACTCGCAATTTCATCGTGAACCGTCTCGATCTGAACGCCGTAATTTTCGTCCAGATTCGGGCGGTACTGTCCGGTCAACCGCAATCCCAACAGTGAGCGGAGTAACCGAATTTCGTGGGCTGCACTCGTCGGAAGTACGTCGTGATGACGGGCAGTTTCGTTGCTTCGTTCGACAAAGGCAGTTGCCTGCTCGTAGCGGTCGTCAGCCGGTGAGACAACCTGCTCGACGAACCGTTCTGTCGAGTCACCCATCACGTAGGTTTTCCACGAATCCTCGGCCTTACTGTAATGAATCCGCGAGGCGACGCCGATTTTCGAGAGTGCATCAGCGTAGTCGCGCGCCAGTCGCTCGGAGGCAGTGGCCAAAGACATCGCTTCGCTCTCGACTCCGCCGTCTCCTGCGAACGCACCAACCAGGAACCGTCGGATGACTTCCTCAGACGCGCCCAACACGGCAGCAGGAATACGCTTGTCCCGCGCTGTATGCATCATTTCGGGAAAGTTCGATTCGAACCAACGGTAGAGTTTCGTGGACACCCAACGTTTGGTCACTGTCCCGGCCTCGTTCGTCGTATCAGTACTCTTCATCCCAAACACCGAGTGCATCAGTTTCCCCATCCGATTGAGGAGTCGTTCGTCCTGATTCGAAAAGCCGATCTCGTGTGCAGAACCCGCGTAGGAATGTCCCTCGGCGACGAGCAGACCGAGTATCTCACCGAGTTCCGGTGAGACAGTTTCTGGCAGGTCGACGTCTTTCTCCTTCCCAATATGGGGCTCACTGGTCAGATCGACCCCGGCGGACGAGTTCGGTAGTTTCCGTGGTGCTGGCACGAATGCGCCTTCTTCGATGTTGCTGGCTTCGACGGTGCCAACTGCTCCACCATCGTCGACAAACATGGGATGCTCGGGTGTGACCGTTATTTCTCGGCCATTAGAGAACGTTACACGGACGAACTCGTCGGGTGCCTCGTGACGACTTACACGGTCGATGCTCGTCTTCTTGACGCTGTTGTCGTCTAGATCGACCGTGTGAACACCGATGTCATCAGTGGGGAGAATTTCGCAGTCGATACCCTCGACGACGGCATCCGGGTTCTCTGCCACCCTGTTATCGACTAAATTCCCGATTTTTTCTCGTTTTCCATCAGAAAGTAGAACTTCTGTGCCCGGGTGATAAGATTGTTGTTCAAGTGCTTCGTGCATAGCCGACCGATCGTCCGATTCCATCTTATCGAGTTCGTCCACAGCCGCGATTCCCTTGTCAGCCAGCACGAGCG
>JAZKTK010000056.1:0-19372 GCA_036625595.1 Haloarculaceae archaeon | reverse complement strand
AGTGCCCGCTCTGCGTCCCTGACGGCGACGAGTCGACCGCGGAGGTAGTCGTACTCGTCGGCGTCCGCATCGGTCCGGGCGATCTCCTCTTCCAGGTCGACCAGCGCAGCGTCGAGGTGGCGCTGGAGTGCCGCAATCGTGGTCGCTTCGGTGAGCGCTTCGAGCGGCCCCGAGAGGTCGTCGTCGAGTTCCGCTTCGGCGTGAGAGCGGATGCTTTCGTCTTCGGTTCCGAGAACGTTCATCAGTCCGAGTCGTAGTGCTTCGAGTTCTTGACAAGCCATGTGTGTCTGTAAATTATGGGTTGATTTGCGGGCGATGCTACAGCGTCTGGTCGACCATCTCGGAGACGATGCGTCCCCGGTCGAGGTGTGAGTTGACGATTTCTTCGGCATCGTCGGCGGTGACGCCACCGTACCAGATGCCGTCGGGGTAGACGGCGACCATCGGGCCCTCGCCACACCGTCCGAGACAGGACGAGCGGGTGATGCGAGCGTCGCACTCCTCCGAGTCGCGGGCGGCCTGCCGGAGGCGTTCCAGTACTGCTGGTGCGCCGTCGGCCGCGCAGGTCTGATTCGTACAGACTGCGACGTGCGTTTCGGGCGCGTCGTGGACGTGGGGGTCGTCGCCAACGTCGTCGCGGTCGCGGTGTTCGGCCTGGTGGGTCAGCGCGCGCAGCATGGCCCGAGCGCCGCCCTGGTCCTCCTCGTAACCGTCGAGTTCTACCTTGTACTTGCAGGTGTCACAGGACATGTCGACGCTGTCGGTGCGGGCTTCCTGCCAGCGGTCGCCGAGCACGTCGAGGAGTCGGGTGTCGGTCCCGAGCGGGTTGCCCGCGGCCGCCGCGACGTAGGGGTACTCCGAATCGAACTCGTCGGTCCCGTCGCGGACCCGCCCAGTTAGAACGCCGTCGCCGAGCATGTACGGCAGGACGACGACGGCATCCGGACGCTGTTTGGCCAGCGCGTGCAGCGTCTCCTCCAGTTGCGGTTCGGTGACGCCGATGAACGTCGTCTCGACGCGGCTGAACGCCCGCCCCTCGTAGAGCAAGCGGGTGAGTTTGTGGGCGTCGCCGTTGGCGTCGGGGTCCGACGAACCGCGGGCACAGAGGACGACCGCAACGTCGTCGGTTTCGCGATCGACGCCCAGCTCGGCCTCGACCGCGGCAGCGCGGTCGTCCAGCAGGTCGACGATTGCCGGATGGACGCCGAGGTGCGCGCCGTTGTTCAGCGTCAGGTCGTCGTATTCCGCGCGGGCCTGCTGAACTGCGAGCGGCACGTCGGTCTTGACGTGACTCGCGGCGAACAGCGAGAGTTGCACGACGGTTATCTGGGAGACGGTCTCCGCGAGTCCTTCGATGGCGTCGGGAATCGACGGCTCAGCGAGTTCGAGAAACCCCGCGTCGACCGGAACGCCGAGCCGGTTCTCCAGGTCGGCCGCGAGCGTGCGAACCTGCTCGTTGGACTTCTCGCGGCGGGAGCCGTGTCCGACCAGCAGGACGGCCTCGTCGTCGAGTCCGGCCGACGTTGCGCGCTCGCTCGCGGTCATGATGTGAGTGCTCCAACGTCGGTCCCGGTCGCGCGCTCGACGCTCCGGGAGAGCTTCTGGCGACGGTCCGCGGCGTACAGTCCCGAGTCGCCACTGTCCTGGTACACCCACTCGGCAAAGGCGGCCGTGTCGGCGGCGTCGGCCAGCCCGAACCAGTAGCCGCCCGACGACGACGCTTCGATGTCGTCGGTCGGAACGTGTGGGTCGGCGTCGGCGAGCAGTGACTGGACTGTCTCCAGCAGCCGCTCGTCGTCGTGAACGAAGGAGATGCCGACCGAACCGCTCGATTCGCGGAAACAGACCGTGCCACAAGCCTCCAGCAAGCCACGGACGAGCGGTGCGCGCTCGTCGCTGAACACGTCGAACCGGTAGCCGCCCGCCTCGCCGTCGACCGGAAGTCCCAGCGCCGCGCTGGCGCGGGCAGCCGTCCTGCCGGGCACCTGCAGTTCGTACTCGTCCTCGTACCGGACGACCGAGGCGTCGTGTGCCGATTCGTGGGCGACAATCTGATGATCGACGCGCTCAGCGTCCGCAATCGCGGCCAGCGCGTCGGCCGCCGTCTCGTCGCTCGCCCGCACGGTTACCGTCTCGTCGGTCAGGCCCCCGTCGCCGGCGACCCGGCCCCAGAAGTAGGCCGTTTCGGGGGTGGCGGCGAGCAAGTCATCTGCAGTCTCGGGGGGTGACGACCCGGCAACTGGCTCACTCATTGTCGCTCACCTCGACGGCGATGGCGTCAACCGGACAGGCGTCTGCGGCCTGCTGGGCGTCGGCCAGCCGGTCGTCGTGGAACGTCTCGACCACCGAACCGCCAGACTCCGTTGCCCCCTCGATTGTCGCCAGTCCGCCGTCGTCTTCGACGAAGCGGTCGTCGCGGACGAGACACGCGAAGATGCCGTCGCAGGTCTCGCGGTCGAGTCGAACGCGGTACTCAGTAGTCATATTTCGTCTCGTAGCCCCGCGGGGTCACCATCCGGCCGTCCCAGACGTACGTCTCCTCGTTGCCGACGACGATTGTCGTCGTCATGTCGACGAGGTCCGTCTCGCCGAGTTCCTCTAGCTCTTCGAGGTCGACGATTTCGACCTGCTCGTCCTCGCGGCCGGCCCCGTGGACGACGCCGACGGGCGTGTCCGGCGCGCGGTGTTCCATGAGAATCTCACAGCACTTCTGGAAGTTCTCCCGGCGCTTGCGGCTCCACGGGTTGTAGATCGAGATGGTAAACCCCTCCTTGGCGGCTGCGTGGAGTCGCGACTCGATGGTCGGCATGTCCGTCAGGTGGTCGGACAGCGAGATACTGACGCTGTCGTTGACCAGCGGTGCGCCCAGTCGCGCGCCGCAGGACTGGGCCGCGGGCACGCCCGGCACCACCTCGAAATCGAGCATGCTGGCGGTCGCGCCCTTCGATTCGATAATTTCCAGCGCGAGGCCGGCCAGCGCGTAGACGTTCGGGTCGCCGCTGCCGACGATAGCCACGTCGTTACCCGCGAGCGCGCGGTCGATTGCTTCCTCGGTCCGGGAGACTTCGCCGCACATCGGCGTCTCGTACAGTTCGTCGGCGGCGTCGAGAATCTCGTCGGGCAACAGGTCGATGTAGGTGGTGTAGCCGACGATATGGTCGGCGTCGAGCAGCGCCGCCCGCGCCCGCTGGGTCATCCCTTCTGGTTGGCCCGGTCCCAGTCCCACGGCGACGAACTCGCCGGGGTCGGCGTCGAAGTCGTCGACGGTCGAGCCAACCTTCTCTTCGGTGTCGCTGGATGCACCGCAGGAACTGGTCTCAGTCTCCGATTCGGTACTGCTTGCGCCGCACTTGCTGGTGTCGTTGTCCGTACTCATGAATTAGAAATCCTCCACGTCACGTCCGCCACGCGGGGTGACGAGATACTGCCGGTAGTCGTTCTCCCAGACTGTCGTCTCTGCCGTGCCGACGACGATGGAGGTGCCCATGCCGCCGACTTCCTCGTCGTGTTCGGTCGCCTCGCCGAGCGTCGTGATGGTGTGTGTCTCGCCGTCGAGATTTCGGCCGCTGTCGCCCCGGCCGGCGTCGTTGAAGATGCCGACCGGCACGTCGTCGGCTCGCTCCTCGCGGAGTACGTCGATGGCCCGTTCGTAGTCGCGCCAGCAGTTATAGAGGACGACGACGAAACCACTGATTGCCGCCGCGCGCAGTTTCTCCTCGATTTCCGCCCAGCCGCGCCATTTGTCCGACAGCGAGACTGTACAGAAGTCGTTCGAGAGCGGCGCGCCGAGGTTGGCCGCCCCGCCCAGCGCCGCCGTCACGCCGGGGACGATCTCGATGGGGATGTCGGAGGCCGCCTCCTCCTCGGCCATCAGAAAGAGGAGGTCGCTCTTCCCGTAGACGTTCGGGTCGCCGCCCGAAACGTGGGCAACGTCTTCGCCGGCACGAACCCGCTCGAACGCTTCCCGTGCGAGTTCGACCTGCTGGCCCATCGACGACCGGACGAGTTCCTGCGTGGTCCCGTCGTCCCGCACAACGGTGCCGTCGTCGTCGAATTCCTCCTCCGGCGGGAGTGTGCCATCCTCGCGCAGAAACTCCTGGTAGAGGTTCGACGCGACGACGCAGTCCGCACTCGTGATAACGTCTCGGGCTTCTTTGGTCATCGTGTCCGGCAGTCCCGGTCCGATACCGACGACGTACAGCGTGCCGTACGCTTCAGTATCGCTCATCTCATTGCCCCACTGCAACTGTCACGGCGTCGTCGAAGCGCTCTTTCTCGCGGCGCAGGTCGTGGTCGCGCCCGCCGGCGATAGCCGACGCCTCGGCGATGCCGGGCCAGCCGATGAGTTCCTTCGACCGGGACGGTGAGGGCCCTTCGAACTCCTCCAGGGTCTCCTTCTCGAAAAGGACGACACCAGCCCCGATCTCCTGTGCGGCCTCGTACAGTCCCTCTTCGCCTTCTTTTCGGGTGCCGGTGGCGACGAAGTCCACGTCCGAAAAACCGAGGTCGATGTCCGCGAGCGCCTGCTCCCAGGCCGAGATGACCTGGTCTGTGTCGACGCCCGAAACTGTTCCAGTCCCGAGAACAACGCCCTCAGCACTGTTGCGCTTCAGTACAGTCACGTCGTCCTCGACGAGAACAGCCCGGGGCCCGTCGAGGCGGGCGACCGGACCGAGTTCGTCGTTCAGAACCGCCAGGTTGGTCGCGACTGTCGAGTCGCCGTTGACGACGTGGGTGTCGAGGGCCTTGGCCTTGCTCTCGACGCCTTGCTTGCCGGCGGCCTCGCTGGCGGTCGTCATCGCGGGCACTGCGCCCAGCTTCGAGAGGTCGTGGGCGACCTGGTTCGCGCCGTGGTGGCCGCCGGTGAGGGGGATGGCCCAGGTCAGTTCTTCGTCGACGACGACGATAGCGGGGTCGTCCCACTTGTCGTCGAGCAGCGGTGCAGTCTTGCGCATCGCAATGCCCGACGCCATCAGCCCGACGAAACAGTCGTACTCGCCCCAGTGCTCGGCGAACACCTCACCGTGGTACTCGACGATGTCGATGCGGTCGTACTCGCCGTCGAGTTTGTTCTTGATGTCCCGAGCGGTGTCGAGTTTCCGCTCGAAGCTGACGATAGCGATCTCCTCGGCCACCTCTCCATCCGAGTCCGGTGTCGAACAGTGGCCGCTCGATTCGTCCGCGTCTGTCGATTCTGTGTCGTCCGTGCTCATGTCAGTCGTCACTCTCGGTTTCTTCGCCACGATTCGCCCAGTCGCCGTAGAGGTAGGAGCGCTCGTAGCCGGCCTTCCGCGCCGCATCGCCGATGAGAACGAGTGCGCTCGCCCGGTAGCCCGCGTCCTCGACGCGCTCGCCGATAGTCGCAATCGTCCCTTCGATGACGTCTTCGTCGGGCCAGGAGGCGTGATACACCACGGCAACTGGGGTGTCGGGGTCGTGGCCAGCGTCGAGCAGTCGCTCCATCGTCTCGCTGACGGCGTGGGTCCCCAGGTAGATGCAGGTCGTCACGTCGCCCATCTCCAGAAAGTCGCTGATGTGGTCCTCGTCGGGGTCGAGCGTCTTGCCCTGTGACCGGGTGAAGGCGACGTGGTTGGCGACGCCGTTGAGCGTGAGCTGGGTGCGAAGCGTCGCGCTGGCGGCGAACGCGGCGGTGACGCCGGGGACGATGTAGGTGGGTACTCCCTCGTGTTCGAGTGCGTCCATCTGTTCGAGCGCCGCTCCGTAGATAGCGGGGTCGCCGCTGTGGAGTCGGACGACGGTGCGGCCGTCCTCGTAGGCGTCGCGCATCAGCGGCACCAGCTCTTCGAGGTCCTTGCCGATGCTCGACACCTGCTCGGCCTCGGCACAGTACTCCTCGAGCAGGTCGCTGTTGACCAGCGACCCGGCGTGGACCACCAGGTCTGCGGCCTCGACCAGCTCCTTGCCGGTGACCGTCAGGAGTCCGGGATCGCCGGGACCGGCTCCGATGAACGGGATTCCCTCCTGTTTCTCGCCGGCTGTCCGCTCGTCGATGCGGGAGTCGCGCTCGGATCCGCGACTGGTCGACTCGGCGTCGATGGCGTCCTGTGGGTCGGTCATTGGTTCCCCACCTCCGATGGTGTGTCTCCGGCCGTCTCGGCGACTGCCAGTTCCTCGGAGACGACGCTACCGGTCGCGTCGCCGGCCGTCTCCGTGTCGAATGACGCCGTCGCGGGGGTCGTCTCGACGCCCGCTTTCTCGGCGTACGCGAGCGTGTAGTAATCCCGATCGGCCAGTTCCTTCGGATCGTCGGTCACGACCGTTTCGCCCTGTTCCATGTACAGCCGCCGACCGTAGACCACGTCGTAACCGGCCTCAACGAGCCGGTCGTGGGTTGCCGGCACGTCGGTCACCTTGAACAGCACCATCCGGTCGGGACCGGTCGGTGTCGCTCCGCCGGCGGCTTCGTGCAGCGCGAGGCTGGCACCGGCTGCCACCTCGATTCCCAGCGCGGTGGTGAAGGCTGTGACGGCGCTGACACCCGGTACGGTCTCCACACCGACTTCGGGATAGAACGCATCCAGCGTTCGCCGGAGATGGCCGAACGTCGAGTAGACGTTCGGGTCACCCAGCGTGACGAACGCGACCGTCTCCTGCCGTGCGCGGGGTGCGATTTCCCCCGCGGCAGCTTTCCAGGCCTCTCGGAGTTCGTCCTCGTCGCGTGTCATCGGAAAGTCGAGGTCGCCGATGCGTTCCTCCGGGACGTGCTCGGTCGCGACCGACCGCGAGAGCCGTCCCGGGGAGTAGACGACAGACGCCTCCGCCAGCACGCGCTTCCCGCGGACGGTCACGAGTTCTGGGTCGCCGGGTCCGAGGCCGACGCCGTAGACGGTCATGACTGGTCCCCGTCGACGGCCTCACCAGCGCCGCCGACGAGCATGTACACCGGGTTGTCGGCGTTGAAGCTCGTTGCCCCAGCCAGTTCGTAGCCGTGACTCACCTGGAACTGGACGACCTCCTCCAGCAGGTCACGGTCGCGGAACGCCTCGGTCGCGGCGCCGGCGACTTCGAGCCGCGAGACGTTCATTACGACGCGGTCGATGCCGGTTTCGACGGCGTGGTCGAGGACTGCTTGGTAGTTGCGACTGCCGCCGAGAAACAGGGCGTCTGCGTCGTCCGGTAGCCCTGCCGGTGCTTCGGCTTCACGGAGGGTAACATCGGCGCTCACCTCGTTTGCATCGAGATTCGTTCGCGTTGCGTCCAGCCGTTCGGGTTTCCGTTCGAGTGCGGTGACGCGGCCGGCTTGCCGTGCGGCCTCGATAGTGACGGCCCCGGTGCAGGAGCCGACTTCGGTGAAGTGGTCGGACGGGCCGAGCGCCAGTTTGCCGAGCAGAACCGCTCTGACCTCCGACTTCGTCGGCCCTGCCTTCGCGTCGTGGGGAAGCGATACACGCGACATCGTGCAGTACGACCGGTGTGGGACATAAAACAATTATGCTTTCTCTAACGAAAACTAGATTTACTACTGCACAACGCTGGCCGGCGACTGTGGCAGCGCTCAAAGCAGGGCTAGTGTCACCGCTCCACCGACGGCCGATGTCGGCGTCGCCACTGACCGAGACGGTGAACGACGGTTGACGGGTGGAGCAGGCCGAGTATCCGGGGTCGCGTCTCGGAGCGGCTCAGCTCTCTTCTGCTGCGTCGTCGGCGTACACGACGCGCTCAACCTCGCGTCGGCGCAGTTCACCGTCCTCGCGGACGTACCTGTAACAGCGCTCCTCTTCTTCGGTACTGACCCGATTGTGCGTGCCGTCACAGAACGGAAACTCCGCCGAGAGGCCGCACTGGCAGACGGCGATGTCACCCTTCTCGGGATCGATGTCCGATTCGTCGAGCTTGCGCGGGCCGGTCGCGTCGTGTTCGACCAAGCGTCCCATGGTACCGAGTCGAACACGAACTGGAATAACGGCGGCGGTTGGAGCATATCTGTTCTGCGACTGCTGTCGACACCCTCGGTCTCCGTTATCCCAGCTGATCACCAACGATATCGTCCGCGGCGTCGATGAACGCTTCCTCTTCGCCAGCGGGGACGGTCGCTCCAGCAGCCACGTCGTGGCCGCCACCGTCGCCGCCGACGGACTGGGACGCCTCCCGCATCACGACAGAGAGGTCAAGTCCCTGGCCGACCAGGCGGGCAGTCCCGCGGGAGGACACCTTCGTCTCCTCGTCGTTTTTCTGTGCGAAGGCGAGTATCGGCCGGTCGGGGTCGACGCCTTCGACGCCGAGTGCCATCCCGGCGACGATGCCGACGATGGTCTCCCGAATCTCGTCGCCGGCGTCGAAGTACTGGACGTGCTCGGCACGCTCGACGCCCTTCGATTTGACCTGCTGCAGACCGTCAGAGAGGTTCCGGCGGTGGTTCTGGAGGAGGGTTCGCGCTCGGTCGAGCGCGCCCGTGCGGTCGCCCAGACAGACGCCCAGTCCCACGTCGGCCCGCTCGTAGCGCGCAGTGGCGTTCAACAGTGTCGAGAACTCGCTTGCGTCCCGGAGTTCCGTCCCCTCGGGTTCGTCGACGAGCGTGTAGGTCGTCCCGACCAGCTGGTCGACCTTGTTCGCGGGGACGCCCCGCGTGAGGGCGTGCTGGACGAGTGCACTGGCGACGGTCTGCTGTTCGTCGTCGGTGAGGTCGACCCAGCGCCGCCACTCGCCGCCGGCCTGTAGCTCCACGTCCAGCCCTTCCAGAAACGAGACGGCCCCGGCCTCGTCGTTGGAGATGCCGGGAATCCGGACTTCGCTCGCGTATTCGAGCAGTTTCGGCAGTGGACGGGTCTGCTTGCCGTAGAAGGCCAGGTCGGTCCCCTCTTCGAGTGCGCCGGCCTCGATACCCTCTTCGACGATGTCGCGGTTCGCACCGACGAGTTCGCCGCCGACCGCTTGCATGTCGCCGACGGCTCCGACGACCGCTAGCGCCGCAAGGTCGCGGTTGTCTGTTCCATCTTCGAGTGCCCGGGCCAGCAGGTAGCTCGCGCCGGCACCGGAGAGCTCCGATGCACCGTTGATACCCTCCAGTAGCGGATTGAGGTGGAACTCTGTCTCCTCGTCGGCGGGCTGGTGATGGTCGGCGATGACCGGCTGGAAGTCGCCGGCGCGTTCGTGTTCGGCGATGGTATCGAGTTGCCCGCTGCCGAAGTCGGTAAAGAGGACGGTGTCGAACTCGCGGGCGGCGATGCTGGCGATTTCGTCGGCGTCGAGTTGCTTCTTGAAGACGACGTCGTGGGTGATACCGGCCCGCTCCAGGCCGGTGGAGGCGATTGCGGCGCTGGTCAGGCCGTCGGCGTCGATGTGTGAGGCGAGCAGGACGCTGTCGGCCTGCCGGAGTCGGTCGGCACAGGCGGTCGCGCGCTCGCTGAGGTCGGGCACCGGTCCCATCGTGGCGAGGTAGGTCCGTCTTCGGACTTAAGCTTCCGGTCCGTCCCGGGTGCGCCAGACGACGACTCCGACCAGCGCCACACCGACGATAGCGCTCCCGAGTGCGAAGGCCGCGACGAACCGGCGAACGTCCTCGCTCACTCGCCGAGAAACTCGACGGCCGCGCGCGCCAACTGCTCGAAGTCCGCATCGGCCGGTACGACGTCGACCTCGATACCCAACGCCTCTGCAGTGTCCTTCGTCGGTGGGCCAATCGTCCCGACGACAGCGTCGTTCAGCCCATCGATTGCGTCGGCTCTGACGCCGCGCTCGCTGGCGATGTCGACGAAGTGCTCGACCGTCAGCGAGGACGTAAAGAGTGCGCCGTCGAGGTCGCCGGAAACCGCCCGTTCGACCGACACGCCGGCACCGTCGGGACGGACAAGTCGATAGAGAATGGTTTCGTGGACGTACGCACCAGCAGCTTCGAGACCGTCGAGCAACACGGCGGAGCCGTGATCGCTTCGGGCGACTTCGAGACGCGCGCCGTCGACCTCACCAGCGAGGCGTTCGACCAGTCCGCGCGAGGTAAACTCCTCGGGAACGATATCGACAGCGTACCCCGCCTGCTCGAGTGCGTCGGCGGTCGACTCGCCGATGGCACAGACGGTGGTTCCGGCGGGGTCCCATCCCTGCGCTGCGGCGAGTTCGACGCCGGTTTTGCTGGTCAAAATCGTGTAGTCGGCGTCCGTTCGGGGTGTTGTACCGCCCGGCTCGACAGCCAGCATCGGGTCGCCGAGCGGGTCGACGCCGAGCGATTCGAGCGTTTCGACTGCGGCGGTGAGTCGGTCGTCGTCGGGTCGGAACACTGCAACGGTGGGTCGTCTTTCTGTCATCTGTTAGGTTCGTTCTGGAGGAAGTCGACGACGCGCTCGCGGGTGCTTGCGACGCCGCCGATGACGGTCAGTGCGGGTGGTTCGATGCCGACTGTATCACGGGCCTCGACGATGGTTTCGAGCGTGCCGGTCGCGACGTTCTGGGCCTCCCACGTCGCGCGCTCGACGAGTGCAACGGGGGTTTCGGAGTCCATCCCCGCGGCCATCAGCGCCTCGGTGTACTCGGGCAGGCGGGTGACGCCCATCAGGACGACGATAGTCCCGCCCGAAGCGGCGAGTGCGCCCCAGTCGACGGCGGACTCCTCTTTCGTGGGGTCTTCGTGACCGGTGACGAACGTCACCGAAGATGCGTGGTCGCGGTGTGTGACGGGAATCCCCGCGACTTCGGGGCCGGCAACCGCCGACGTGACGGCCGGCACGACTTCGAAGTCGACACCGCGGTCGGCCAGATACACCATCTCTTCGCCGCCGCGACCGAACACCATCGAGTCGCCGCCTTTGAGACGGACGACATTCTTGCCCTCTCGGGCAAGTTCGACGAGGCGGTCGTTGATGTACTGCTGTGAGGTTCCTTTGCCGTGGGCGCGCTTGCCGACATCTTCGCGTTTCGTCTCGGGAATATCACCGAGGATGTCGGGGCCTGGCAGTTTGTCGTGGAGGATGACGTCTGCTTCGTCGAGCAGGCGCTGTGCTTTGACGGTCAACAGTTCCGGGTCGCCGGGACCGCTGCCGACGAGGTAGACTGTCCCCTCGCTCATTGGTCACGTTTTGCGTCGTCTGGCTGGTCGCGTTTCGCGCTGTCGATGAGCGTCCTGGCTCCTTGCGCCGCGAGGTCTTCGGCAAACGTTGCAGCGGCCTCGGCGTGGCGCTCGACTGGGATGTCACGAGTGGCCGTGACCTCCTCGCTGCCGTCCTGTGCGAGGACGCGCACCGTCGTCGTGACGACTTCGCCCTGGAGGCGGCTGTAGATACCGATGGGGGCGACACAGCCGCCGCCGAGTTCGCCTAGAATCGTTCGCTCGACGGTCGTCTCGACCCGCGTCAGCGGGTGGTCGAGCACGTCGTGGAGCGATTCGGCGAGTTCGCCGTCCAGCGCGGTCACCGCGAGCGCGCCCTGGCCCGGCGCGGGCACGAACTCGGTCGGTTCGAGCCGCTGGTAGTCGAGGTGATGGAGGAGACCGCTCCGCTGGAGTCCTGCTTCGGCCAGACAGATAGCGTCGTACTCGGTGTCGACGTCGCGTTCGAGCGCACGACGCTCGATTTCTGCGAGGTTGTTGAACCACTCTTCGACGGTTCGCTCGTACTCCGGTTCGTCGTCGGCATCGTCAGCGTCGTCTGATTCCTCCTCGCTTTCCGCTTCGGCCTCGACACGCGCTTCGTGTTCGCGCTGCCGACTCGGTGCGAGGAGCTTCTCGATGCGTGTGTCGACGTTGCCCCGGAGCGGTTCGATTGAGAGGTCCGGCCGCTCGGCCAGCAACTGTGCGCCCCGACGGAGGCTCGACGTGCCGACGGTCGCCCCCTCTGGGAGGTCTGACAGTGTCGTTCCGTCCGGCGTCACGAGCACGTCGCCGGGTGCGGCCCGTTCCGGGATGCCCGCGACCACGAGGTCGTCGGGCTGGTCGGTCGGCATATCCTTCATCGAGTGGATGGCGCCGTCCAGTTCACCCTCGATGACCTTCTCGTCGAGACTGCGGACGAAGGCACCGGTCGTCCCCAGTCGGTGGATGAGTTCGTCGCGGAGCTGGTCGCCGGTCGTCTCGACTTCGACCAGTTCGGCCGAGAGTCGACGCTGCTCGAGCGTCTCGACGACCGTACTGGCCTGTCGGAGCGCCAGGTTCGACCCCCGCGTCCCGAGACGAAGCGTCCTACCGCGTGCGTTCATTACTCACCTCTCCTCGGTCAGGAGTGAAAAGCACACCACTTCTGGTCGGTCTCTGCGAGGGCGTCACCAGGGTTCGTCTTTCAGGCCGAGGGCGTACGCGATACCGTTTGTCGCGACGTGCAACACCGGCGTGAGGACGATTACGACGGCGATGACTGGGAGCGTGAAGATGTCGGTGAACCAGCCGGAGTCGGCCAGGAACGCGAGCACGAGCGCGCCGACGACGAAATCGAGCTGGTCGAGGCCGGGGAAGGGCGCGCCGCGCTCGCGACCGGAGCGGCGTTTCAGAAACGATGCACCGATGTCGCCGAGCATCGCACCCAGCGGCAGGGCGACGAGGACGAAATCGGGGAATATGGGGAGCGAGACGCCAAGCACGTCACCAGCGGGGTCGGCGAGTTGATTGAGCGCGAGCGCCACCAGCATTCCGGTCCCCCAACCGGCGATGGTACCACGCCACGTCTTGCCGTCGCCCAGAACGCGTCGGCCGCCCCAGGTTCGGCCGCCGTCTATCGGTGCGCCGCCGCCGAAGAGCACGGCCGCATTGTTGGGGACGTAGGCTGGGAGCATCGCCCAGAACGCCGTCGCGACGATTTCGAACACTGCCATTATCGGCGCGTCACACCCGTGCACCTTAATCGACAGGGTTTGCCGAAACTGTCGATACTGACTTGGGTCGGGGGCCCCAATTTCGGGTATGCTACCGCCGCTGGCGCGCCGTTTCGTCGCTGGCGAGTCGGCTGCCACCGCGCTCGAACACGCCCGTCAACTGGACGAGGACGATGTCGGGGCGATACTGAACCTGCTCGGCGAACACTACCACGAGCGAGCGCCCGCTGATGCGGACACGGAAACCTACTGTCGGCTCATCGACGACATCGCCACGACCGACCTTCGCGTCTGTCTATCTGTCAAACCCTCGCAACTGGGGCTGTTCGTCGGTGCGGACCTGTTCCGGGAGAACCTCGCCAGAATCGTCGAGCGGGCCGCCGGTCGGGATGTTATCGTCTGGTTGGACATGGAAGACCACACGACGACCGACGCGACCCTCGACGCGTTCGAACACCACGCCAGCGAACACGCTGTCGGCGTCTGCGTACAGGCAAACCTCAAACGGACGGGTGACGACCTCGAACGGCTGGCGGACCTGCCGGGCAAAGTCCGACTCGTGAAGGGGGCGTACGACCCACCGGCCGATATCGCCCACCAGTCGACTGCCCGCGTCGACGAGGCCTACGAAGCCCACCTCAAATACATGTTCGAACAGTTCGACGACGGTATCGCGGTCGGAAGTCACGACCCGGCGATGCTGGCGCGAGCAGCGACGCTTCACGACGAGTATGGGACACCCTACGAGATTCAGATGCTGATGGGCGTCCGCGAGGCGGCCCAGCGTGACCTCGCCAGACACCGTGCGGTGTGGCAGTACGTTCCCTACGGCAGTCGGTGGCTCTCGTATTTCTATCGGCGGGTGACAGAAAATGTCGACAACGCAAAATTCGCACTCCGGGCGCTTCTGGGCTAAACGAATAGACTGATTACCGTCCACTAGCCAGACAAACATAATGGGGAGTTGGAAACGCGATTTCGCGAGTGGGCTCATCATTCTCACGCCGCTACTGATAACGCTGTTCGTCGTCGTCTGGATATTCAACCAGCTCGCCGGTCTTCCGGTCCCTGTCGACGACGTGTACGCGCGCGTGGCCCTGACGCTCGCGGTCTTCGTCTTGCTCGTTTTCGCCATCGGCTATCTGATGCGGACGGCCGTCGGGGCCGTCTTCGAGAGCACGCTGGACAGCCTCATCAACCGGCTTCCGGGGCTGCGGGTGGTCTACAACGCCTCGAAGATGGCGGCGGAGACTGCGCTCGGCGGAACCGAGAACCTCCAGGCGCCGGTCAAAATCGAAACCTGGGACGGAATGCGTATGACGGCGTTCAAAACCGGTCAGAAAACCGACGACGGTCGCGACCTGCTCTTTCTTCCGACGGCACCCAACATCACGACGGGATACGTCATCGAAGTCGAACCAGACGAGTACACCGAGACCGGCGAGAGTCTCGAAGACGCCCTGACTCGCGTCCTGAGTGCCGGCTTCGGTGAAAACAACGAGACTGGACTCACCCAACTACTCGACGGACAGGACCGGTTCGAGTCCGACGAAACGGACGACGAACAGCAGGTATCCGCCGACGATACTACGGAGGGCGTGGCTGCGAGCGAGGACGGCAACACGACCCGGTCCGACGGTGACGACACCCACCAGTCCGAACCGTCGGGCTGACCGAACCCTCCGCCGTCACTGTTATATCCTTCGACTCTCGACATCCAACACCCGCTACAAACCCACCATAACGCTAGTGGGATACATCACGCGTCCGTTATACTTATCCGGAATGACTTCTAACTCCCAGCTATGCCAGAAACACGGCGGGTGCTCGATGCCGACGGGTTGGCGACGCTGAAAGAGCTCGCACTCCTCGGCGCGCTGGACGGCGAGGAGAAGCTGTCCTGTTCGGCACTCGCAGAGCGCCTCGACGCTTCGACGCAGACCGCATCACGGCGACTCCAGCAACTGGACGAGCTCGACTGTGTCGAGCGGGACATCGTCAGCGACGGACAGTGGGTCCAGATTACGAGCGATGGAGAGCGCCGCTTGCAGACCGAGTACGCCGACTATCGTCGGCTGTTCGAACAGGACGCCAGCGTCTCCTTGACCGGTGTGGTGACCAGCGGGATGGGCGAGGGCCGTCACTACATCACGCTCCCGGGATACATGGAGCAGTTCCGTGAGTTGCTCGGCTACGAGCCCTTCGCCGGCACGCTCAACATCGACCTCACCGAGGAGAGCATCCGACGGCGTGCACACCTCGGCGCCATCGACCCGGTGGTCATCGAGGGCTGGGAAGACGACGAGCGGACCTACGGCCCGGCGTACTGTTACCCGGCGACGGTCGTCGCCGACGAACGCTACGAACCGGCACACGTCATCGCGCCCGAGCGGACCCACCACGGCGACGACCACCTGGAGGTCATCGCTCCGGACCGCCTGCGTGATGCGCTGGAACTGCAAGACGGTGACGAGGTGACTGTCGATGTCGAGCAGCGGTGATATGCCCCGGACGACAGACGGCGTGAGTGCGGCAATCGAGGCGTTCCGTCACGGCCAACCGGTCTGCATCCACGATGCGGCCGACCGTGAGGGTGAAACCGACCTCGTCTATCCCGCGGGTGCGGTCACACCGGACGCCGTTACACGCATGCGCAACGACGCCGGCGGGCTGGTCTGTGTCGCCGTCTCCGACGCGGTGGCGGCGGCTTTCGAATTACCATTCGTCCAGGACGTGCTGGAGCACCCCGCGGCAGCCGACCACGACCTCTCGTACGACGACCGCTCGTCGTTCTCGCTGACGGTCAACCACCGCGATACCCGTACCGGCATCACCGACGACGACCGCGCGCTGACGATTACCGCGCTCGCAGACGCTGCGGCCGACCCGACAGAGACGAACTTTGCCGATATGTTTCGGGTGCCGGGTCACGTCCACGTCCTCCGTGGTGCGCCGGACCTGCTCGCCGACCGCGAGGGACACACCGAACTCGGTCTCGCACTCGCGGCGGACGCGAACCTGCCTCCGGCGGTAGTCGTCTGCGAGATGCTCGACGACGAGACGGGCAGTGCCCTCTCACCCGCGGCCGCCCAGGCGTACGCACGGCGCCACGACATCCCCTACGTCGAGGGCGCGGCACTGGTCGAGCGGTTCTCGTAACTGTCCTGCTAGTTTCGTGCCACGAAGATTTCACCGGGGTCGAGGTCTGTCATCGGTGGGGTCGACTCCCCAGTGTTAATTCGCTCGAGGGTAGCATCGGCGACGGCTGCGAACTCCAGATCGTAGTCGTCTCTGCGGGTACGAATGTCTTCGGCAGCATCCTCGGCACGGAGGATGCCGAGCGCGTAGCAGGCGTCTCTGCGAACGATTTTGTCGTCGTCGTCCAGCCGATTTCGGAGTTCTGTCACTGCTGGTTCGATATCCACGTCCGCACGGCCGAGTTCCGCGAGGATACGAACGGCACCCCGCCTGGTCTTGCTGTGGTCGGCATCGACCAGTGCCGTGAGCCGTGGAATCGCCGCCTCGAGTGCGGTGGGGTCGTCGATTGCCACGTCGACCAGCGCCTCTAGCGCGTGTTCGCGCGTGTATGCATCCTCAGTGTCGAGCACCGCGAGCAGTCTGTCGGTCGCCTCGCCGACCAGCGCCGCGTTGTCTTCCGAGAGGGTCGCAAGCGTCCGGACAGCGTACGTTCGGACATCACTATCGTCGTCGCCGAGTCGTGTCGTCAGTCGGTCGATGACCGGACGTGGGTACGCATCTCCTAACACCGACAGCGCCTGAATCGCGCTGCCGGCTTCATGTCTGTCCCCGCCGAAGCAGTCGACCGTGGTGTCGACGGCCTCGACGAGTCGTGGGTCCTCGGCGTCCAGCAGTTCGACCAGCGTCTGTGCGACGCGTTTCGACCCGGGTTGGTCTTCCTTTCCCAGTCTGGCTAGTAGCGCCTCGACCGGCGGCTCGCTGAACGCAGCCACGTCGGCGTCGACCAGCCGTTGAATCACCATGATCGCGCTGGAGCGAACGTCTTCGTCGTCGTCCGAGAGGTAGCGACGGATGCGGTCGCCGTCGCTGGCCAGTCCGTCCGGGTCTGCCCGCGAGTACTGGACCAGGCCGCGCGCCCCCAGACGGCGAACGTCCGCAGCGTCTTCCTCGGCACCGACGGACTCCGGGTCGGCGTCGAGTCGCTCGAAAATATTCTCAACGTCCACTTCTCCGGGACGGGTAGCGCATCGTTCGAGAAACGCTCTCTCTGCCTCGTCGAGTGATACACCCTGCCCACCACTGGCTCGTTCAGCCATCTGTAGGGGTGATACAGACGCCACAGTATATATCTGGTGTGTGTTGTCAGGGCGCTCACTTGACGCGCTGGGTGTGGCCTCGAGTGCGACCGGACCGTCAACACTCTTAACGGTGGCCACAGATTGTGGGATATGGACTTCGACGAGACAGACGTTTGGGACAGACACGCGAGCGCGGGTAATCGCCGGGGTGGGTGGCCATGAGTGACCGGCCGGAAATGTACGAGGGCGTCGACACCATCTGGATGGACGGCGAGTTCGTCGACTTCGAGGACGCACAGGTCCACGTGCTCACCCACGGCCTCCACTACGGTACCGGTGTCTTCGAGGGCGTGCGCTGCTACGACACTGCAGACGGTCCCGCTATCTTCCGCTGGGAGGAACACCTCGACCGGTTCTACGAGTCTGCGAAACCCTACGACATGGAGATTCCGTTCGAACCCGAGGAGATTACGGAGGCGACGGTCGAACTCATCCGCCGGGAGAACCTCGATTCGTGTTACATCCGCCCGGTGGCGTTCTACGGCTACGGTCCGCTCGGGCTGAACCCCGGCAACTCGCCGGTTCAGACTGCGATTGCCGTCTGGCCGTGGGGTGCCTACCTCGGTGAGGAAGCGCTCGAAGAGGGCGTCGACGTGGCAGTGTCCTCGTGGCGCAAACACTCTTCGAGCCAGATTCCGACGAACGCGAAGACGACCGGCGCGTACGTCAACAGCGTCCTCGCCAGTCTGGAGGCCAAGGGGAACGACTACACCGAAGCCATCGTGCTGAACAAGGAGGGCAACGTCGCCGAAGGGCCGGGTGAGAACATCTTCCTGGTCCGCGACGGCGACATCTACACGACTGGCCTCGCGGAGTCGATTCTCGACGGTATCACCCGCCGGTCAGTCATCGAAATTGCCCGAGACCTTGGCTACACCGTCCACGACGATGCGACAATCTCTCGTGGCGAACTGTACACCGCCGACGAACTGTTCTTCTCTGGGACTGCGGCCGAGGTCACGCCGATTCGCAGCGTCGACGACAACGAGATTGGCGCAGGCACGAAGGGACCAGTCACCGACGAGATTCAGACCGAGTTCTTCGACATCGTCGAGCAAGCTCCGGCGGAGTACGCCGACTGGTTCTATCCGGTCTAGCCGTCACTCTCTGTCGCCGTAGGCGTCGCTTCGACTCCAGTCGCGTTCGACGGGCGTCTCGCTCGTATTCACACGCTCGCGGAGCCATGTCGTCGCTTCGGCCAGCGTCTCCTCGTCGGTGGCGGTGAGTTTCAGCCGGTTGTGGCGTGCGTCCCGGTCGGGGTAGCAGCCGACGCTCACGTCGAACTCCTCGGCAATCGCCTCCAGTGTGGGCACGATGTTCGCTTCCGGCTCGACAGTGTACAGAAAGTGAGAGACGGCCTCGCCGACGAACTCCTCGGCGACCGTGCCGAACATCGCTTTCAGTTCGCGCGGAATGCCGGGAAAGACGTAGACGTTCTCGACGATACAGCCCGGGGAGAGCCCTTCTGGGTTGAGAATCGGCCGCGCCCCCTCGGGGATGGTCGCCTCCGCATCCACGTCGAGGTCGAGGTCTGGCACGGCATCGCCGATGTCGTCGAGTCGCTGTTCGACGGCGGCGCGGGCTTGCTTGCTAACGACCATCTCCCGGTCAAAGGCGTCGGCGACGGCGTCGAGGGTCACGTCGTCGGGCGTACCGCCGATGCCGCCGGTGACGATGACAGCATCGAAGTCGTCGCTGTACTCTCGGACGCGCTGGGCGATGAGCGCTCGCTGGTCGGGTATCGTAAGGATGCGCGTCACCGTGACACCGCGCTCAGTGAGGCGTTCGGCGAGCCACGTCGCGTTGGTGTTTGCGGTATCCCCCGCGAGCAGCTCGTCGCCGATAGTCAGTAAGGCGACTTCCATCTAGCAGGACAGACGGGAGGAAGCCCATTAGCCGTTTCGTCCACGTCCCCCGGTCGCTAGTAGTTGTACAGCGAGACGACGAAGGGGAGTTTGCCGTACATCCAGACCGCAAGCGGGAGGCCGACGAGAGAGAGCGTCGCGGCGTAGGCGAGGCCCATCCAGAGACCACTCGCCCACCAGCCGACCAGCAGGAAGTAGACCGCACGAACGAGGAGCGACCGCTGTTCGCGGTTGGACTGGACGATGGTTACTGTCCCGTTCTCGTCGATGACCTCGCTTCGGAGCGGGCGCTCTTTCAGCGAGAGCACTTTCGGGACCTTGTTAATCATCTTGATGCCGAGTGGCATCCCGACGATAGTGAGGTTCAGAACCCAGGCGACCCCCAGCCAGATACCAGTCAGCCACCAGCCGACCAGC
>JAZKTK010000055.1:0-19599 GCA_036625595.1 Haloarculaceae archaeon | reverse complement strand
ACAGATCACCCTACAACAAAAGTCAAGAATGTCAGCTGAACCACCACCGGAGTACGATGACGTGAATGAGGCGGTCGTCGAAGAGTGGAAGCAAGACACTACCACGAGAGAACGCATTCGCTCGGTCGTCCAGCGTATCCACGAACCAACGTCAGCAGCTGCCATCGCAGAGCGCGCGCGAGCGAGCGAGCCTGTTGTCCGCGATACCCTCGCTGACCTCGCCGAGGTCGGCCTCGTGGAAACACAAGAGACGGGGCAAGGAGCGCTCTACAAGCGCAGCGACCAGATGTACATTTACAGGCAGGTTATCGAACTCCAGAACCAGTACGACGAGACTGCCCTCGTCGCACAATTGCAAGACCTCAAAGACACGGTCAACGCATTGAGAGATAAATACGGTGTGGAGTCACCGACGGAACTCGCTCAGGAGTTGGAGCCAGACGATACCGAAGGCTGGGACGACCACACGACGTGGCAAACTGCCCAAAAAAATCTATACCTTGCAAAGGCCGCACTCAGCTTCTACGATGCACAACGGGTCATCGTCTAACAGATGACTGGCTTGCTGGGCGATACGGGGCCAATCGATTACGAGGCGCTAAAAGAGATCCGCGATATCTTTCTCGCGACCGAACCGCTGGTCAGCCATCACACTCTCGACGGTCGACTCGACCCACGTCCCGAACTGAGCGTGACAGTCGAGGCTGGCTTTGGGTCCAGTCCAGGCGGGCGTTTCGATATCGTCTGGACCGAAACGAACTGTTACCACTTCCATTATACCGAAGAGGACGGCATCGAATTTCGCTTCGACCGCCATCCCGAACCAAACGCACCGCCAAAGCACTTCCACGAACCACCAGACGCAACCTCTCGTGTCTCTTCTTGTATCGAGGTTGAACCACCGGAGCTGGTGACAAGAGCGGTATTGAAATGCTGGCGGACGGCGTTGAGCGAGGACGACCCATCGAAGCTCAATTCAAAGTCAAATCCGCCGTGAGTGTATGGCCCCGAGAGCGAGAACTGTGTACGCACGGAGACCGAATCCTCAAGACCCAGGCAAGAGTATCCGTCCTCAATGAACGTTAGCATCGTCGGCAGCGGCTACGTCGGTACGACAGTCGCGGCCTGTCTCGCCGACGCCGGCCACGAGGTGGTCAACGTCGATATCGACGAAGACGTGGTGGAGTCGCTCAACGACGGCAATGCGCCGATTCACGAACCCGGACTCGACGAACTTGTCGCCGAACACGGCGGCGAGAGACTCCGTGCAACGACTGACTACGATGCTATTCTCGACACCGACATAACCTTCCTCGCGCTACCAACGCCGAGCAACGACGACGGGAGCAACGACCTCTCGATTATGAAAGCCGGCGCAGAGTCGGTCGGCGATGCGTTCGCAGAGAAAGACGACTACCACCTCGTCGTCGTCAAGAGTACGGTGATTCCAGGCACCAACGAGGACGTACTCGCACCCATCATCGCAGATGCCTCCGGTAGTGTCGAAGGCGAGAACTTCGACGTGGCCTCGAATCCGGAATTCCTCCGCGAGGGAACTGCAGTCCCGGACTTCCAGAATCCCGATAAGCTTGTTTTCGGGGCGACCAGTGAGCGTGCGTTCGACCTCCTTCGCGACGTGTACGACCCCGTCGTCGGCGACGACGTGCCGGTCGTCGAAACCGGTCGGCGCGAGGCCGAGATGATAAAGTACGCCAACAACGCCTTTCTCGCCGCCAAAATCAGCCTCATCAACGACATCGGAAACATCTGCAAAGAGTACGATGTCGACGCCTACGAGGTGGCCGACGCCATCGGCCTCGACGACCGCATCGGCGCGAAGTTCCTCCGGAGCGGGGTTGGCTTCGGGGGGAGTTGTTTTCCAAAGGACGTGTCTGCAATCGTCTCTGCGGCACACGCCGCCGACTATACGCCGGAAATGCTCGAAGCGACGCTCGATATCAACGAGATACAGCCTCGCCGATTGCTGGGTCTCCTCGATGAGCACGTCGACGTAGCCGGCAAGCGCGTCGCTGTCCTCGGCCTCTCGTTCAAACCCGGAACTGACGACATCCGAAACTCACGAGCGATTCCGGTCATCGACGGATTACAGGAGCGTGGGGCGGAGGTAGTCGCCTACGATCCTGTTGCAGCCGACGAGATGCACGAGCGCTTCCCCGACATTGAATACGCTGACAGCGCTGCTGGTGCACTCATGGACGTATATGGGGCTGTCGTCGTCACTGACTGGGACGAGTTCGCCGCACTTGACGAGGAGTTCGACGCGATGGCAGAACCAGTTGTCGTCGATGGCCGGCACGTCATCGAACGCCGCGAGGGAATTACCTACGAAGGACTGACGTGGTAACGGCTGCGACAGCGTGACCGTGACTAGTCGCGCAGGGTCACAACAAAGTCCCCAAGCACCTGCCAGATTTGTCGCACGACAATTTTCAGGTCGAACCAGAATGACTGGCGACGAATATACTCAACGTCGTAGCGGAGTTTCTCCTGGGGGTCGTGGCCGGTTGCATCGTTAATCTGTGCCAGCCCAGTCAGGCCGGGTTTGACGAACCAGCGACTCCGCCACTCATCAGCCCCGCGCTCCATGTCCACGTCCAGTTCAGGTCGCTCGGGTCTGGGACCGACGACGCTCATGTCGCCGACGAGAATCGACCACAGTTGTGGAATCTCGTCGAGGTGCGTCCGTCGGATGAATCGTCCGACACGAGTCACTCGCGGGTCGCGTTCGCCCCTGTCTTCCTCGGAGAGTTTCGCGCCCGATTTTGCCTCCGCGTCGGGAATCATACTACGGAATTTAAAGACGGTGAACGTCTCGCCGAATTCGGCAGTCCGGTCCTGGCTGTACAGCACCGGCCCCGGACTGTCCAGTTTGATTGCAGCGGCAAGCACAGCAATCACCGGCGAGAGCAAGAGCAATCCCAGGCCGGCAAACGCCACGTCGAATGTACGCTTGACGACGTAGTTCTGCCAGTCCCACGGCTCCAGGTCCACCTCGACGAGGTCACCGCCCCCGACGCCGGCGGTGAGAACGTCCTCGGCGTGGTCGCGGTGGACCATCGCTGTCACACCGTGTTCGGCACACGCGTCGAGCGTCCCGAAAAACTCCGCGCGGTCGGTTTCGGCGAAGGCGAGCAGTGCCGTGTCGATGTCGTGTTTCACGAACACCTCGTCGAGTCGCGAGAGCCCACCGAGACTCTGGAGCGCGTCGAGTCGCGATTCGACCGTCCCGCCGTCGGACAGTTCCACTCGCTCGGCCGGTGGCTCAGCCCCCACAGCGAACGAAGAGGGCGGCGAGACGTAGCCTAAAATTGGGATATCCGTCGCCGCGAGGATGTCGGCCATCGCCTCAGGGTCGTCGCCGACGATAACCCCACGACTCGTCGATTGTGGCCGGCGACGGATTGCGACCGTGTAGAGTGGGAGAACCACGAGCAAGAACGCAGTCGTCAGCATGAGCGTCGGTCGTGGCAGCCGATAGGAGTAATTGAAATATCCCAGCGCTGCGAGGCCAATCATCGACAGGACAACGCGCTTCTGCGTAAGGAGAATCGTGTCCAGAATTCGTCGCGGGCGAGGTTTGAACACCGGCCACAGCGCCGCCAGCGTGACAGCGAGTGTCGTCAGAATCGACCAGACGAGCGTCCCGTTCGAGAGGACGGCAGGAGCCGGTCGGCCGAAGTACGGAACGAGGGCGAAGGCGCCCTGAAGAGCCGGGTAGTTGACGACTGTGACGGCCACCGCAGTCAGGACGGCAGTTCCGCAGACGCTCGCGACGCGGTACCGCCATCCCGATGCCATTCACTCGATTAGTCATCGACAGCTAATATAAGACCTGCGGGACTGTCGTGCGCCCGTCAGACGAGCGACGGCCGAGATAGCGACATTGCCCTGTGAGTTAAGTGCTGACAACCAGTATATGGCGTATGGAACGCGTTGAGGAGACCGATCTCGGACAACGTCTCCCAGTTGACACGCTCCAGCAGTTATTCGAGGAGCAGCAGGTCAGGCTTGCAATCTGTTTTGGCTCGTATGCAAGCGGTCGTACGCACTCCCAGAGTGACATTGATCTGGCACTCGAATTCGAAGACGTACGCCCCGGTGACGACTCGTACAACGATACCTTCTTTCGTGTCTACGAGGCCGTGAGCACGGCGCTCGAAACCGACGATGTTGATCTCCTCGATATCCACTCTCTGTCCGGGTCACTCGCACAGACAGTTCTGACAGACGGCATTCTAATATACGGCAACGCTGAGCGTGTGGAAGCCCTTCGAGAACAGCTCATTGTCGAAGAGACAGAACAACAGTCGCCCCGCGACCGACTAGATACCGCCATCGAACGGATTGACGAGCATCTCGCCTAGGATGAGCGACGAGCTCGCAGACGACCAGTTACAGCGGATTCTGACTGCTGTCGACACAATCGAAGCGTGTCTCGGCCGTCTCGTCGAAGCTCGTGAAACAGTGGATCGAGAAACATTCCAGCAGTCATCCGATACACAAGATATTGTTGCACGACGGTTTGTCATGATGACCGAAGCCACACTCGATATCGGGACTGTTCTCGTCGTCCACGAACGTGGAACACCACCGCCGAGCAACCCCGCAACAATGCGGATTCTTGGCGATTTGGAGATTCTCCCTGACAGCGTTGCATCTAAGATGGTAGACGCAGCTCGGTTCAGAAACGTACTCGCACACACGTACGGTGGCGCGATCGACCACGACATCGTGTACGATGCACTGGAAGATCTCGAACGCTATCGGGAATTCGTTCTTGCAGTCCGAGACTACTTAAATAAAACCGACTCGCTGGACTGAGACCACTCAGGATTCACTCCCAGCAGCCACTCGTGTCCCGTTCATCACTGCATCCTCCGGAACGTCGACCGTCCACGTCTGGTCGTCCGCGGACAGTTCGTACGTGCCGGGATAGGCAACATCGACTGTAAACGCACCGCTCGCATTTGTCTGGACCTGGCGTTCGTAGGTGAACGCCGCTCCCGGGATGTCGACATCCGTTGCGAGCGAGACGGTCGCATTCGCGGGACCCTCACCATCGAGTGTCGCGCCCGGGACGACGAGGAATGCCTTCCGGTCACCGCTCTCGGTGGCGTAGATAGCCCGATATCGGGAGAGTCCCTCAACGTTCTCGTAGCGACTCCCGAAGTTGTCGTGGAGACGGACACCCATCGCCGGACTGTCGACCGGGAACGACTCGGTCACGAGGAATCGGACACGGCCGTCGACTGTCCCGGCAGCGGCGTCGGGATCCTGTTGAGCGATGAAATCACGATAGTTGGATTGCGAATAGCCGTACGACCGCGATTGCCCGTTCACGAAGTAGTTGTAGACGCGATTTCGGCCCCAGTCGCTGAAGACGTAGCTCTCTGATTCGGACTCCCACCCGCGGTCGTCGGCGTACTCCGCAATCCACGTGGCGGTTTCGTATGTGCTGTCGTCGATCGCGGTCTGTTGCATCTTCACGCCCGACTGGACGACGCTCAGACCAGTGACCAGAAGGAACAACAGGAACACAGAGACGACAGTCGAGGCATCGGGTCGGTCCGGCCACCAGTCAGTCAGGTCAGTGCCGCTGACGGCTGCGGGCAACTCCGCGAGGTCGACCCAGGCGGCGACCCTGACAAAGCCATAGCCGGCAAACAGCGCGGTAAAGGCCGAGAGTTCGCCAGTAAAGCGCACCTGGAACAGCGCGAGTCCGAAAAAGTACCAGCCGTAGACGACAGGGACGAGCCACTCGCCGTCGCTTCGGGTGAGTCTGACAGTCGCCCAGCCCAGCGCGGGAATGGCGACAAAGAGGATGAATCCAAAGAGGAGCAGAAATCCGAAGGTGTCGGTGCTGAACAGCGACTGGACTTCCGCGATGTTATCGCTGCGGAGGATGGTGTCGATACCGCCCTGGAGTTCGCTCCAGATGTCGGGGAGGAACACGACGACGGCAGCGATGGTTCCGACGCCAGCGACGAGTTCGAGGGCCGCGAGTTCGCGGACGCTCCGGTCGAGTCGAGCAGCAGCCTCGCCGACCGCAACGACGGCGGCGCTCCCGACGAACAGCAGGGCGGGCACGGCAGCGACCGTCGTCGAGTGCCAGCCAAATGTGGTGTGGGCAACGAACGCGAGGACGGCAGCCAGCGCGAGCCCGGCCAGCACTGGGACGTTCGCAACGAGCGGTTGGCGGTCGTCCCGAACGTCGAGGAGAACACCGAAAACGACGACAACAGCGACGGGCACGACCAGCAGCGGGCCGTTGTCCCACGCCAGCACCTGCCCGGCGACACCGATTCCCAGGCCCGCCGCGACGAGCCAGCGAACAGGGTCAGCGTTGTCCCGTTCGCCCGTCAGTAGCACGGTCAGTGCGAATGCGGTCAGGACGAGCCAGAGGAAGTCGAAGGCGTGGTGGTCGGCATAGCCGAGTGCCGTTCGCAGTGCGTGGCCGGGCGTGAACGCGAGCATTATGACTGACGCCAGTGCGACGCGTCGGTCGGCGCTCACCCGGAGCGCGAGCCCGTAGAGCAACAGACCGGCGACGAGGGCAGCGAGCACAGGGTAGAGAGCGAGCGCGAGCCCACTGTCACCACCGAGCAGTCCGGCCAGCCACGTCAGCGCAGCCACGAGAAACGGCTCGCCCCCGGCGATACCCTCTGGTACCTCGCCGAGCGGGAGTGCGCCGATGGTCCCGTCAGCGAGGGTCTGTTCGACCCAGTAGCGGTAGTAGTAGGGGTCGTTTCCCGCCAGGACGACGTAGCCATCCCGAAAGACGGACCCGAAGGGAAACAGGCGGACGACAACCAGCACGCCGAGGGCGGCTGCGAGCAGTCCAGCTCCGCGGCTATCGATGCTGGGGAGCGACAGCGATACGTCACGGTCGGCCGTCTCTTCCGAAGTTGCGGATTGCGGTTCGCCGTCGAGTGCGGCCCGAACGGCATCGGGGTTAGCAAGGCGATACTCGCCGTCGACTTTCTCGACGACGCCTTCGGAGACGAGCTGGCCGAAGGTTCCCGAATCGATGGGAACGTCGTCGAACGTCCACGTCTCCCGTGTGGCGTCGACGTCCTGCACGTCTTCGAGTGCGGCTTCGAAGTCGGGTCTGTCCGCGAGAAGGTCCTCGACCCGACGACCGTCGGTCATGTCTACTGAGTTTCCCGTCTGAGTCATAAACCCATCGAGCGACGGCGAAACGGGCGAGCGTTCGAACGGATTAAGTGGTCCGTGGGCGAGTCATCAGAGCGAATGACGCTTCGCGTGCCGTTGCTCCCGCGCTGGCTCCGCTGGCTTGCCGTTGCCGGTCTCGCGGCCTTGATTTTCTACGCCTCGATACTGGCTGTCCCGCCAGAGACGGTCATTGACCAGACGAAGCCGGACCTGCTGCCCCTCGACAAGTGGCGACACTTCCTCGCGTACGCTGCATTTGGCGGCGCACTCGCCTACGCCACGACAGACTGGGAGGTGACACCGACGGTTCTCGCGGTTGGCGTCATCGGCATCACTGTTGTCTACGGCATTGGTATCGAATTCGGGCAGTCGCTCGTCCCCGGACGGTACTTTTCGCTCGGCGATGCGTACGCGAACGCACTCGGTGGAGTGCTGGTCGTGCCGTGGTATCTGCTTCGCCCGTATCTGGAACTGGTTCCCATCAGCGCGTGGCTCGGGACACTCACGGCCGGTGACTGAATACGGAACAACAAAGCCAGACCTCGACTATCATCCAATATGCGCCAGTTTCTCGTCGTCGGCTACGATGCATCGACGCGTTTAGTGACACACAGCAGGCGCTCCGGTCAGCAGCTAGGATGTCGGTTGAGTGTCACTCGTTGAGCCACTCGTGCCATTCGTCAAGGTCAACGAGACTGTTTGCTAGCTCGTCCGGACCATACTGTCCCAGTACCTCTTCGACTGTCCGAGCAAGTCCTTCTGGGTCCCGGTCTGGGCGATCCTGTGTATAGTACAGAAGGAGGCCAGCATGGTCCAATTCCTGGTGCAGTACCTCGAAATCCTTCGCGTTGTTCGATAGCAATAGAACGTTGTTGTCGGCGCACCACCGAAGCAATTCCTCGTCTGTCGTCCGTTCGCCAAAGCGGTCTTTCGCCTGCGTAACTTCATACCCACGTTCCCGAAGTACTCGCTCAAATACCCGGCCGACGTGTTCGTCGAGAAGTACGTGGCTGGCCGAACTCATGAAACCGGTTCTTTCGGCTTCAGTGACGATTCACTGACCCGCTCGAACGCGTCAGCATTCTCGCGGTCGAGCGTCCGAAGTTCCTCGATATGTTCGTAATAGTACGCCATCGCCTCGTAAACAGAAGCAAGTGAAATATCGAGTTGGTCGGCGACGTAGGCTGGGGATCGCCCGCTTTCGACCACCAGACCGGCGATGTGTCGCACACCGATTCGGGTCCCCTCGATTCGAGGTTCCCCACCGAGAACGTCGTCGTCTGTGGTGATCGTCATACCTGAAATTGGAACTCTGTTGATTTATACCTTTTCGGCAGCACGGATTCCAGTGAACACGGACCAACCGTGCAGAGTTTGTTAGCAACGAAGCTAAACCGGACCTCGACTATCATCCAATATGCGCCAGTTTCTCGTCGTCGGCCACGACGCACCGACGACAGCCGACTTCTCGCTCGACGACCTCCCCGGTGCCGGCCGACTCGACGCACTCTGTCGCTGTGTCACCAGCGCACTCCTGCTCTCACACGACATCCGCGAGGACGTTCGGGTCCACCTCGTTCTCGACGACCAGTTCACCGTCACATTCGACGGGAGCGCGTTGCAGGGACTCAACCCCGACGAACGGTCGACGGCCGCGCTCGTCCGGACAGCACTCGATGACCGCGAGGAAGCTATCGGTCACATCCCCGTCGAAACCTCACCCGGCGTCTCGCTCGTCCGGAAGGGGTTCGAGGCGACGCTCGACGACGCCGAGACGGATAGAACCGTCCTCCAGCTCCACGGCGAGGGGACACCTGCAATCGAAACGGAGCCACCGGCAGACCCGGTTTTCGTCCTCTCGGACCACCGGAACTTCACCGACGAGGAGACTACACTCCTCGATGACGTGGCCGACAAGCGGGTGAGTCTCGGACCGCGGCGACTCCACGGGAATCAGGCTATCACCGTCGCACACAACTGGCTGGACACCGACGGCTTTTCACGCTACTGAGCAGCTGCCAAGCGAGCCGGTGACCAGAGAACAAGCGATATATGCCACAGAGGAGACTCTACCGCCATGGGATTATTTGGGCGGCTCAAACGGGGGTTAGCGCTGACGAAAGACAGCATCATCGTGTTGCGACACAATCCGACGCTGATGACGTTCCCGCTGGTCGCGGGTGCGAGCGGTATCGCCTTTCTCGCACTCCTGCTTGGAGGCGCGTACGGAATGGTCGATACCATCGAAGGGAACCAGACCGTCGGTTACGCTGTCCTCTTTGTCGCCTATCTGGTGACGACGTTCATCTCGTCGTTTTTCACCGCCGGACTGGTCTACGAGACACGGCAGGCCTTCGACGGGAAGCCGACCGACTTCCGTCGGGGACTGAACGCCGCCTGGAGCGTAAAGGGGAAACTGCTCGTCTGGTCGGTCATCGCCGCGACCATCGGCGTCGTCATCAATGCCATCGAATCCTCCGATAGCCGCGTCGCGCGCATCTTCGCGTGGGTGTTCAGCGCCGCGTGGTCGATTCTCACCTTCTTCGTCGTTCCCGTGGCCGTCCTCGAACCCGACGAAAGTGTCCGAAGCATGTTCACGACGAGCGGTCGGACCTTCCGGCAGACGTGGGGAGAGAGTGCCATCGGGATGATTGGCCCGGGTCTGATTGCCTTCGCCGTCTTCGGCGTCGGTGCTGTCGCCGCGTTTGGCATCTTCACCGCGACCGGAAGCGTCCTCGTCGCCGGTGCCATCGTCGGTCTCTTTCTGGTCGGTGCCGTCCTCCTCTCGGCGACCATCAAGGGCATCATCAAAACCTCGCTGTACGTCTACGCGACGGAAGGCAAGCGACCGAGCGAGTTCGGCGACACCGACTTTGACTCGCTCAATTCGTAATCCGTTCATCGATTCGCAACCGTTAAATCCGACGACGGACTCGTTTCGTGTGCGGGCTGATGGGGTAGCTTGGTATCCTCGGAGCATCGGGTGCTTTGGACCTCGGTTCAAATCCGGGTCAGCCCACTTCTCTCTCGTTGACGCTCGATAGCGTGTCTGCTGAGAAACACGTTTCTCACGGACGGAACGGTGTAAACTTACCGAGGGCGACACAGTTTTTACCCATTGTGCGCTGGGTCGTGTATGGAGTGGACGCCAACCGCGACTCCCGGAATGTTAAACGCCTGTGAGTGCGGGAGTGACGCGGTCGAAGTGCGACCGGACGGGCTCGTGAAACTGTATCGCTGTGCGGATTGTGAATCGATTCTCGGTGACATCACGATGGGCCACGAACCCTGACTGGTCCACCGGTTGTCGAGTGTTGATCCAGCGAGTTCACCAGGGCGACCCTCTTTCAAGTGCAGGGTTGGTCCATGGCCACGGTCCTTTTTAAGACTCCACTCGAAAGTGGAGGTGATGTCAGGCCTCCCGTGGGAGACACTGTCGAGTGAAGTTGCCTACTCCTGTGACGGGTTCGACATCGTCAACGAGGACGTGCGTCTCCCCGACGGCGAGGTCACGGAGTTCGACTACCTCTCCGAATCCGAGAGCGTCGTCATCCTCCCGTTTACGCCCTACGGTAAAGTCGTCGTCATCGACGAGTGGCGACACGCTGTCGACCGACTCAACCGCGGGCTTCCCGCGGGCAGCGTCGAAGACGGCGAGGACCCTGACGACGCCGCGCGGCGGGAACTCCGCGAAGAGACGGGCTACGAACCGGACACGCTCACTCATATGACGACGATGGAACCCGCGAACGGCTTTTCTGATGCCGTGTTTCACTACTACATCGCCCGGAACTGCGAGGAAACTGCAGAACAGGACCTGGACGACAACGAGAGCATCAACGTCGAGACGGTGACGCTTGACGCGCTCGTCGAATCCGCACGGAGCGGCGAACTCCGCGACGGCCGCACTGCCTTCGCCGTCGTCTACTACGCCCTCTTCGAGATCTCGTCGGGTCTGCCATCGTGGTAGTCACCCGGCCACGGCAGAAGATTTGCGAAAGCGACAGGCGTTCGGAGTTAGTTTCCGAGTTACGCCCATGATGGTGCATGCGCCAACATCCTTATTGTGATGGCGCTGTTACCAACATATAGCGATGCCACCCAGGGATGATGAAGTGGAGGTGGTGCGAGATAGACGGCGTGAGTTCGGTGATAGACTGGTCCGGATTCGGGTGCTTCGCGTTCCGGAATCAGAGAAATTCCCGAATGGCATCAAATACGCGTACCGCTATGGAGAGAAAGGCGCGGAAGACCCGATACTACGATACGATAACCACCATGGCGTTCACGAGCGTCACAAAGGAGAGAACGTCGACAAAATTGAATTCCCCGGTGCTGAACAGTTGCTCCGGCGTTTCATCGAAGAACTGCCAGACGACGTATCACCCTGATCCACAACCATGACGACCACACTACACATCACGGTTGAATCGACGGCTGACTTCTTCGAGAGTGCTCTGTCTGACCTGCAAGCTCTCGACTCCGACGAGGAAATCGATGACAAATATGTTCTCAGCCTCCCGGACGAGAACGCGCTCGAGCGTGTCCTGAGCGCGAAGAATCTGGAACTGTTGCGAACGACTGCTACTGAAAATCCAGACAGCGTGCGTGATCTCGCTCGGCAAGTCGGCCGAGATATAAAGAACGTCTCGACAGCGCTAAACGAACTCGAAGAGCTTGGACTAATCGAATTCGAGACAGCAGGACGCGCAAAGCGACCAGTTGTGTGGTACGACGATATTGAAGTCGGTATTCAGTTAGCCAGCACCGACCCCGACGAGACGGAGACAGCACCGGCCTGATGCAGCATTCGCTGCCACCCACCACAGAACGCAATCCTTACCGCCCGCGCACACAGAGAGCAGTCAAATGTCCGGGGTCTTCGAGGTACGCGAGTACGACGCGGCCGGTCGGCGCGGCGAGTTGACGGTCCCCAGAGCCGACGTAACTGTCGAGACGCCGGCACTCCTGCCAGTCGTCAACCCACACGTCCAGACGGTTCCACCGAGCCAGCTCGAATCGGAGTTCGGCGCGGAGATTCTCATCACGAATAGCTACGTCCTCCACGGGAGCGAGGACCTCCGCGAGCCAGCACTCGAGCAGGGGCTGCACGACCTGCTCGATTTTTCGGGTGCGATTATGACCGACTCCGGGTCGTTCCAACTCGCCGAATACGGCGAAATTACAGTGACGACCGAGGAGATTCTACAGTTCCAGCACGCCATCGGCTCCGACATCGGCACGCCGGTCGATATCCCGACGCCGCCGGACGTGAGCCACGAGCAGGCCGCCGAAGAACTCGCGACCACTCAGGAACGGCTGGAACTGGCCGAGACCGTCGACACTGGTGAAATGCTCGTCACCGCACCGGTTCAGGGGTCGACACATCCGGACCTCCGCGAGCGCGCTGGTCGTGAAGCTGCCAGCACCTCGCTGGACGTGTTCCCCATCGGCGCAGTCGTGCCACTGATGAACGAGTACCGCTTTGCCGACCTCGTCGACGTGGTAACGGCCGCAAAGCGGGGGCTGGGCGAGGCCGCACCGGTCCACCTCTTCGGAGCGGGCCATCCCATGATGTTCGCGCTCGCGGTCGCGCTGGGCTGTGACCTCTTCGACTCGGCGGCGTACGCGCTCTACGCCCGCGACGGCCGCTATTTGACTGTTCGCGGGACTGAACATCTGGACGATCTCGATTACTTCCCCTGTTCGTGTCCGGTCTGTACCGACCACACCCCGTCAGACCTCCGGGAAATGGACGACGAGCGAGAGTGCCAGCGGCTTCTCGCCGAGCATAACCTGTACGTCTCCTTCGAGGAGATGCGGACCGTCCGGCAGGCTATCCGACGCGGCAATCTGCTCGAACTCGTCGAAATGCGCGCTCGCGGCCACCCGACGATGCTCGACGGCTATCGCACGCTGCTCGATTACGCCGACCAGCTAGAGGGGACCGACCCCGTCTCGAAGGACGCCTTCTTCTATCTCTCCGCGGAGAGCGCTCGCCGACCCGAAGTGTTGCGCCACCATCAGCGACTCTCGCGGCTCGACCCCGACGGCGAGATACTGCTGACAGAAGGTAACCACAGCGATGCCTACGACGACTCGTGGCGACTGCTGCCACCCTTTGGCCCAGTGCCGCGAGAACTTGCCGACGCGTACCCACTCGCTGGAGAACTGCCCGAACGGGTCGACGTACAGTCCTACGAGGCGGCCGGCGAGGGCGTCCGGCGACTGGCAGAGAATAGCGACGCCGAGTTGACCGTGTTCCACCGCGACTGGCCCGAGACGGCACTGGACGCGCTGCCGGCCGACGTGCGAGTCGAGGTGCTGGGCAGCGACCAGGACGAGTTCTAGCGGCGGAGACAGAGTTAATCTGCCAGAGCCTAAATTGTGCCATGTTATGTCACAACAAATCGAGAGCGAACTCCACGTCGACGAGTACACACTCGGACTGGTCGGTCCCGAGCAGGAGTGGGCCGGAACAGTCGCAGACGGCGGCACGGTGAAAACGCACACGCCACCGGCGTGCTGGGGACCGATGATTACCCCGAAGTTCCGGGGTGGTCACGAGGTGACCAAACCAATCGCCGTCGAGGGGGCAGAGGTCGGCGACGCCATCGCAATCAAGATACGGGATATCGAAGTGACGAGCATCGCGACCAGCACCGGGTCGATGGACGAACGCGAGGAGGCCTTTGGCGACGACCCCTTCGTCGACCACGTCTGCCCCGAGTGCGGGACCGAGTGGCCAGAGAGCGTCGTCGAAGGGACTGGTGAGGACTCGATTCGATGTGCGGAGTGTGGCGCAAACGCCTCCTCGTTTGGCTTCGAGTACGGTATTACGACGGTCTTCGACGACGACCACGAGGTCGGCATCACGGTCGACGAGGCGGCGGCACACGACCTCGCCGAACGCGCCGACGAGGCCATTGCGCTCCCGGAGAACTCCCGACAGCACCCTATCCTGTTGTACGAACCGCACGAGATGCCCGGCACGCTCGGCCACCTCCGGCCCTTTATCGGCAACATCGGAACGACGCCGCCGATCGAGATGCCCGACTCGCACAACGCCGGTGACTTCGGCCAGTTCCTCATCGGAGCCGACCACGACTGGGGACTCGACAGCGAGGAGGAACTCGAAGCCCGCACGGACGGCCACATGGACGTCAACGCGGTCCGCGAGGGAGCGATTCTCGTCTGCCCGGTCAAGGTCGACGGCGGCGGCATCTACGTCGGCGACATGCACGCGAACCAGGGCGACGGTGAACTCGCCTTGCACACGACCGACGTGAGCGGACACGCAGAGTTCGAGGTCGAACTCATCAAGGACCTCGACATCGGCGGTCCCGTGCTGCTTCCCAACGCCGAGGACCTGCCCCACATCAGCACGCCCTACACCGACGAGGAAGTGGAGAAGGGGCAGGCACTCGGGGCCGAATACGGCGTCGACGTCGAGACTGATATGGGACCGATTCAGGTCATCGGCAGCGGCGCGACGGCCAACGACGCCACCGAGAACGCCTTCGACCGCGCTGGCGACCTGCTGGACATGAGCGAAGGCGAGGTGCGCACCCGCTGTACGTTCACCGGCGGCGTCGAAATCGGCCGGCTCCCCGGTGTCGTCCAGCTCGACATGCTCGCGCCGATGGACCGCCTCGAAGAACAGGGACTCGCTCATCTCGTCCGCGAACAGTACGGTCTCTAAGCTGCGACCGAGCAGCTATCCGCCTCGCATCGCCGGGTGGACGCTGAGGCTGGCGTCGGCCGGACAGTTATCCTCGGGGTCGACGCTTTCACCGTCCACCGCCACGCGAACGCCAGACTGGAGGGTTCCGTTCTCGTAGAGGTGTCGTTCAGCGCGCGGATAGGCATCGACGAACGCCGCTAGTGCCTCCCCGACAGTTCCACCGTCGAAATCGACTGCGACAGTCTTCTCGCCGGTCGCACCGCGGAGGGGGCCGTATACCGTGACGTCCATATCAGTTCCTTCGTCGCCGGAGACAAGAGCGTTGTCGCCACGAAAGCCAAGATAATTACTCGCGCACCCCCCACCGACTGCCATGACCGACTACTTCGAGGTCCACGACCGGGACGGGGCCGCCCGCATCGGGGAACTCCGCCTCTCCGACCCGCTCCGGACGCCCGCCATCGTGGACGACGTCCTCGTCGACGCCGGGAGTCGCTGGCCCGAAGACCGCGAGTTACCCGAGGGTGACGACGCCGTGCTGACGGTGTTGCCCCACCGCGCGATTCCGGGAGGTACACCCGACGACGTGGCCGAAGCCTTCGCCACCGACTACCCCGACGTGGACTACCCCAGCGCTGCCGTCGTGACGCCCGACGCCGCGGCCGACACCACTGACGCCAACCCGGACGCCTACGTGCTCTCGAACGCCCAGGCCGTCGCCGGACACGCTCGCGCATTCGTCGACGCCATCATTCGCACGCGCGAGGCCGTGCCACACGACACCGCCCTCTATCTGCCGGGTGTCGCGACGCCGGCCAACGTCGCCACGCTCGCGTACGCCGGCATCGACCTCGTCGACACCGACCGCGCCGTCGTGAAAGGCAGCCAGGGCAAGTACCTCACGACCGACGGCGAGCAGTTTCTCGAAGACCTCGACGAACTCCCCTGCGCCTGCCCGGCCTGCCAGCAACCGATCGAGGAGTTCGACCGCGCGGACTGTGAACGACACAACGAGAACGCACTCCGGGCCGCACTCGGGACCGTCCGCCAGCGGATTCGCCGGGGGAGACTCCGGGACTACATTGAGGGACAGGCCCGCCACGAGCAGTGGCTCACTGCCGTGTTCCGGCGTCTCGACCAGCAGTACAGCTACATCGAGCAGCGCACGCCAGTCATCCGCCGAGCAGAGATTACGGCCGCCACCGAGGACACGATGCGCCGCGTCGAGATTCAGCGCTTCGCCCAGCGGGTTACCGAGCGCTACCGTTGCCGGTTCGACAATCCGCTGGTCATCGTCCCCTGCTCGGCCGCGAAACCCTACAGCGAGTCCCAGAGCCACGGCCAGTACCACGACGCCGTCCAGTTCCGCGGCCATACGCTGTCGATGACCTCTCCGATTGGGGTGGTTCCACAGGAACTCGAACTCACCTACCCGGCCCAGCACTACGATTCGGTCGTGACGGGCCACTGGTCGGCCACCGAAAAAGAGTTCGTCGCCGACGTACTGGAAGCGTATCTCCGGCGCAACGACTATCCACGAGTCATCGCACACGTCCCGGGCGAAGGCTATCGGGAGATTTGCGAGCGCGTCGAAGCGTCGCTCGGACTGGACTTCGAGTACACCGTCGAAGACCACCCGACGACCACCGACTCGCTGGCGAACCTCGCCGCGACACTCTCTGACGAACTGAAATACGGAAAGCGCGAGCGCCAGCACAACACCGTTCGCGCTATCGCCGATTATCAGTTCGGCGAGGGAGCTGGCGACGCCCTCTTCGATGAGCTGCGGGTGGGAAGTCGCTACCCCAAACTCCGGGCGCTCGACGGCGACGGCGAGCAGTTGGCGGCGCTGGTCCCGCAGTACGGCGTCCTCTCGCTGACGCTTGCGGGCGCACGCCGCTGGATGGAGAGCGATGCACCGACAAAGCGAGTCGAAATCGACACCTTCGTTCCGCACGGCTCGGTGCTCGCACCGGGTGTCGTCGACGCCAGCGACGACATCCGCATGGGCGACGAGGTCGTCATCGAGGGGCCACAGGCGTTCGGTATCGGCCGTGCCGAGATGTCCGGTCCCGAGATGGTCGACAGCACCCGCGGGATTGCGAGTTCCGTGCGGCACGTCGAGGAAACGTAAGTAGAGCGACGCCGCTGATGAACGGAGAACAGGTGAACGTGAACGAGAGGCTATTGCGATGGGGGCCAGTCGTGCTCGTCGCCAGCGGGATTCTCGTCGCGTCCGTCGTCCGGACAGCGGAGGGACAACCAGCGAGAGGACTGCTCGGAGTCGGGGCCGACAAGTGGCTCCACGCGGTCGGCTACGGGGTCCTCGCCGGAACGATTGCGGTCGCGCTGCGACGCCGTCCGACCGTCGGAGGGCTGGCACTGGTCGTCGGTCTGACCGTCGGGTACGGCATCGCAATCGAACTCGTCCAGTTGCCACTGTCCTCTCGGTCGGCAAGTCTCCTGGATGTCGTAGCCGATGGCGTCGGTGCGGTGGTCGCGGCGGTGTTGTATCGTGCCCGACAGTACACACCGGCCTAGGCGCAACGAAGCGGATTTAGGCACTCGTCTACTTCTCTTTGCCAATGAGTAAACCCAGTCCCGACGTCTACGAGCAGGGCAAAGGGATGGACGCCCACAACCAGGCGATGCGCGAAATTCGCTCCCGGAAAGACGAGACCTACGACCCCCGTGAGCCTACCCGCGTCTGGCTCGACGAGGACAACACCCCCGACGGCGTCTACGACTCCCTGACCATCATCCTCAACACCGGCGGCTGTCGCTGGGCCCGTGCCGGCGGCTGTACAATGTGTGGCTACGTCGCAGAATCGGTCGAGGGCGGCAGTGTCAGCCACGAGGACCTGATGGCACAGATAGAGAAGTGTCTAGACCACGAAGCGGAGAATACAGACGAGCCCGCTGGCCTCATCAAAATCTACACCTCCGGCTCGTTTCTCGACGAACGGGAAGTCCCGGCTGAGACCCGCCGTGCGATTGCGGAAACCTTCGGAGACCGCGACCGTATCGTCGTCGAATCACTCCCCGACTTCGTCTCCGAGGAGAAAATCGAGGACTTTACCGAACAAGGTCTGAACACCGACGTTGCGGTCGGGCTGGAGACGGCAACCGATAGAGTGCGCCGCGACTGCGTGAACAAGTACTTCGAGTTCTCGGAGTTCGAGCGCGCGGCCGCCGACGCACGCGACGCCGGCGCTGGCATCAAGGCCTACCTCCTGATGAAACCGCCCTTCCTCTCGGAGGCAGAGGCTCTCGAAGACATGAAGCGCTCGGTGCGAAAGTGCGCCGCCGTCGACGGCTGTCACACCGTCTCGATGAACCCCTGTAACGTCCAGCGACACACGATGGTCGAAGACATCTACCACGGCGACGGCTACCGGCCGCCGTGGCTCTGGAGCGTTGCACGCGTACTCGAAGACACCGCAGACGTCTCCGGGAGCAACGCGACAGGAGGCTCGTCGGACGAGCAAAGCGAGTCCGACGGTGAAGACATCATCGTCGTCTCGGACCCCGTCGGCCACGGCAGCGACCGCGGCGCGCACAACTGCGGGGAGTGTGACGACCGCGTCCAGCGTGCCATCAAGGACTTCGACCTGCGCCAAGACCCATCTGTCTTCGAGCAGGTATCCTGTGAGTGCGAACGAACACACGAACTCGTCCTCGAGCGTGAGCGAAGCTACTCGATGCCGCTGGCGCGGTGAGTAAAAGTGTGTCTGGATGCTCTCCGGTCAACTGCCCCACCCTACTTCGCTCACCCTGACGGGTTCGCTCGTTAAGGGTGGGGCTTGTCCGTGAACTCGGCCTCGAACCCTTCCGGGTGGGCGGTGAATCCACCACTCGGCGTTAACGAGACGCGAGGCGTCTCGTTCGCACATCAGGTTTCTACGAAACCTGAGGACGTCACAGTTCCAGACTTTAGAGCAAGCTGACTGTTACTCGTCCGCCGAGACGACTGTTGGCCCCGACGGACATACCGCATCCCGATGTTCTTCGCCGCATTGTAGTCCGCGTTCGCTTCCGACTCACATTCCACACATCGGAAGTCGGTACGAGTCGGGCGATTCTCGTCCGCCGTAAAGCCACACTCGGCGCACCGTTTTGACGTGTACGCCGAACCCACTTGCTTCACCGAGATACCTTCGGCTTCGGCTTTGTACTCTACTTGCTCGTACAGCGTCCGGAACGCCCACTTGTGCCCCCACGACGCGCCGGTTCGGTCGCGGATATGGGTCAAGTCCTCGAACGCTATCACGTCACAGCCGTACCGGAGTGCTTCGTCTATGATAGCGTTGGATGCCCGGTGGAGTACGTCGCGGACGTAGCGAAGTTCACGGCCACTCGACTGTTTGAGCGTCTGGTGGGCGCTTCGGGTGTCCGTCTGCTGGAGTCCGGCGCGTACCTTCTCGAACTCACGGAGGTTGTGGGCCAACTCCCGCCCGCTGAAGAAGGAGGCGGTACTAGTGACGGCGAGATTTTCGATTCCGAGATCGACCCCGAGAACCGTTCCGTCCTCGGCGGTGTTTCTCTCGGTATCGTTCTTGTGTCGGCGGAACCCGATGTGTAAGAAGTAGTCGCCGTCGCGGGCGGTGAGCGTGCTTTCCGTGACGCTCCACTCGTCAGAATCGAGGTACTGCCGTTGGTAGCCATCATCGGCGTCGGGCAGAGCAAGCGGACACCGGATGCGGCTCTCCGTAGTAGAGAGC
>JAZKTK010000054.1:0-19675 GCA_036625595.1 Haloarculaceae archaeon | reverse complement strand
ACGGGATACTGCGAGACGTGGCTGACACACTCGTGCAGTCGTCCTCGCGAGCAGACATCGAACAGGCCGTCTGTGACCGACTGGTCACAGAAGACGAGTACAGCTTCGCCTGGATCGGCGTTCTCCCACCCGACGAGACGACGGTCGAACCCCAAACGTGGACTGGAGACGGGACCTATCTCGACAGCGTTTCCGCCACCGTCGGGTCGGGTGAGCCGACCGCGCGCACAGCCGCAGAGAACGACGTGACTGTCGTCGGGAACGTCACCGACCACCTCCGGGACGGCGAGTGGGCACAAACAGCTGTCGAGTACGGCTACCAGTCAGTGTTGTCTGTCCCGCTGCCCTACGGCGAGACGAGCTACGGCGTCCTGACAGTGTACGCGAACGAACCCGACGCGTTCGACGAGACGACACGAGCGGTGTTTACCGACCTCGGGAAACTCGTTGGCTACGGACTCAACGTCGCCGAGACGAAACAGGGGATTCTCGCCGAAGAGGTAACCGAACTCGAACTGGAAATCGGGACGCCAGGGACGTTCCTGAACGCAGTCGCCGGACTGGCCGGCACTACAATCCAGTACCGCGAGACGACGCCGGATTCCAACGGAACGAGACGCGTGCTGTTCGAACTCTCGGACCCGCCGGTCGACGACATCCTCGCACTGGAAAGCGAGTTCGTCGCCGTCGAATCACTGACACACGTCGAGCGGAGCGGGTCCCACCTCTTCAGGGCGACACTGAATGGCAACACCGTCGCCGGCACACTGCTGGAGAGTGGCGGAATCCCACAGCACGTCGAAGCACGCGCCGACTCGACTCGTGCAGTCGTCCGCCTCCCGCAGCAACTGTCAGTCCGCGAATTTCTCGCACGCGTCCAGAAGACGTATCCGGAGACCGAACTGCGGTCCAGGCACGAACGAACGAACACCGAGACGGGCGACTCGATACGGTTCACGCTGGGCGCCGAGTTGACCGACCGTCAGCGTGAGGTGCTGGTGACGGCATACGAGAGCGGCTTTTTCGAATCACCACGCGAGACGACAGGTGCGGAACTCGCGGAGCTGCTCGACGTTTCACAGCCGACTGTGACTCACCATCTCCGAGAAGCACAGCGCCGCCTCTTTGCCGAACTGTTCGGCGATGAGACAGAAGACGACATCTAGATAGTTAGCCCACCTGACGAGAGTATTGTTGTATATTAGGAAGTAGTTCTATACCATTTACACTCTGATAGAATGACGGCGGCAGCACGACGAGTAGTTGGACGACGAGATGTGTTCGCTCCGCCGGATGGACTGTTCCGTCGGTGTTGCCGACGGAATCCGTCAGAGGCACGCACGCGACGACCGCCACTTCGGACACCCTCTCCCCCCGTCGTGCATGGACACCACGACATCTCCGACGCGGTCGTCGCAGTTGTGCAGACCCTATCGGGCGGCACGCGAGTCGCCTGGGACCCCCTCTCCCCCCTTTCGTACTGAGCAGTTCTCCGACGAGTTACGGACAGTCAGCGGCGCCGAGCGACTGCCGGTCGGGTCCTTGCGAGACGGGCCGTGTCGTGCCCGTCTCCAGTGAGACGACCATCGCCTGCCCACCGTACTCGTGTGTCTGGTCGTGGCCGCGAACGACGACACAGGAGACGTTCGTCCCGATATCGAAACTCCCCGACCGGGTGAACGGCTGCGTCGAGTGGGCGTGTGTGAGTTCACGCCGCCCGAGACGCTCGCCGCCGACCGTCTCGACTTGCCACCAGTTCGCGTAGCCCGACTCGCCGTCGTCGTCGTGGTGCAGCGTCACGTCGAACGTGACACTCGACCCGTCCCGCTCGATAGTGACATCGACGACGTTCGCCTCGCGCAAGTCGAGGTCCTCGGTCCCGGCCGGAGAGTCCCCGTTGGTCTCCCCACTCCCGGAGCAGCCGGCCAGCGCCCCGACGGTCCCCAGACAAGCGAGCAGGACCGACCGGCGCGTCCGCCCGACGTGCTGTGACATACAGTACAGGACGGGCCTGAGAGACAAAAGCGTGGCCGCGGAGCGAAACGGCTTATGCGTCACCGGACGATACTCCGACAATGACAACGCACCGCGCGACAGTCACCTGTCCGGACTGTTCCCTCGACGAAGCCTTCGAGAAGCTCCAGGCCGCCCGCGCCTGTATCGAGCGGCATCGACAAGAGACCGGCCACGACCCCACCTGGGACCTCGCTCCGCTCTCGTCGGGTGTCGAACGCGCCGGCGAGGCGGCCGGCGTCTGTGGGATTCCCGGGTCCGCCGACGATATCGTCGACCGTGACGACAGTGCGTAGCGGGTGACGTGCGATACTCAGTCGTGTGTTTCGTAGGATTCGACGACCGTCAGTAGCTCCTTGCCCAGTTCACCGGTGATGTTCTTGACTCGGTTTGTGTCGGTTTCGTGGACGACCATCCCACACGCTTCCAGTTTCGGAAGGTGGCTGTGATAGAGCGCGGTCCTGATGCGCTGTCGATGGGTCTCCGGTATCGGCTCCGCATCGGCCGCTCGAACCCGGTCGGCGACCCTGTCGACGAGAGTCTGAAACGCCAGTCCCTCCTCGTCGCTGTCGGCCAGTACGCGGAGGACGGCCCGGCGTTGCTCGTTGGCAACCGCCGACAGCACTGCATCGAGAGTGACTGTGCTCTCACTTTCGATGGTTGGAGCATTTGATGTCATGTGAGTCCTCCGGCTACCGGTTGTATCATACTGGGACCACTCTGCATACTACCAGTAGGGGGCGCAACACAGGTGGTGTTTTGCCATGGCACACAAGGCCAGCAGAGACGTTACGTTTCTGAGTCGGTAGCGGTGAGCGTGTACGTGACGAGCGCCACGATAGCACGACGGAGACGTTCAGTTACGGCCTGGTCAGAGATGCCGAGTTGGTCTGCGAGCTCCTGTGTGGTACAGTCTCTCGGGATGTCGTAATACCCCTGCTCGACAGCGAGCGTAATCGCCTCGCGCTGGGGTTCGGTCAGCCCGTACCACGGTCCAACATCCGGGTCGGTCGGATTGTACACACGAGTGAGTTCCACCGAGATCTGGGCGTCCTCACAGTGGGCCGTAAACTCGCTCAGCGTGTCGTGGTCGGGAAATCGGAGTTCGAACTCCCACATCCCGGGCGTCCCGACAGCGCTCAGAAGTTGCCCTTCGTATTCGTTGATGCCTCTGAAGACGTGGTCGAGGTTTGCGTCCCAGTCGAGCGTGAAGAGCGTTCGGTCCTCGAACACGTCCACCTCCGATGCATCGTTGACAGTCGGGTGACGCTGCACCTTTTCGACAAACGAGTCCCGCCCCGCGTTATAGACCCAGAAGAGCGGAACAGTCGCGTCACCAGTCGGGACGAGACTTTCGAGTTCGATAGAAGACATACCATCGATAGAGAGAATCCGCCCGAGCTCGAAATCCGCAGACGGTATCTGTAATTCAGCAATAACGCTCATTACTTTCTTGTACGCATGGTTTGCTACGGCGGTACAAAATGGGGTGGCTTGGTTCACCAAGTCCACCGCACTCGGCGGAGAATCGTACCCCAGTAAGTGTAATTTTACCATTAAATCGAGCACACCACCGTTACGACCCTGGTACATCACCCACATGATTCTTCACTGTCGCAACGAACATACCGGTATGGCGGCCGTCATGGAGTTCACGAGTCCGGCAGCCGAGTTCCCGCTGGGCAGTGTCTTCGAAACCTTGCCCGGCGTGACGGTCGAACTGGAGCGGCTCATCCCCCACGAGACACTGATAATTCCGTACTTCTGGGTCCGTGGTGCGGACGCCGAAGATATCGAAGCCGCGTTCGATGCCCACGCCGGCGTGGTCAACATCAAACTCGTCGACGCTGTCGACGACGAGTATCTCATGCGCGTCGAGTGGGACCGGGAGTACGTCGGCATCATAAGCGCGCTCGCAGAGGCCGATCTCGTCATTCTCACGGGAGTCGGAACGACCGATGGGTGGCAGTTCGAAGTCCGCGGCGAGAGCCGCGAGGATATCAGCGAATTTCGCGACTACTGTCAGAAGAACGATATTACCATCGATATTACGGCCGTCCATGCACTGCTTCCAGTCCAGAGCGAAGGGTACGGACTGACCGACACACAGCGGGAGGCGCTGGTGTTGGCGTTCGAACGCGGCTACTTCGACTCGCCACGCGAGTCGTCACTCGAAGAGATCGCCGAGGAACTCGGTATCACCCAGCAGTCACTGTCTTCCCGGCTCAGACGCGGCCACCGCCGACTCATCGCCGCGACACTTGACGCAGAGTGAATTTGACGACGCAGCCCGCACCTATTTATATCCACTGTATAAACAGTAGGAGAGTTGAACCGGGTGAAGCTACTACAGGCATAGAACAATGACCTCCACGAGTTCTGTTTTCGAGTTGGGTTCGAAAACGTATCACAAAGACACTGCGACCCACCGCTTCGAGTACGACCAGGACGAGACACCGCCAAGCATGGCCGTCGTGACAGCGCTCTCGTCGGTGATCGGTCGGGGTCTAACCGAACTGGAGCCACTTCAGACGAGCGTCGATGCTGAGTCACTTGATTCACTCCTCCAGGTTCGGAACTGGACAAGCGGTGATGTCACCATCGCGGGCTATACGGTAACCATCCAGAGTTACGGTGTCATTACTGTCGCACCGGCAGCACACGATCAGAACGAGGACAGCGATCCAGCATGACTGCAGAAGAGCCACCGGTGACATCCGAAAAAGAACTCCTCACCGAACTGCAGTCGCTCCTCCGGCAGGCACACGAGAACGGCATCGACGTGGAAGGCGGGTGGGACTGTCGGAACGGTGCCGAACATCCGGACTGGGACGTTATGATCACTGAAGTGAAAAAGAACGACAACTCGGAGTAGTCGAGCGCCGACCGTACTATTCGTACAGCGTGTACTCGTCGGTGAGTTCGTCGACGCGTGCGCTGACTTCGCTTTTTACGTCCGCGTCGTCGTAGTTGTCGACGACGCGGTAGATGAGGTCCGCGACTTCACGGCAGGCGTCCTCGTCGAAGCCGCGCGTGGTCAACCCGGGCGTCCCCGCGCGGATGCCCGACGGATTGAACGCAGAGCGCGTCTCGCCGGGGACGGTGTTGGCGTTCAGGACGATACCAACCTCTTCGAGTGCCTGCTCTGCGTCCTTGCCGGTCGTATCGGGATGTGAGTCACGGAGGTCGACGAGCACGAGGTGGTTGTCCGTCCCGCCGGAGACCAGCGAGAAGCCGTGCTCCTGGAGCTGGTCGCCGAGTGCTTTGGCGTTGTCGACGACCTGCTGGGCGTACTCGTCGAACTGCGGATTGAGCGCCTCACCGAAGCCGACGGCCTTGCCCGCGACGTTGTGCATCAGCGGACCGCCCTGACTACCGGGGAAGACGGCCGCATCGATTGCATCGGCGTACTCTTCTTCGCACATGATGATACCGCCACGGCCAGCACGGATCGTCTTGTGCGTCGACCCGGTCACGAAGTCGGCGATACCGACCGGCGAGGAGTGGACGCCGGCGGCGACCAGTCCGGTGATGTGTGCGATGTCGGCGAGGTGGTAGGCGTCGACGGCGTCGGCGGCCGCCTGAATCTCCTCCCACTCGATGTCGCGCGGGTACGCCGAGTAGCCCGAGACGATGATGTCGGGCTGGAACTCCTCGGCGAGGTCGTGGAGCGCGTCGTAGTCGATATAGCCCGTCTCGGCGTCGACGTGGTACTGCTCGACTTCGTAGGTCTTGCCCGTGAAATTCGCGGGGTGGCCGTGCGAGAGGTGGCCGCCGTGTTCGAGTTCCAGCGAGAGAATCTTGTCGCCGGGGTCGAGCATCGCGAGATACACGCCCATGTTGGCCTGCGTGCCCGAGTGGGGCTGGACGTTGACGTGTTCGGCACCCCACAGCTCTTCGGCGCGCTCGATTGCCAGATTCTCGACGTCGTCGGCGTACTCACAGCCGGCGTAGTAGCGCTCGCCGGGATAGCCCTCGGCGTACTTGTTGGTGAGTTCCGAACTCTGTGCTTCGAGAACTGCCTCGCTGACGTGGTTCTCGCTGGCAATCATCGCCAGCGTGTCGTTCTGCCGTTCGCGTTCGCCATCGAGGGCGTCGGCGACGGCGGGGTCCACGTCCCGAACCGTATCGTAGCTCATATCCACAGCCAGGGGAGTGGGGGCTAAGAATCTACCTTTCCAGTCGAGCCAGTGCGGGTTAGCCACACGGCCACAGCGAAAGCGGAGACACGCATCAGCGACGGCCGAGTCCGGACGACAGGTCCGTCGAGCACGCGCGTCAAGATGGATGTGTTGTTGGGAGTGATGGGGAGAGTCGGGATGGCATCCATCGGGCCTCAGTATCCGGGGAGTAACTGACACTGAAAGCCCATCTGTAGGAACGGGATCGCGTCAGATAGACGTTTTCGGTGGTCTGCCATGGCATTTAATACAGACTCAGTGACATTTGAAACGGAAACGCAAAAGGCTGGGTCGGCCTTCACCCCCGGCATGGAAACCACCCGTCACTTCGTCGCCACTGTCTACGTCGTTCACGACGGTGCGACCGCACTCCACACCCACGACAAACTCGACATGTGGTTGCCCCCTGGGGGCCACATCGACCGCGACGAGGTCCCACACGAGGCCGCGGTCCGCGAGGTCAGAGAAGAGTTGGGACTCGACCCGACGCTCGTCGCCCCCACAGCCGATATCGACTCGCCGACTGTCCAGTCGATTCCCCGGCCCCAGCAGTTTCTCCTCGAAGATATCAACACCTGCGACGGTGACGTGGGACACCAGCACATCGATTTCATCTTCTACGGCACCGTCGAGAGTCGAGAGATTACACCGACGGCGGGCGAACAGCCGGCCGACGACTGGGAGTGGTTCACGCCAGAACAGTTGCGCGACAACGCCGACCGGTTGGAGTCCGACGTGGTCGAAATCGGCCAGCGGGCAATCGAGACGGTCGAGGACCTACCCGATTATTGATGCGAGATTTTATATTACACTCCAACACACAGACAGGTTAGATGCGGAAGGACACCGAGGCCATCGACCACATCGCGTTTCTCGCCCGGTCTGAATCACGCGTTCGCGTCCTCGAACGGTTGCTCGAGGCAGGGCCGCTAACCCAGCGAGAACTCAGAGAGTGCGTCGACGCCTCACGGTCGACAGTGACACGGACACTGACGGACCTCCAGAGCCGCAACTGGGTGGCGAAGACAGGTGACGGGTACCAGTTGACCGCAACAGGGGAGATGATCACAGAGCAGTTTCTGGACCTCGTGTCGTCGGTGCAGGCGACCGAGGAACTGTCGTCGTTCCTGCGGTGGTTTCCGACGACCGAAGTCTCACTCGATATGAACCACCTGAGAGGTGCAGAGATCACATCATCGACCGACAGCGACCCCTACGCGCCCGGCAGGCGGCAAACAGAGTTTCTCCGACGGGTCGACGACTTCCGTGGGTTTCTCCCGTCTATCGACATGCAGGGAACCGAAGTCGTCCACGAACAGATTATGACCGGCGCGTTCGAGGCCGAAATCGTCGTCTCCGCCACCGTCGGCGACCGGATTACCAGCGGAGAGTTCGCCAGCCTGTTCCGCGAACAGTTGGACACCGGACGGTTGACCGTCTACGTGGCCGAGGAACCCCTGCCATTTTATCTCGGGCTCGGCGGCGATATCGTCCAGGTCGGGGTCGAAGACGACGAGGGATTCCCGCGGGCGCTCCTCGAAACCGACACGAGTCCAGTTGTGTCCTGGGGAGAAGACGTGTACGAGACGTACCGCGCACGAGCGAAAGAACAGACGGCCGACGCTTTCGAGCGGTAACCGTCGACGACTGTGCACGGTCTGCACAGATTGCACGAGATAGTATAATACCCGCCGACGTGAATATGTAAACCGCTATGTCAGGGAGAGGGAGTCCCTGGGTCGTTCCATCGGTGTCCACGGAGGGACGACACCAGGTCGACACGACGCGAGTGCCAGACCGTCACGGGGAGAACAGGCGGTCGCAATCGACCGACAGCAGGAGGAACAGATGACGTGTACGCACTGTGGTGAGGACGCGATAACGATGTCGTACACGCTCCGGTGTACGCCGGCGGATCGCGACGCCCGTGTCATCGAGTTACACCTCTGTACGGACTGTCTCCGGAGACTCTGTACCGAGAACGATATCGAACTCGTCGAAGACTCGCAGTTCGTCACGGCGTAACAACCACGAGCGCGGTCAGGCCACCAGTGACTCGACGTACTGTGTCACGTGGTCGTCCATCCGGCGCTTGAACCCGTGCTGGCGTGCCAGCCGGTCGAGTTCGCGGGAGACGAGACTGCCGTACTGCACGGCTTTCTTCTCTCGGAACGCGAGCCGGTCGGGGAGCCACTCGCGGGCCGCCAGCCGCAGCGCCCACTTGCGCTCGCCGCGCTCGGTCACGAGCAGGTCGCCGGGAAGGGAGAGTGCAGCCTCGACCACTCGGTCGTGGAGGAGCGGCGTCACCGGCTCGACGCCCGCCGCTCGCGTCGCCAGGAGGTCCCGCTCTAACTGGTCCGGCAACGTATCGAGCATCTCCCGGCGCGCGCCGCGGACCGTCGTCGCCTCGACGCGCGGGTCGTCGGGAGCACGCGCGACTTTGGCGTAGCCGCCGAACAGTTCGTCCGCCCCCTGCCCGAGCGCGAGGCGGTCGACGCCCTCGTCGGCGACTCGCTGGGCGACCAGAAACAGCGGGAGCGCAATCTGGACGGCCATCGCGTCGGTCCGGCCGATAGCATCGACGAGCGGCGGGACCGCTCGTTCGAGGGTAGCGTGGTCGAGTTCGACGACGCGCACCTCCCGTCCCAGTGCGTTCGCACCCGAGCGGGCCGCCTCGACGTCGTGACTGCCGGGGAACCCGACGACGTACAGCGGGGCGTCCAGCCGGGCCGCCAGCAGTGCCGAGTCGATGCCACCAGAGAACGCGACAGCCAGATTCTCTGTCGACACGTCCGCGAGCGTCTCGTCGAGTGCACGACGGACGGTCCCGACGGCACGGTCGCGGTCGGCCACCGGTTCGGGGGCTGGGAGCACCCAGACGCGTTCGTCACCGGTCGCGTCACGAACGTGTCCCGCCGGCACCGGGTCGGGGTCGGCGAGGGCCGTTGGGTCGTGACTCCAGCCCGTCGGGTCCTCGCGCTCGGCATAGAGCAGTTCTCGGCCCAGAACGTCACGGACCAGGCGGCCGTCGAGTTCGCCCGCAAAGCCTGCCGTCCCGGGGAGCGAGTCGCCGTTGGCGAGCGCGGTGCGGACAAGTTCGGGAGAAGCACCGGAGATGGTCATTCGAGAAGGCTGCGGACGCTGGCGGCGACGCGGCGCTTTACACCACCGGCGAACTGCTGGAAGCTGATGCGCCAGGGCGTCCGCCGGCCCTCGACGGTCGTCTCGCCCGCAACGACGGCATCGAGAATCGCGTCGACGCTGCGTTCGTCGGTGCCGACGTTGGTGATTGCCTGGCCGACCATCTCGCTGATGTGGGCGTCGCTGCCGGCAGTCATCGGCAGCCCGTGGGTGCGCGCGAAGCGCTCGGCCTGGCGGTTCGCCCGGCCGGTAAAGAGCCGCGAGTTGTACACCTCGATGGCGTCGGCGGCGGTCAGTTCGTCCCTAGTGATGTTGTCGAGTACGCCGTGGCGGGCTTCCTGAAACGGGTGCGGGACGACGGCGATACCGCCCTGGTCGTGGATGCGGTCGAGCGTCTCCTGAAAAGAGAGGCCCGCGGGAACGAGTTCTTCGATGCCGAGTCCGAGGACGTGGCCGGCGCTGGAGGACACTTCCATGCCGGGGATGCCGACGAGGCCGTAGTCGGCGGCCTTCGCGGCAGCGTCGAGGCTGGCATCGATTTCGTCGTGGTCAGTGACAGCGAGCGCGTCGAGTCCGACGGCAGTCGCCCGTTCGAGGAGGTCCTCGACCGGGTCGCGGCCGTCGTACGAGAGCGACGAGTGCGCGTGTAACTCGACCGAAAGCACAGGCTCTCGTAACGTCGGGGGAGAGAAAAACGCCCCGATACGCGCCGACGGAACGCGTCACGGGAAAACTCCCCTCGACAGCCTCCGTTTGCCACGGACACTCCGACGGCGACAGTGTCGCGCCTTCCGGTCACTGACTGCTGGGAGCCTCGGTGTTGTCCCTGGTTTCGGGACCGAACAGGAGGAGTCGCTCTGGCGGGACCTCGACTGTGATGGTGTCGCCGACTGCCGGTGGTTCCGACGACTGCTCGACGACGAGTTCATCTTCGGCCGCGGTTTGCATCCACACGTCGTAGCGACGGCCGCGGTCGACAACGCGGGTGACGTCGCCTCGTATCGTCGGTGCCGGTCCGTCGGGGTCAGCCGCTCGAATCGAGAGGTATTCCGGCCGCACGTAACACGACACGGTGTCCCCCTCCGAGAACGTCGTCTCCGCCCCGTCCAGTGTCAGTACTCGGTTCCCCACGTTCAGCGAGAGTGGCTGCTCGTCGACGACAGTCGCCGGGAACGTGTTCGAGCGACCGAGAAACGACGCGACGAACGGAGTGGGTGGCGATTCGTAGAGCGACCGTGGCCGGCCAGTCGCGGAAATCGTCCCGTCGTTCATCACGACGAGTCGGTCGGCCAGCGCCATCGCGTCCTCCTGGTCGTGTGTGACGTACAGCGTCGTCACACCGGTCTCGCGCTGGATGCGCGCGATTTCGTCGCGCAACTGGTCACGCAGCGTCCGGTCGAGCGCCGACAGCGGTTCGTCGAGGAGGAGTACGTCTGGCTGTGGAGCAAGCGCACGCGCCAGTTCGACTCGGCGTTGTTGTCCACCGCTCAACTCAGACGGATACGCATCGTGTCGGTCCGCAAGCGAAACCAGTTCGAGATGCTCCTCGACGAGTTCGGCCCGTCGGTGGGGTTCGAACCCTCGGGCTTCGAGTCCGTATGCGACGTTCTCACCGACGGTCATGTGCGGATACAGCGTCGACCGCTGGAAGACGAGACTGACCCGGCGGGCTTCGGGCGGGTCGTCTGTCACGTCTTCGCCACGGAGACGCACAGTTCCCGCCGTCGGACGGACATGACCGGCAATTCCCTGGACGATGGTCGTCTTGCCACAGCCGCTCGGCCCCAGCAGCGCGACCAGTTCGCCGTCGTCGATGCCGAAGGAGACATCGTCGACAGCCGTCTCGTCACCGTAACGGTGCGTGAGACCGTCGACAGCGAGCATTATCGGTCGACCACCGTCGGGAGCTGCCCGAGCCGTTGTACTGCGGTGACGACAACCAGCGTTATCGCGAGCAACGCGAGCGCGAGCGGCACGGTCGCGTCGATGCCGCCAGAGATGAATTCGACCCAGATACGAGTCGGAATCGTCCGCGGGTTGTACGCCACCATCATCGTCGCACCGAACTCACCGATTGCTCGTGCGAACGTCAGCACGATACCGGCGAGAATTGCACCCCGTGCCAGCGGGAGCGAGACGTTCCAGAACGTCGCGAGCGGTCCGTATCCGAGCGACCGAGAGGCCTGTTCCAGCCGTTCGTCGACGGAGCCGAACCCAGCCCGGGCAGTGATGATGACGAACGGAGCTGCGACGAACGTCTGGGCGAGGACGACGCCAAGTAAACTGTCGGTAAGCGGGATACCCGCCGTCGCGGCAACGCTTCCAAGCGGTGTGAACCGTCCGACAGCCGTCAGAATCATCGCGCCACCGACGACCGGCGGGACGACGAGCGGCAGGATAACGACGCCTTCGACGAGGCGTTTGCCGACGAACGTACTTCGGGCGAGCGCGTACGCCAGCGGGACGCCAAACAGCGTCGCAATCGCCGTCGAAATCGGCGCGGTGATGAGCGAGTTGCGAATCGCGGCCTGTGCCTCCGGTGTCGACAGCTGCGCGACGACGTTCGCGGTACCGGTCCGGGAGAGAAAGGCGGCGAACGGGAGCACGAAATAGACGAGAATCAGCCCGCCGAGAAGTGCAGGAACGAGCCGCTCCGGGACGCGAAACGACCACCGAGAGACCCTCGAATCGGTCCGGTTCATACGTCGATATCCTCCGGGACGGAGCCGTGTGTGCGTGGCAGACTCTCTGAGACCGTCAGTCCCGCGTCCGTCAATACGTCGGGGTTATCGATCAAAAACTGGACGAGTTTCGTGCCTGCTGAGGGATTGTCGGCGTTGTCTTTTATTGTGGCGTTGTAGAGGATGGGCCGCCCCGGCGCAGTGTAGCCCTCATCCGTCGTATAGGAGACAGACGCGTAGTGGTCCGCCAGTTCGGGGTCCGAGAAGTTGTATTCGTCCGGGAATTCGAAGAATGGCATATCGTGGTCGACAGCCATATTGTGATACACGACGGCCCCGGCTCTGCTCCCGGTTTCGACCCCCGCCATCATCTGCGGTTCTTCGGGTTCCATGTAGACGAGGTCCAGGAGTTCCGCACGGAACCCGTCGAGGTCGTGAAATTGTGCTGCAAGTTCGAACGCCTGGATGGCGCGATAGCCCAGCGGGTCCAGGTCCGGGTCGCCGATGGCGAGGTCCCCGCTCTCGATACCGCGGACGACCTCGTACCACGGCTCTCCGCGTTCGAGAGCGCGGCCGAACGCCGTCTCCTCGTTGTATCCGATCCCCAGGCTGTTCGACCCGAACTCGATATCCCAGTCGGTGAACTCCTCGTAGAGTTGCTCGCGGAGAAGTGATGCGTCGGCGCTCACGACCACGTCTGGATGTTTGGTCCGGTCCTGAACCATCCGCATGACGGCGTTCGAGCCGTAGTACTCTCCGTGAAGCGTGATTCCCGTCTCGTTTTCGAACGCGGGACCGACGTGCTCGTCGAACAGGCTAGCGAGACTGCCGGCACAGAGGAGGCTAACGGACTGGCTATCCCCGCCGAGGACGCTGGCACACCCGGACAGCGCCGCGACGCCGCTTGCACCGAGCGACCCCAGGAGCGACCGCCTGGAACAGATGTGCGAACTGGTATCGACCATCGTTATATCACGTCAGACACAACGGTGGTTGTGTCGGTTAGGACATAAAGATTTTGCCCAGTGACACCAAGTGCCAACGTATGGACGTAGATGTCGAGGCGTCGCTGCGAGCCGGTGACGTGGCCGTCGACGAGACGGACGTAGCGCTGTTGCGAGCGGTCGACGAGAGAGGATCGCTTAACGCCGCCGCGGACGCGCTCGGGCGGTCGTACTCGCGGGCGCACAAGCGCCTGACCGAACTGGAAGCGGCGTTCGGACCGCTGGTCGACCGCGAGCGGGGCGGAGCTGGCGGCGGCGGAAGCGCACTGACTGACGGTGGTCACGATCTGCTCGCCCGGTTTGCCCGCGTTCGGGCGGTGCTCGCCGGGACTGCAGGGGTCGAAGAGGTTGTCCTGTCGGGGGAGGTGCGTGCACACGACGGGGAACTGGTGACCGTCGAAACGGAGGCTGGGACAGTTCGCGCACTCGCCGACGACGCCGACGCCAGAGTCGTCGGTCAGCACGTCGAGGTGACACTGACCGCCGACGCGGTGACGCTGCACGACCCGGAGGGGAGCCCGACTGACGAAGAGATGAGCGCCCGTAATCGGCTGCAGGGGGTCGTCGAAAGCATCGACGAGCGCGAGGCGATTGCGACAGTTCGCGTCGACGTCGGGACGGCGCGGCCGCTCTCCGTGCTGGTGACGACGGAAAGCAGCGAGCGACTCGGGTTAGCGCACGGGAGCAACGTGTTGGCGACGTTCAAAGCGACGGCAGCACGGGCAACGCCGCGAGACAGTCAGTCGTAGCGCGGTCCCTCGTGGCGACTGCCGTCGAAGTCCGGGTCGTAGACCGCCTCGTTTTCTTCGCCGACGGCGTCGACTTCGGCGAGTAGTCCCTTGTGACGGACCCGTGAGAGGGCGTGGTCGACGAGTTTGATTCGTTCGGGCACCACCATTTCCATCTCGCCGATCATACAGCTTCCCGGCGGCACCGTCATCGTCTGGATGTTCTTGTCGGCGTAGGCCGCCATCTCCCCGTCTTCGGGGAGACCACCGTCGCGGTAGGCCCGACTCCAGACGTTGCCGATAGGGTGGAAGTTACTGGAGAGGTTCGGACCGCCGTCGACCATGAACACCCGAACCGTGTCGCCGACGCTGGTTTCGATTGGCCCGCGGTTAGCGGCCGCCCACGCGTACTTCTCGCCGTTGAGCAGTACGTAGTTGGGGTCCTCGGCTTTCATCGACTCGATGTCGTGACCGTGGTGTCCTTCCTCGCCTGCCTCTTTGTCGGTGTACAGTTCGTGCTGGCCGAAGTACAGTTCCCTGTCGACGTCGGGCATTCCGTCTCTGGGCTCGACCAGTATCATCCCGAACATCCCGGCGGAGATGTGGTAGTCCAGTCGCGGGACTGCACAGTGGTAGATGAACGCGCCGGGGTAACGCGCCTGGAACGACATGGCGTTTTCCTCACCTGGGGCCGCCGTCGTCGCCACGGCACCACCGCCGGTCCCGTAGATGGCATGGAAGTCGACGTTGTGCGGGAGTTGGCTGTCGTCGGGGTTCTCGAGGGTGAGCTCGACGGTGTCGCCCTGACGGACCCGAACCATTGGGCCGGGAATCTGCCCGTCGAACGTGAGATAGTCGAAGGTCACTCCGGGTTCGATTTCGGCCGTCACCTCCTCGACAGTCAGAGTCACCTGGTGGGTGGTCGGTTCGTCCCGGTCGATTGGCTCCGGGATATCGGTCGGGTCAGCTGCTATCTGGTCGACATCGACCTGTCTGGTCTGTTGTTGCCCCTCGACGGACGGAGTTGGGTCTCCGGTCGTTCCCGGACCGTCTGTCGCACAGCCTGCGATAGTTGCAGCACCGCCCACGCCAAGTGCGCCGAGTAGTTTCCGGCGCGACGTTTCGAACATTTGTGGTCACCTCTACGGTGCCACGTTTGTGAGACGTATACATAACCAGCGACAGGATTCTCAGCGGCCGACAGGGTGCAGGAACACGTTCGGTTCGCTCCTATAGACACCAGGCGAGACTCGAAACAAAAATAATCGGTTTTATCAGCGCTGGCCCTTCGAGTAGGATGTATGAGCAAGCGAACGCCCCAGCAAACGTATTCGCGCCGGACACTCCTAAAGGCAGGGACCGGCGCAGCAGTCACACTCGCCGCGACGAGCGGGACAGCACTCGCCCAGGATGGAAATTACGGTGGCTACCTCGAGGGTGCGATGAACTACGACGGCAGGACCGCCGACTACACCGGCGAAGACAGCGTCACCGTCGACGTCGGTGCCGGGGATACGAACCTGGCTTTTGGCCCCGCCGCAATCAACGTCGACCCTGGAACCGAAGTGACCTGGGAGTGGACCGGCAAGGGCGGCGCGCACAACGTCGTCGCCGAAGACGAGAGCTTCACCAGCGGTGACCCCGTCGGCGACGAGGGCACCACGTTCTCGTACACGTTCGAGGAGGAAGGCGTCTACCAGTACTACTGTAACCCGCACAAGGCATCGGGTATGAGAGGTGTCGTCGCCGTCGGTGACACTGCCGAGGGCGACGTCGTCGCACCCGACGAACTCCAGAGCGAGGGAGACGACGGCGGCGAGACCGGCGGTGGGTCGACCGACTACGACTTCGACGGCTACCTCGAGGATGCGATGAACTACGACGGGACCGTCGAGGACCTGCGCGGTGAAGACTCTGTGACCGTCGACGTCGGAGCAGGGGACACGGGGCTGGCGTTCGGCCCGGCGGCCATCCACATCGACCCGGGGACCACGGTTACCTGGGAGTGGACCGGTGAGGGCGGCGCACACAACGTCGTCGCCAACACCGGGGCCTTCGAGTCGGGAGAGCCCCAAACGTCCGGCACGTACGAGTACACCTTCGAAGAAGACGGGACCCACACCTACTACTGTCGCCCCCACGAGGGCGCAGGCATGAAAGGTGCGGTCGTTGTCGGTGAGGGCGGCGATGTCGGCGGCGACGATAGCGGGGCAACGACGGCAGCAAACGACCTGGCACTCCAGACGCTCGCGGCGATGCTCGTGCTGGGTCTGCTCTCACCAATCATCTTCCTGCTGTTCGTCCGCCGGAAGATGCAGGGCGCACCACGGCCCGAGTAAGGAGGTCCAGTGAGCGACAACGTGTCGATTCACAGGACGGACGACGGTTGATGTCGGTGCTATTTTAATCGTCCCCCGGATAGAACCGGCAGGGATGGTCCGTGACCCGTTCGCCGAGGATGATGCGCCGGAGCTACAGGACATCCTCGATGCGCTGGACGACCCCGACTGCCGGTCTATCGTCCGGATTCTGGAAGAACCAATGACTGCCGATGAGATAGCGAACGCAGCGGACGTACCATTGTCGACGACCTATCGGAAACTCGACTTGCTGACGGAGGCTTCGCTCCTCGAGGAGGGAACAGAGATACGGCCAGACGGCCAGCACGCCAGCAGATACACCGTCGCGTTCGAGGAAGTCATCATCGGCATCGCCGAGAACCGGGAGTTCGATGTCGACATCTCACGGCGGCCACGGACGGCAGACGAACGGCTGGCGAACCTGTGGTCGGAGGTGCAAAAAGAGACATGAGTCCCCATCAAGTTACGACGCCGATTGCGGTTATCGTACTGAAGACGATTACACTCATACTGGGCGCAGCTATCGCCTACCTCGCGTACAAGGCGTACCGTCGAACCGGTGCACAGCCGTTACGCTTCTTGGCGTATGGGTTTGGCTTTGTCACGCTCGGGTCGTTACTGGCGGGGGTCATCGACCAGATACTCGATTTGGGGTTTCAACTGGGGCAACTGGTCGAGACGGCGCTTGTCACCGTCGGATTTGCCATCATTGTCTACTCGCTGTACGTCGATAGCTAGCGAACTGTTCTCACCCGGTGGTAATTCGCAATAATTTATATACGGACTGCTAGTCTCTCTCGGGTAGAGGGTATTGCATGAATCTCCACCAGACGACAGTCGTCCTGGTCGCCGCGAAGACGGCGACACTCGCGTTCGGCAGCGCGCTGACGTACCTCTCCTACAGGGCGTTCCGCCGAACCAGCTTGCGGGCGCTTCGCGCACTCGCAGTTGGGATTGGCCTTTTGACGCTTGGTGCCCTGCTCGGCGGCGTCCTGCATCAGTTCGCCGGTATCAGCCTCGAAGCGAGCGTCGGCACCCAGAGTGTCTTTACTGCCGTCGGCTTTGCCGTCATGACGTACTCGCTGTTCATCGATATCTCAGACGGTGAGGGCCGAACACGTTCGGGAGCACGTACTGACGACTGAAACACTTCTTGGAGCGTATGGACGTTTCACACGACGACGTCGAACCGATCACCGACACTGTCCACGACAACTCCTGGTCGGCAAATCTCGAAAAGCCCCAGCACGCCGACGACCGCAGTCTCGTCGTCGACCAGGCGCTCGATGCAATCGAACACACCACCAGCGACAACCACGTCAATCTCGTCACCCACGGCGACCACGGCCACCCCAGCGAGTATCTCTACGACGCACTCGAGAACGCCATCGACGGCGTCAACTACGAGTACATCGAGCAGTGTGGCTGTGGTGGTCACGTCACGCGCGTGCACGTGTGAGCCGCCGGACTCGGGCACAGTGAGTATAAGTTGCTGTCGACCCCAGTCATACGTATGAAAATCTACACGGGTCGCGGCGACGAGGGGATGACCGACCTGCGGAACATGGACCGCGTCTCGAAGGCCAGCGCCCGAATCGAAGCCTACGGCACTGTCGACGAGGTCAACGCCATCCTGGGGTCGGTCCGACCGACCGGCTACGACGACATCGACGAGCAGCTCCAGCAGGCCCAGAACCACCTCCACATCGTCCAGGCGGACTTTGCCAACCCAAACCCCGACGAGGACGACCCCGTTGTCCGCAGCGAACACGTCGACACCGTCGAAAACTGGATTGACGACTGGGAGGAGGAACTGGACCCGCTCGAAGATTTCATCCTCCCCGGCGGGTCCGAACCTGGGGCAAAAATCCACCACGCACGCGCGGTGTGTCGTCGGGCCGAGCGCCGCGCCGTCGCCTTTGCCTCCGAGGAGGCGTCGGTCAACGACACCGCTATCGTCTACCTCAATCGCCTCTCTGACGCGCTCTTTACCGTCGCTCGCGTCGTCAACAAACGCGAGGGCGTCCGCGAGGAGAACCCGACGTACTGACGAGCACCGCGGTCGTACTGTTGGCTATAATTTCGGACCGATATTCGGTACCACGTGGTGCCGAAATTCTTCAGGCGTGCATAGCCGGCAGTATCAGGTCGGCTCGTAGACGATTACATCTCCCGACTCGTGGTGGGTAACTTCGCCGCGAGTTTCGAGGACATCCAGATGGCCGACTGCCTCGCTCAATCCCGAGAACTGCTCGGTCAGCGGCAGGTCCTCGAACAGTTGATGCATGATTTCCGCTGGAACCGTCGGTCCGTCGACGAGGTCGCGGACGGTCGCAGTCCGTTGTTCGTGTGCATCCAGAATCTCATCGATGCGGTCGGCAGGGGCGGTCACGTACTCACCGTGGCCCGGTAAAAAGCGGTCGTAGGACTCCTCGCGCAAGCGCCGAAGCGAGTCGTTGTACGCTGGCAGGACGCGGGGGCGCTCGCCACCGCGCTCTTGTGGTGGCTGGAGCAGGGGATTTGGCGTAATGTGACCAAGCACGTTATCACCGACGAGCGCGCGACGCTGGCCGTCGGTTTCGTAGTCGAAGATGAGTTCGCCAGGCGCGTGACCCTCGACGGCGTCGGCTGTCAGCGTCGTCTCCACGACAGAGAACTTGTCGCCACTCGACAGTCGGCGGTCGGTCTCGACGTTGGGGGCAAAGGGCAAGAATGCCTCTGGCAGGTTGGTCACCGTCTGGGCCGCCTCGGCCGAGAGCCCACACCGCTGGAAGTAGTCTGTAAAGTAGGACTGTTCGTAGTGGAGTCGCTCGTCGAACTTGGCCATAATGTCGGCCGCCTGCGAACTGGCGAAAACGCGTGCACCCGCCGCTCGGAGTCGCCGTGCCAGCCCGAAGTGGTCGGGATGCGGGTGGGTCACGACGACTTGCTCGATATCGTCGGGTGCCAGCCCCGCCGCGTTGAGACCGTCCAGTAGCGCCGACCACGCCTCCTCGCTGTCCGGTCCGGGGTCGACGACGGTCCGCCCGGCAAAGTAGGTGTTGACCCGACCGACCTGAAACGGCGTCGGTACGTCGATTCGTGTGAACATGCAACTCACTTCAGTCGGGGATGGGATACCAGTTGTGCTGTCAAACTGCCGGCCGGTAGGATTCTGTTGTTCCGCAAAGGATATATTCTAGCTGACCCTACTTATAGATATGAACAGACACTTCGAAGATACGCGGTACTACGTCAAGCGAGCCGGAGAGACAGCCAAGAAAGGTGTTTCCGAGGAACTCGAACCGGTCGAGCGCCGAGTGAAGAAACTGGTCGGCAAAGAAGCGGAGCCGGAACCAAGTCGGCTGGAAGAGGTACGGATGGAGCTGAAGGAACTGCAGGGGCGTGCGAAGGGTGAGACGAAAGAAGCGATTCGGGAAGCACGCGAGCGGTTGCAGACAGTTCGAGAACAGCGCGCGGAGTAGCGCGAGCACAAGACAATTCTTAAGTCCAGCGCGAGGGTAGCCTCGCCTGACTGGGTCGGTGATCTAGTCCGGTTATGATACCTCCTTCACACGGAGGAAGCCG
>JAZKTK010000171.1:0-3423 GCA_036625595.1 Haloarculaceae archaeon | reverse complement strand
TCCGGTCTGGTGGCTGTAGAAACCGTCTAATCTAGAAAACCAGAACCGAGTACAGTGGATGAAATCGTACGGTTTTCCGGTCGTTCAGGAAGTCTCTAACGGGAGTGGGCAGTCAAATAGAGGATGTTTGCCACGCTGGCAGAGAGTGATTGTGCATGTTTCCCTGGCTGACCAGGGTGTCTATGTGACCACTGCATAGACGCTATTCACTAGACACAAAGTCTCTCTCCGGGGTACAGGGGCTGTTCATACCAAAGTGGAGTCTCCGTGATGGTTCGAATGCGCGCCACGGACGGTTGGTCGGTCGGCGATGGCTCGGAGGCGTGTCGGTGCGCGACCAAACGAGGGAGAACACAAATGCAACGACGCAAATTCTTGGTCGGAATGGGATCGCTCGCTGCCGGCGGGGCAGCTGCAATTGGTACTGGTGCTGTTGACAGAGTTACGGCTGGCAGGAATGTTACTGTCAGCGTTGTGGGCGACAATGCAGCTGAGGTCAAACTGATTGCTTCCAGCCAGTACGCCAGTTACAATAATGATGGTGAACTGCAACTAAATCTTCCAGAATTGAATCCTGGTGCTGATCTAGAGTTTTACGATTTGTTCTCTATAAGAAATACAAGCAATCAGTCACTCGGCATATTCGTTGATAATGCTGGACCATCTGCTTCCCAGGACAGGGAACAACCCCCAGTTAATGCAAATATGTACGACGAAGTGAAAAATGAATTTGGTACAGCCAAGCATGGCTGGTTTGATGAAGATAGAAATGCTGGAAAAATCAATCAAGGGGAAGCAATGCCAAGTGCTTACCGGAGTAGTGGTACAAATGGAAACAACAAAAGTTGGAACCCCGCAAGTGATCCATATATTCTTCGATCAGGAAAAGAAATAACCCCAGACTGGTATATATTCGACACTCCCAGTTCGGGTAATAGTGTTTCAGCGACTCTTGATGTTTGGGCATTTTCACAGGAGTTTGCTCAGGTAGCTGAGAAGGGTCCATAAAACCCACACTTTTTATTTATAACTCAAAAATCAAGGAACCAATTTTTAGTCGGGATAAGGCAGCTAAATTGATTTTGCATCTATATTTTATCTAGTTAACCAAACTCGACAAGCATAAATTTGAACCACTAACTCAGACACGCCCCCGTTTTATCCCCGTCCGTCCCCTACAAATCACCATGACAGACGACGTGCGGGAACTGCGCGTCGAGGGCGCGCGCAAACGCGACGCCGGGCGGGGAATCGCCAGACTTCCCGGTCACGTCCAGAGCGACCTCGGCATCCTCAGCGGCGACCCCGTGCTCATCGAGGGCGGCAACCTCACCGTCGCCAAAGTGTGGCCCGGCGACGACGAGGGCGATGTCGTTCGAATCGACGCGGACACCCGCGCGAGCGCTGACGTCACCATCGGCGAGACAGTCACCGTCCAGCGAGCGTCCGTCGAAGACGCGACCAGCATCGTCCTCCAGCCAGCCGACGAACACGCAAACGAGACGGCGTCGACGGAGGGGCTTCGCCGCCGTCTCGTCGACAGACTCGTCCGACCGGGCAAACGCATCCGCATCCAGGGCTACGGGGCGTACATCGTGACCGAAACCAACCCAACCAGCTCCGTTCGGGTGACACAGAGCACCACCGTCACGCTCCGACCGGAAATCGCCGACGTGGAGAGCGCAACGCCGGACGGTGAAGACGGAAATCAGCCAGCGGCCGAGAGTGACACCGGAATCACCTACGAGGACATCGGCGGGCTGGACGACGAACTCGACCAGGTCCGGGAGATGATAGAACTCCCGCTGTCGGAGCCGGAGCTGTTCACCCGCCTCGGCGTCGACCCGCCGAAGGGCGTCCTGCTGTACGGTCCTCCCGGGACCGGTAAGACGCTCATCGCCCGCGCCGTCGCCAACGAAGTCGACGCTTATTTTGATACCATCTCCGGCCCGGAAATCGTCTCGAAATATAAGGGCGAAAGCGAGGAACGACTCCGGGAAGCCTTCGAGGAGGCCGAGGCGAACGCCCCCGCAATTCTGTTCGTCGACGAAATCGACTCCATCGCCGGGGCGCGCGACGACGACGCCGATATGGAAAACCGCGTGGTTGCGCAACTGCTCACGCTGATGGACGGTCTCGAAAGCCGGGACGAAGTCATCGTCATCGGTGCGACCAACCGCGTCGACGCCGTCGACCCCGCACTGCGTCGGGGCGGGCGCTTCGACCGCGAAATAGAAATTGGGGTGCCGGACGAGACCGGTCGCCGCGAGATTCTGGACGTACACACCCGCGAAATGCCACTCGGCGAGGACGTGAACCTGGACCGCATCGCCGCGCGAACCCACGGCTTCGTCGGCGCGGATGTGGCGTCGCTGGCGCGGGAAGCCGGTATGTCAGCGCTTCGGCGAGACCCCGAGGACCTGCGTGTCGTCCGGGCCGACTTCGAGACGGCGATGGCGAGCGTCGAACCGTCGGCGATGCGGGAGTACGTCGCCGAGTCGCCGACCGAGACGTTCGACGACGTGGGCGGTCTCGATGACGTCAAAGAACGCCTCCGCGAGGCCGTCGAGTGGCCGCTCTCCTACGGCCCGCTGTTCGAGGCAGCCGCAACGGATCCGCCCGCTGGCGTTTTGCTCTACGGGCCGCCCGGCACGGGGAAGACGCTGCTCGCGCGGGCAATCGCGGGCGAGAGCGGCGTTAACTTCATCAGCGTCGCCGGGCCGGAGATTCTGGACCGGTACGTCGGCGAGAGCGAAGGAGCAATTCGAGACCTGTTCGAGCGGGCGCGACAGACCGCCCCCACCATCGTCTTCTTCGATGAAATCGACGCAATCGCAACGGCACGGGGCGACACGCACGAGGTGACCGAGCGCGTCGTCTCCCAACTGCTCGCGGAACTCGACGCCGTCGCCGACCATCCGTCACTAATCGTGCTCGCGGCGACCAACCGCAAAGACGCGCTCGACCCTGCGCTGCTCCGGCCGGGGCGACTGGAACAGCACATCGAGGTCCCAACGCCGGACAAGGCTGCCCGGAGAGAGATTCTCGAAGTCCACACTGCCGACCGACCGCTCGCCGACGACGTGGACCTAGATGCGCTCGCCGCCGAGACCGCAGGATTCTCCGGTGCCGACCTGGCGTCGGTACTCAGAGTCGCGTCGATGCGTGCGATTCGTGAGGTCGCAGCGGACATCGACCCGGCAGAAGCCGTGGAACGGGCGGGTGACGTGACGATTACGGCCGACCATATCGAACAGGCGATGGCCGAACTCGGCGACAGTCGGAGATAGCTTTCGGTGGGGAGAGGCCTGCCGTGAGCGTACCGCGGTGCTGTCGTAACCTCTTTTTTTGCGGTCGGCGACGGGTTCGTATGGACGACCGCCGACTGTCGAATCTCGGAACTGGCATCGGTCTCGTGTTCGG
>JAZKTK010000170.1:0-3430 GCA_036625595.1 Haloarculaceae archaeon | reverse complement strand
TCGGCGGTCTCCGACTCGTCCGTCTCGGGTCGTGCGGTGGTCGCGGCGGCACCACCGTCGGGCGACGTGGTTGCCCTGTCGGCTGGTGGCTGCTCGTCGGCTGCAGCCGGTGTCTCGGTCCGTCGTTGCTCGTCGTCCGTTCCGGCCGTATCGTCCGGATTGGACTCGGCCGACTGCTCGTCGGTATCGTTGGTTTCGGGCGAGTCGTCCTCGCCGTCGCGCTGTCCCTCGCGCATCTGTCGGATGCGCCGTGCTCGGTCCATGCGTTCGTTTTCACTCATGCTGTCACCTCGGCGTAGCCGAACTGCCTGTCGAGTTCCGTCGCCACTTCCAGGAAGACCGCTTCCATGTCGACGCGTTTCTCGTAGCCGAAAAGAGAGGTCCCGGCCGAGAACGCTCGCTGGAGTGCGACGCGCTTGCGGACCTCCCAGACGGGGAAGTCCGCGAACACCTCTTCTAACCACTGGAGCATCGTCCGGTCCTCGCTCGTGTTCTCGATGCGGTTTGCCACCACGCCGACGGTGTTGACCTCGATGCCCACCTGCCCCTCCAGTGCGGCAATCTGGTCGATGAGCAACTCGATTGCGCGCTCGGACGTGGCTTCGGTCAGCGCCGGCACGATGACGTTGCGCGCGGCGAAGATGCCCGTGTCGGTCAGTTTCCCGTAAAACGGCGGGGAGTCGACGATGACGTAGTCGTAGTCGTGGTCGAGTTCCGCCAGTACCAGGTCGAGTGCGTCGAGTGCGTGTGTCCCAGTGATGCCGGCCGGGTCGATGTTGATTGCGAGCGATTCGAGTGCGTCGAGTCCGCCCGAGAGCGTCGGGTCAGATTTGATGCGTGCGATGAGGTCGGCAATCGTCAGTTCGTGCTCGGCCTGCAGGAGGTCGATGTTCGCCGGGAGCACGTCCATCTCGTCGTGTTCGACGACGAGGTCGGTGACGACATCCCGGCGCGTGTGGTCGGTCAGCGCATCGAAAAGCGTCGGTGGCGCAGCGTCATACGCCTCCAGCAATCCAAGTCCCTCGGTGGCGTTGCCCTGCGGGTCCAGGTCGACGAAGAGCACGTCCCGGCCGCGCTCGTTGAGCGCGCCGGCGACGTTGATTGCGATTGTCGTCTTGCCAGTCCCGCCCTTCGCGTTCGTCACGCAGATGCGCGCAGCACTATCGTCGCGTCTCATCAGCAGCTACAAAAAACTCCGTGGCCCGCCGTAATAAAAATACGTTCCCCATTATCACTCGAAAGAAAGAGCCGGCTACCGATTGTAGGGCGTTCTTACTGTACCACTCGCTGACTCCAGAGTGGCGTCTGTCCCGGTGTCCTCTCTCTAATTCCTTCCTGGGTATGATTTCAGGATGGTCGAAATCTGGCCGGAGAGGCGTCAGACGCCCGTCTGACTGTGTGTAAGATTTAACACAATGGGGAACGGAGCGTTATCTATCATGAGTATCAACCCGCGCGATTACGACCTGGACGAACTGCGGAAGATGGCCAGGAAGCGCGGGGGGCAGACCAACGGTGGCGGTGATTCCGAATCGGACATCGGCCTCGGGTCGATGGGGCCGGGCGAGGAGGAACCGGCTGCCCCCACCGGTGGCTCCTTCCGCGAAGGGCTGTACCGCGAACTCCTCCCGCTCGAAGCCGGGAGCGGGGAGACCACAAAACCCTACCTGACGGGACTTCCCGAACACTATGCCGGAGAGAATCTCATCTTCGAGTGGCTCGAGTTTCTGCTTTTGCACGCCGGCTACCAGGGAGCCACCGAAGCCCTCGATTACTACGAGTCGGTCGGCTGGATTACCGAGGGCGTCGAGGCGGACCTCGGTGAGTACCTGCTCGGACTCGACGACCAGACCGCAAACGACGCCAATAGCCTCGACGTGGACGACCACATGCTGAGTCTCGTCTACATCGCCAAGTTGGAATCAATGGCCTAACGGGTCGTATCGTCTCCATTACCCTTTTCGATTCTTATATACCGGGTGCGCTGTAACAGCCGCGTGTATGAGTACCGATGTGGACGCCGAGACCGAAGAGGTGTCGGGCAACGGCGGAACCGATGGCGGCGACGGCGCCGTGCCCGTCGGCGTGAAACTCGGGAGTACCCGAACGGTGATTGCGCTCCCGACCGACGACGGCGCCGGTCTGAAGACCATCCGGACACTGACCTGTCTGGCGAGCTACGAGGACCCGCTGACTGGCGAGGAAAAGTATCTCTACGGTGAGGAAGCCGCCCGGGAGTACCCCGACCGCGTGCAGTTCATGCTTCGGTCCGGACTGCCCGAAGACGAGGACCGGGCGGAACTGACCGAGCAGTTCTTCCGGAGTATCATCGAATCCCACGACATCCCCGAGGACAGCGCGGTCGTGTACGCGATTCCGACCATCGACAACCCCGCCGGACTGGAGAATCTCCAGAACGTCATCGAGGACAGCCCTATCGGGAACGCGCTGATAGAGAGCTATCCCGAGTCGCTCTGTGGCTCGATTCCTGCCTTCGGCGACGACCTCGAAGCCATCGAGCAGATTTTCATCTCTGTCAACATGGGGTCGACGAATCTCGAAGCCTCCGCCTACCGGCGCGGCGAGCAGATTTCGCCCTTCACGACCGGTGCGGTTACCGGTAACGAAGTCGACCGCGTTATCGCCAACTACGTCGAGGAGGAGACGCAGGGTCGCGTGAACATCGACATCACGACTGCTCGGGAGTACAAGGAGGCACACGCCGATTTCGAGGAGTTCGAACCCTTCACCGACATCATCCAGCAGCCTGGCGGTGGCTCGCACGAGTTCACGATCGAGCGGTCGGTGATGGACGCCTGCAACGAGTACCTCGACGACGTCGTCGAGGAGTTCGCCAACACGTTCCTCTCACAGTTGGCCAACGACCACATGAAGATCTACCAGCTCGCACTCGACCGCCCGGTCGTGTTGACCGGCGGGATGGCCTGTATCCCGGGTATCGTCGAGGAGTTCGAGGAACGCGTCGGTGACGCACTCGGCCGTGAAATCGAGGCCGTCGCCGCCGAGCGGCCGGACCTCTCGGCGACTATCGGCGCACAGCGCATCGCGACGCGACTCGTCCAGAACAGCTAGTCGTCACTCTTCGCCCAGCAGTCGAGCCAGCGGATGATTTTCTGGCTCGTGTCGTCGGCGCCTTCGATGCCGGAGCCGAGTCGACGCGATGTCGTCTCTGCGCCCGGTCGTCTTTCCGACCCTCGCTGGTCGCATCTGAGTTCGTCTGGCAACGATATTCTGAGCCGGGCCATACCAGAGGGTATCTTCCAGTTCAGTTGTAAAACCCCGTCAGACAACCGTCTGTCGTTGTCTCGCCTGTTTCCTACGCAGACCCGACCGTCGCAATTACCATAATGATTAATAACTAGCGAATCGAACTTTCGGGTATGACTCACTGTCCCCGGTGTGGTTCGCG
>JAZKTK010000169.1:0-3505 GCA_036625595.1 Haloarculaceae archaeon | reverse complement strand
TTCGTCGGCCGACTGCGTGGATTCGTCGTCGGGCTCAGTTGCTGTCGCTGCCTCGACGACAGCTTCTGCCGACTCGGTGTCCGCAGTATCTGGGTCGCCGTCGGGAGCGCCCGCTGCCATCGGGTCGTCGTCCGGTTCGGGCTCGGGTGGTTCGGGAATCTCGACTGGTTCGATGTCGACCGGGCGAACCTCGAAGATGCCGACCTCGTCGTCGGCCCGCTGGAAGGCTTCGTCGTCGGTCAACAGTTGCTCGGTGTTACCGACGTAGGCGACACTCATCGAACGACCCTGGTGGTAGACGAGATAGTAGTCGCCGCTGAGAACGTTCTCCGAAAGTTCGACATAGCCAGTGAACTTCCCATCTTCGAGCGTCTGGTCGACCTCCGAGATGCTGGTATCTTCGCTGTAGTACTTCGCACGGACGTCGTCGCTACGCTCTTGCATGACCGCGAGCAGCGGGAGGGCATCGGTCGGTGCGTCGTAGACCGTCCCCGAGGCGTCCTCGAAGTCGCCTATCGAGCCTCGGTGGATTCCGACGACGGTCCCTTTCGTCATGTACAGTTCCGCGCCGCCAGCCCGAACGACGCCCGAAAACTCCGAGTCGGCGAGGTTCTGCAGTTCCCGATACCCCCCGCTGAACGGTCGTTCGGTCCAGTCGTCGACGCGTTCTGTCACGGGAGTACTCATTGGTTCACACCAAGCCGATGCGGGACTAATACTTTGTGGGCCGTCAGACGCATCCAGACTCGGATGTGCATCGGACGAACGACGGACCTTTGATTCTTGATTCCGTACGCACGTGTATGTCTGACGAGTACGACGATGTCGGTGAGGTCCAACCGGGGTTGAGCGACCAGTACCGGAAGGCCAGCCCGTGGCCGATGCTGGTCGCGCTCGGCTTCGTCATCTCGGAGGTCGGGGTAGTCCTCGGTCTCTTTCCTGTCACTGTCGGCGGACTGCTTCTCTTTGGCGGCACCGTCTCGGGCATCCTGAGCGAGTCGGGATACGTCGAACAGACCTGGCGGTCGCTCGTCGCCTTCGGCGTCTTTTTGCTCGCGTTCGGGGCACTGACCATCGGTCTCAACGTCGACGCGAGCGCACTCTCTGTCGACGTGTTACTCGATACCGCCCGGCCGTTCGTCTACCGGGGTAGCGCTATCGCTGCTGCGGGACTCATGCTCGTCGCTGTTGGCGCGACACTGCAACTCACCAGTCCGTCGCGTCCGTCGCCGTGAACCAACACGCTATTTACGCCCTCCGTTCAATGACCGGGTATGTCCGAGAAAGTCTTCGACCGTGAAACCCTGCTGGACCTCACGGTCAACGTCATTCCGTTCGGCATTCTGGTCATCTTCTTCGGCGGATACCTCCTGTTCAATCCCTGGGGCTTCGACAGCGTCATCTCAGGAGTCCAGCTCGCTATCATCGGCGTCTCCGCTGCCGGGCTGATGATTCTGACCTACTTTTCGGGTGCCGCCGTCTCGAAGGCGGAGAAACGCTCCGAAGCGGCGCTCGAAGCCGAAGAAACCGCCGAACTCGAATCAGGTGACGCGGCTGACGAGGAAGCACCTGCCGAGTAACCACGGTTCTCTGTTCCCGACTCGACCAGTATAGCGGATTTTCGGCCGGTTTTACTTCTCATCACATGCGTCAGCCGAAGCTGTTCGGAATCTCCCAGAGGGCGGAACCTAAGCTTTGATAATCCTGTGGTCCTGAGAAACGCTCATGGCTGCAGAACAACTTCTGTTGACGGGGCTGATGGGCGTCCTGCTCCTCGTCGTTATCGCCCTTCTCGGGCGCGTCGAGGACTGGCGCTCGTACACGCCACTGGCTGGCGGTGGCGCGTACGGCGGTGACTCAGCTCACGTTCACGAGGAGAAGCCGGCTGGTCTCATCCGCTGGCTGACCACGGTCGACCACAAAGACATTGGGCTGTTGTACGGTACCTACGCTATCATCGCCTTCGCGGTCGGGGGGCTGATGGCCGTCGGTATCCGTCTCCAGCTCATCACACCCGAGGGAGCTGCGTTCGGAAACCAGTTCTACAACGCCATCCTGACCAGTCACGGCATCACAATGCTGTTCCTGTTCGGGACGCCGATTATTGCGGCGTTTGCCAACTACTTCGTCCCGCTGCTCATCGGCGCGGACGACATGGCGTTCCCGCGTATCAATGCCATCGCATTCTGGCTGCTTCCGCCGGGTGCGATTCTCATCTGGGCGGGTTTCTTCCTCGAACCGGTCACTGGCGGCACCATCCAGGCGGCACAGACATCCTGGACGATGTATACACCGCTGTCGGCCGAACAGGTCAACCCCGGTGTGGACCTCATGCTCCTGGGGCTGCACCTGACCGGTGTCTCGGCGACGATGGGTGCGATAAACTTCATCGCGACAATCTTCACCGAGCGCGGTGACGACGTGAACTGGGCGAACCTCGACATCTTCTCGTGGACGGTTCTCACCCAGTCGGCACTCATCCTCTTTGCATTCCCGCTGCTCGGCAGCGCACTCGTCATGCTGCTGATGGACCGAAACCTCGGCACCCTCTTTTTCGCACAGGAGGGCGGCGGTGCCATGCTCTGGCAGCACCTGTTCTGGTTCTTCGGCCACCCCGAAGTGTACATTCTCGTGCTCCCGCCGATGGGGCTCGTGAGTCTCATCCTGCCGAAGTTCGCCGGTCGCAAACTATTCGGGTTCAAGTTCGTCGTTTACTCGACGCTCGCTATCGGTGTCCTCTCGTTCGGTGTGTGGGCCCACCACATGTTCTCGACGGGGATGGACCCACGCTTGCAGGCGTCATTCATGGCTGTCTCTTTGGCAATCGCGGTGCCGAGTGCAGTCAAGACGTTCAACTGGATTACGACCCTGTGGAACGGCTCTCTCAGACTGACGACGCCGATGCTGTTCTGTATCGGCTTCGTCTCTAACTTCATCATCGGCGGTATCACCGGTGTTTTCCTGGCGTCGGTGCCCGTCGACCTGATACTCCACGACACCTACTACGTCGTGGGTCACTTCCACTACATCGTCATGGGTGTGATTGGCTTCGGTGCCTTCGCTGGCATCTACTACTGGTTCCCGGTCTTTACCGGCCGGATGTACCAGAAGAAACTCGGCAAGGCACACTTCTGGCTCTCGATGGTCGGGACCAACGTGACGTTCTTCGCGATGCTCCTGCTGGGTTATCTCGGGATGCCCCGGCGGTACGCAACTTACGAGGTCGCAGCCGGCGTCGCGCCGCTCGACCTGCTGACACTGAGCCACCAGGCCGCAAGCGTCGGTGCGCTCATCCTGCTGATCGGCCAGCTCATCTTCGTCTGGAACTTCGTTCAGTCGTGGCTCGAAGGTCCGGAAGTCGACGAGGGTGACCCGTGGGACCTCGGAGAGACCGGCCAGAAGACCAAGGAGTTCGAGTGGCACGAAGACCGGATTTCGACGGCGCTAACCGACGGCGGCGAAGAAGAAGAGGTTGCCACTGATGGCGGTTCCGCGAGCGAAGAGA
>JAZKTK010000168.1:0-3508 GCA_036625595.1 Haloarculaceae archaeon | reverse complement strand
TCACCAGTCTCTGGCTCTCACACGAGCTGACGGCCGATTCACGGCGAGCGATGGTCGTATCGTTCTGTCCGGCAGTACAGTCATTACGGCTCGTGACGACGAGGGCTACACCGTCGCAAGTGACTGCCATCGCGGTGCTCGCGGTGCGGTCATCGCCTACAGCGCTGTGAGAGGGAGTTCTTCGCGGTGCTGACATCGCTTTCTGGGTGGTGCTGGTCGAGTTATCGCCGCCGACCAATACGGTGTCCAGAGGTCAGGACGACGAGTGGAGATACGGCATCGGCGCTTCATCGGAGACCGGGTCGAAGCGCTCGTAGAACTGGTCGACTCGCATGACTCCGGGTTGCCCTGGGCACCGATATTCGACCCCAGGACGATATCGAGCGGGACGTCGAGCAGGTCGGCGACGGCCCGTCAGAGCGGGAGACCACCCCGACGGATAGCGAGCACGATGTCCACGTCGCTCTTCCGCTCGTGGAGCACATCTCCGAGTTGGGTTGCCATCTCAGGACCATCTTCGAACCGGGGAGATTTTGCCACGAGTCCTCACCACGGAGACACTACACCGAGCTGTCGCATCTGGATGTTCTCACGAAACCGGAATGACCGTGCTGATAATTACTATGGCGCGTTTCAGGTTCGGCATGTCCAACCATGACGAGAATCTCGTCCACATTCCAGTCGATGATGTCGAACTCGAGGGAACGCTCGATGTTCCTGCGGGGGCGACAGGACAGGTGGTGTTCGCCCACGGGAGCGGGTCGAGTCGGGAAAGCCCGCGCAACAGATACGTCGCCGAGGTCATTCGCGAGCGGGGGCTCGGCACCCTACTGTTCGACCTTCTGACCGAGGAGGAAGACCAGCTCCGTGAGAACCGCTTCGACATCCCATTGCTCACAGACCGTCTGGTTGCCGTCACCGACTGGCTGTGGGCACGCGAGGCCACTGGTGACCTGAACGTGGGGTACTTTGGCTCCAGTACCGGTGCGGCGTCCGCACTCCGCGCAGCGGCTCGGCTCGGGGACGATGTCGACGCGGTCGTCTCACGCGGTGGTCGCGTCGATATGGCGTCCGAGATACTCGACGGGATTGCGATGCCGACGCTGTTTATCGTCGGCGGCGCCGACAGGGATGTACTCGAACTCAATCGCGAGGCCTACGACCGCCTCTCCTGTGAGAAAGAACTGCACGTCGTCGAGGGAGCGGGACACCTCTTCCAGGGAGAAGGTGAACTCGAAGAAGTCGCGGATGTCGCGGCTGACTGGTTCGACGAGGCGCTTCAGTAAAAGAGCAGACGCGAGGGCGTCACAGAACGGACGACCGGTGCCAAGACGGATTACAGCCCCGAGACGCTATGTGTCCGAGGCCGCGTGCACGTGAAGACAGACGGAATTCCGGCTCACTGTCTCCGGCTGGCAATTGCCATCGCGACGGACGAACGAGGCGGCAATTCGGGACCGACATCACTTAGCCAGGAATTCTGCAACGGCGTCCAACTTCTGCGTTTCCACCCCGTCGTCTTGCATACTAATGACGAACGCGTCGCAGGTTCGAGATTCGGAATCGGTTCATATCGTCCGCGAGAACACGATGAACAGCGCCGGACTGACGCCAGCGAGAAGAGCGAGCGTCGACTGCTTCTTTTTGCAGGACTGCGCTTCGGGGAGCAGATGTGCAGCGGCACCCGTGGGCTGTCGTCACTCGTGTGCAGGAGCTCACCTTCGAAGTTCGCGATGCCTGCGCTCTGGTGTACCCGTTTGAAGACCGTGATTCCCTGGATGCGTCTGCAGTATCAGTCGCGTCCGGAAGTTCTGAACAGGTCCGAGAGAACACAAATCGCCAGATATCGGGGAACGTAGCCAGTTCCAAACGGCTCCACTCACGAAAGGCGATCAACTTACAGCGCCGTTGCGGGGGCGACGACCAGTGCGGTGAGGTTACTGAACTTCCTGCTTGGCTATCGTTGCGGAGGTGTCCGAGTCGGGAGCTTCGTAGACGACACGGATGGTATCGCCGGACGTAATCTCGGTGTACGCCGACTCATTGAGCGTTCCATCGGCAGCCCAAGTGACGTCTTTGCCTGTGTAGCTACCGGAACCCTCGAAGTAGCCGACCACTCGAACGGTGTCTCCGGCTGAGATTTCGCCACTGCCGTTCCAGAGTCCGGCAGTCGTGTTTGAACTGTTCACGTCGAACGCGGGGTTGCCCGCAACGGAGATGTGAATAACAGATGCAGAGATCTTCTCGCCGGCGTCGTGAGTAATCGAAACGGACTCCGCTTGCACACCAGCATCGTATGTTACTTTCTCCTGGTCGAACCCGAAACTGGCTTGTGGGGCGGTTTGGGTGGTTTCTTCGAGTTGCTCGCCTAATCCGAGTGTGAGTGTTCCGATAACAGCGGCCAGAATCACCGTTATCGCGACTAACAGCACGACCCCGATAACGGGACTCGCTGCGTGATCGTCTTGATATAATTGCTTGAACTCCATGGTCTGTTCACCGCACAACCACCTGCCCGCTCCGAACGCCGGTAAGCTGTGCCTACCACGATAATTTGCAACTGGGGTGTTAAGACCGACGACCGTGCAATTAAGATTGATAATTGAGGGATTTATGCAACGGGCCTGACGGCTGGCTGGCGATAGTCGGCATATATTTTGATTCTGACACCGATACGTAACCACAGCAAGGTATGGCTGAAGTGTATTCTCTGTCGCGAGCCTCGTTCCTGGCGCTGGCTACGGACGAACCGAAGTTCGGGGCACGATAGTCCGCAGGTTCTCGGCGGATTCTCCAGAATCAGGATGCCAGCCCAGGCGCCAGAATCGCATCGGTGGAGATCGTCATCCTCAGTGTCACTCTCCAGTGTACCATTGTTGTCCCGCGAAACCGGCCGTCCTCGGTCGTCGCGGTATTCACTGAGCTGTTCTGGTTCGAAAAAAGGCCGGGATTCCTTCGAGACAATGGAATCAAGCGCCTCTGCTCCAGGAACGGGGTCGGTAAGAGCCGGCTTCGTCACTGTCCACTCCTTTGCGAGTCACCCATGTTTGTCGGTTATCTCGATAGACTCTCCGCTCTCGTGAGTCAGCGTAACCAGCTTTACGCCAGACGAGTTGGAGCAGAGTGGGTCACTTTTTCGGTTGTTTGACCCAACCCAAAACTGGCCCAAGGGGTCGTTTGCTGGACCTGACCAGCTCCAGGCCCAATATCCGGATCACAATCACAAATTGACGTTATCGGTAACGTCAGGAGAATGCCTATAAATTATGTTACAGTATGGTCGTCAGCATAAAAACGCTGGCGGAAGTCGATTAGCTCGGAACCTCGAACTTGCCGAGCGTCGCGGTGTTATCCGCGTCAGGGCTGTTGTAGATGACTCGGATAGTGTCGCCAGCGAAGTCTGTGCTAGCGGTTGTGTTTGCCATTATCGTGACGGAACTGCCGGCAGTGACGTCACCGGACGAGCCACCAGCCTGCTCCCACGTCATGCTAGTGTTAGTAAGCGCTC
>JAZKTK010000053.1:0-19964 GCA_036625595.1 Haloarculaceae archaeon | reverse complement strand
AACAGGTGTCACGTGCCAAACGAGAGCAATGCAGTCAGTACTCCACCACCGAATCACGCTCCCGAGACCACCTTTTCCCGCTCGCTCACGCCGTTCGCTCGCGGCAAAACGTCCGCAGAACTCGAAGAGTTCTGCCGGGCTGTCCTCAGAACGCGAAGCGTTCTGATGTGCATGGAAGACGCAAGCGTCTTCCATACCGCGCAAGAGCTCCGCTCTTGCGGACGTGGGCGAAAAACGACTCTTCGCTCTGTTTTTTAGTACTCCACCACCGAATCGCGCTCCCAGAATTCGCTCGATTTCTCCAGTTTCGGAACCCACGTCTCCTGGTCGCGGGCCAGCATCGCCACGCGAGAGGGTTCGACTTCCTTGAGTTCGTCGTGCTCGGGGAGATACTGCTGCATTTCCTCAGCGAACGCCCGGACGTCCTCGTGGTCTGGCATCGAATCCCGGTCCAGTCGTCCCCGCGAGTGACCGACGTGCATGTACGCTTTCAGCTCGACGAAGTCCGCGTCTGCGCGGTCACACATCGCCGCGTACCACTCGGGATGGTGCATGTTGTGGCCGTTGACCAGCGTCGACCGGATGACCGTCCGCGTGTCAGATTTCCCCGCGAGTACGTCCAGCGTGTCGATGAGCCGGTCCCAGGCGTCGTCCTCGACGGCCTTGACCGTCGAATCGAAGGTCTTGCGGTCGGGTGCGTCCACGGAGACGTACAGCTGGGTGGGGTCGCACTTTTCGAGCACGTCGGGTTGCGTCCCGTTCGACACGAGGAAGGTGGTGATGTCGCGGTCGTGGAACTCCTCGATGAGTTCCGGCAAGTAGGGATACAGCGTCGGTTCACCGTCCAGCGAGATGGCGACGTGGCGCGGCTCCAGTGCCTCCTCGAAGCGCTCGCGTGGCACCTGGTCGTTCCCCCCGAATCCGGAGAGCAGCTTTTTTTGGAGTTCCAGCGAGGCGTCGGCGACCGCCGCCGGGTCGTCCCACTCGACATCACCCAGTTCGTAGGCGTGACCCTGGTGGTCTCGCCAGCAGAAGACACAGCGCTCGTTGCACTTGACGACGGGCGTCATCTGGATACAGCGGTGGGATTCGATACCGTAGAAGATGTACTTGTAACACTTCCCCTCACCGCGGAGTGCGTTTTTCGTCCACCCACAGGTCTGGGCGGCCGTATGATTCTCGCTGTGGTAGGCCGGGTCGTCGACCTGTTTTGGACCCCCGTCCGATTCACTCATTGCAATGAAGTGGGATACCCAGCGGCAAAAACCCGCTGCTGTCCACCCGGTCACGATTCGGTTGGCAGAAATATAGGTGCCCCACCCTCGAACACCCAAGCGGTCAGTAAAAGCGTTGAGTTGACCGTGACCGGGTGGATGCCGACCGAGACTGGGTGGTAGGAACACTGCAGATACAGTTATTCTCTGAGCGAGCGTCTAGCTCTCATGAACCCACTCCAGCTACAGGTCTGTCTTCGACCGTTCACACCAGCAGAAGTTCAGGAACGCCAGCAAGAAGTACTCGACCGCCTGGCGATACTGGAAAGCGACGGCGTCGTCGACATCGAAGTGGTCTGGTGGAGTCCGCGCGTCTGTCCGCCCCACAGCGACGGCCCACTGAGCGGTGGCTGTCCCGATGTGGTCTGTGAACTCGTCGAGTTGGCCGAACAGGACGGCTTCTCGCTGGCACCGTTCATCGAAGAACACCCCGGCGTGATTCCCGGACAGGGAGACTCCCTGACACTGCCGGTCATCGCGCTCGTCGCTCGCGATGGCGGCGAAATCGCCGGTATCTATCCTATTACCTTCGAAGGCACCAAGTACACTGTCGAGGACGGCTTGCGCTTGCTCGAAGCGGGGGAGTCGGCACTGAATCTACAAGAGTCAGTCCCGACCCGGAATCTACGGTAGGGACCCGCCGCACGCCTCGGCACCCGGGGCGAGCGTCGGATACCGCGACAGCACAATTCACTGCTCGCCCGAACCCGTTATCCCTATACCGGACGGTTTGAAAAGAACGGTATGTTCCTCACGATGCGCGCGGAGGTCGAGGACGCCCTGGCGGACGCCCTCACAGCCCTCGACTTTCCGACCGACGACCTCGGCATCGAAGAGCCCCCGGCCGATGTCGACGCTGTACTGGCGTCGAGCGTGGCCTATCGGCTCGCCGGCGAGGCCGGCGCACCGCCACCGCAGGTCGCCGGCGAGGTAGCAGACGCCATCGACGCCGACGAGTTGACCTACATCGACAGCATCCAGACCCAGGGTCCGTACGTGAACTTCCTGCCGAGTGCCCACTACTTCGTGGACACGCTCGACAGCGCACAGGCCGACGACTACGGCCACCTTCCGGAGCGAGAGACGAGTGTCGTCGTCGAACACACCAGCGCCAACCCGACTGGCCCCGTTCACGTCGGACGCGCCCGCAACCCCATCATCGGCGATGCCGTCGCTCGCGTCCTCGAGTACGCCGGCTACGACGTGGAACGCCACTACTACGTCAACGACGCCGGCCGTCAGATTGCCGTCTTCACCTGGGCCTACGAAACGTTCGACGAATCCGACCTCCCGGAACCAGAGCGAGACTCCCCGGAGTACGAGATGGTCCGTTACTACCGGAAGGGCAATAGCTTCCTCGAAGAGGCAGACCCCGACCGCGTCGAGGACGCCGAAGACGAGATTCAGGCCATTCTCCAGGGACTCGAAGCGGGCGACGAGGAGACCTACGAGCGCGTCAGCGAGGTCGTCGACACCGTCCTCGGGGGGATGCGCGAGACGCTCGAACGCCTTCCCGCCGAATTCGACGAGTTCGTCAAGGAGACTCGATTCATGCGGGACGGGTCGACCGACGACGTAATCGAGCGGTTGAAAGAACTCGACGGCGCAGTCTACGAGGAAGACGCCTGGCAACTCACCTTCGAGGACATCGAGAAGAACCTCGTTTTCCTGCGAGCCGACGACACGTCACTGTACACGACGCGTGACATCGCCCACCACGAGTGGAAGTTCGAAAACTACGACGAGGCAGTCACCGTCCTCGGTGAGGACCACAAACTCCAGGCCGACCAGCTGAAAGCCACGCTGGAACAGCTTGGCCACGACACGGACCGCCTTTCGACGGTCCACTACTCGTGGGTCAATCTCCCCGAAGGCGGGATGAGCACCCGCGAGGGGACCGGTATCGACTTGGACGACCTGCTCGACGAGGCCATCTCGCGGGCGCGCCAGGAAGTCGAAGACCGCATCGGCGAGCGCATCCGTAACGACGAACTCGACGAGGAAGACGTCGAGCGCATCGCCCACCAGGTCGGCATCGGGGCCGTTCGCTACGACATCGTCTCCAAACAGCCGACCAAAGGCATCACCTTCGAGTGGGAGCGCGCCCTGGACTTCGAGGCTCAGTCTGCCCCCTACGTCCAGTACGTTCACGCGCGTGCCTGCGGGATTCTCGACGAGGCACGTGCCGCAGGCCACGACGTACCGAGCGGCGAGGCCGTCGACGCCGACGCACTCGTCGCACCCGAAGCAGAGGACCTGCTCCGGACCATCGCACGCTTGCCCGCGGTCATCGAAGAGGCCGCAGACGAACTCAAGCCCCACGTGGTCGCCACGTACACCCGCGACTTCGCCGAAGCGTTCAACGCCTTCTATCGGGAGTGTCCCGTCCTCGACGCCGAAGACGAAACGCGAGCGGCACGGCTGGCACTCGTCGCTGCATCCCGGACGACAATCGCGAACGCGCTCGACACGCTCGGCGTCGAAGCGCCGGAGTCGATGTAATCAGTCGAAGCGCTCGACGTACTCAGCCGAAAAACCCGAACCGCCCGCCTGAACTCTCCTCTTCGACTTCCTCCTCGTCGACGAACCACTCCTCGTCGAACACGAGTTCGGCGTCACCGGCTGGGGTGCTCTCGAAGAACACGCCCTCCAGCACAGCGGTGAGCTGTCGGTAGGCGTCCGCAGCCTCGCTGTCTGGAGCGGTGAGAACGAGCGGCTCGTTCTCTGTCGCCTCGAGGTCGGCCGGGATGACACCGAGTGTCGGGAACTCGAACTGCTCGGCGATGTGCTCCACGTCGGTGTTGCGGGTAACTCGGCAGACCAGGCCACCGATGATTTCGCCGTCAACGCGGCCGGCCAGGTCGGCCGTCTTGACGGTGTCTGCGACGGCCACGTCGTCGGGCGTCGTCACCAGCAGGATGCCGTCGGCGAGACCGAGCGGGACTGTCGTCTCGTGTGAGAGTCCCGCACCGGTGTCGATGAGTACGACGTCGTAGGCGTTGCGCAGCGTCTTGATAACTTTCCGGAGTTTCGCGGGGTCGGCCTCGGCGAAGGCTTCGAGGCTCTGTTCGCCCGGAATAATCGTCACACCTCCCTGGGCGTCAGTCAGTCCCTCGCTAACGGTCGCGTTCCCGGCGAGAATCTCGTGAAGGCTGCTGTCGTACTCGATACCGAGCATCGCGCCGAGGTTGGCCATCCCGAGGTCCGCATCGACCACCACCGTGTCGTGCCCGTTCTCTTCGAGGGCAGCCCCGATATTGACCGCCGTCGTCGTCTTCCCGACGCCGCCTTTCCCGCCCGCGATAGTACAGACGTACCCGGCCATCGTTTGTTGTATAGGCCCAACGACGGGGAGTAATATAAACCCGCCCGTCGTTGGCCCGAAACGGTCTGCCGCGTGTCGCCGCTCGAATCCAAGCACTGCCTGTGACAGAGAGCCTGTGAGTTCGACTCCAAGAGTTGTCTATAAGTAGTAAAATATACATAACGACGAGTATATTTCAATTATATGGAAACTACTGAGCAAACGAGACGGACAGTTCTCAAATCAAGCGGCGCATTGATCGGTGTGACCGCGCTCGGCGGACTCTCCGGGTGCCTGGATATGGTCCCATTTCTCGGCGGGGACTCTGGGCTCGCGAACGTGCCCGAGGACAGCGAAGCCGCCGTGTACATCAATCTCGATACGGCACGGGAAGACGACGGCACGGAGGTCGTCGTCAACGCGTTTCTCGAGAACGACTCCGGTGGGCCACAGGACTTCGACGAGTTGTTAGACGAGTTCGAGAACGAAACGAACCTCGCTCCCGAAGACGCACACGAACTGGTTGCATTTGCCGAATACGGCGACTCGGGGGTCGCGTCCGAGTACGGCGGCGCAATCATCACGACCGACTGGGACGAAAGCGATGTCGTCGACGCACTCGAGGAATCCGGCCCGACTCTCAGCGAAGAAGAGGAAGCCGGAAAGACGGTGTACGAACCGGAAGAATCGTACGGGAACTGGATGGGCGTCCTCGAAGACGGGAAGTACGTGTTCGGCACCGAAGATGCCGTCGTCGAATCCGTCGAGCTAGCCGCTGGCGAGGGTGAGCAGATAGACGAACAGCTCCGCAACGCGTACGACAGTACCGGGTCGTCACCGGTTCGGTTCGTCAGTACCGTGCCAGACGACCAGTTCCCGGACGAAATCGGACGGGGAGAAAACGCGGTCGACCTCACTGTCGTCGACGACATCGAGCACGCCTCGGGATCGGTCTACCGGGACGGAGAGGTGCGCGGGCTCTCCGTCACGCTGACCGTCGACGACGGCGACGCTGTCGGAGACCTGGCTGACACCATCAGCAACGTAATCGAGCTCTATCAGGAAGCACTGTCGGAGGAAATCTCCGCAGAACTCGACGAAATCGAGGTTTCAGAGGAGTCGGACGCAGTGACGGTCTCGTACGAGAACGCTGTTGACGACATCGAAGCGATGATTACCGGCTGAACGCGGCTGGTCTCACGGTGGGAGCAGGCCGCGGCGTTTCCAGAGGTCAACAGTTACTTACACGGCTCTCGCCAAATATGGGTGATGAGCGAGTCCGACGCCGAGCAGACGGACAAACAAAAATACGAGTTCCGGAAGGTCATCGAGGAACTCAAGGATTACCACGGGTCCGGGACCCAGCTAGTAACTATCTACGTCCCGGAAGAGCGCATGATTAGCGACGTCGTCGCCCACGTCACGCAAGAACACTCCGAGGCGAGCAACATCAAGTCCAAGGACACCCGAACGAACGTCCAGGACGCGCTAAAGAGTATCAAAGACCGCCTGAAATACTACGATGTGAAGCCACCCGAGAACGGGATGGTTCTCTTTTCAGGCGCTGTCGACGCGGGAGGCGGCCAGACCGATATGATTACGCGAGTCCTGGAGAGTCCACCCCAGCCCATCGAGTCGTTTCGATACCACTGTGACTCGGACTTTCTGACCGAGCCCCTGGAGGAGATGCTGGCCGACAAGGGCCTCTTTGGCCTCGTCGTGCTGGACCGGCGGGAAGCAAACGTCGGGTGGCTGCGCGGCAAGCGCGTCGACCCCGTCAAGTCCGCCTCCTCGCTGGTGCCCGGCAAGCAGCGAAAAGGTGGCCAGTCCGCACAGCGCTTTGCCCGCCTGCGACTCGAAGCCATCGACAACTTCTACCAGGAGGTTGCCGGGATGGCAGACGAACTGTTCGTCCCCAAGCGCCACGAGATGGATGGTATCCTCGTCGGTGGTCCCTCACCAACCAAAGACGAGTTCCTCGACGGTGATTATCTCCATCACGAACTGCAGGATATGGTGCTCGGAAAGTTCGACGTGGCGTACACCGACGAGTCAGGACTACACGACCTCGTGGACGCCGCCAGCGAGGTGCTGGCCGAACACGAGATGCTCGAAGACAAGCAGGTCATGGAGGAGTTCTTCAAGGAACTCCACGACGGCAACCAGGCCACGTACGGCTTCGAGCAGACCCGTGAGAATCTCGTGATGGGTGCCGTCGACCGCCTGCTTATCAGCGAGGACCTCCGGAAAGATGTCGTTACCTACGAATGTAGCCAGGGTCACGACGAACGCGAACTCGTCGACCGGAACGAGGCGACGCCGACACACACCTGTTCCCGATGTGGCGAAGAAGTCGAAGCGGGCGACCGCGAGGACGCCATCGACCACCTGATGGAGATCGCGAACCAGCGCGGGACCGAGACGATGTTCGTCTCGACGGACTTCGAGAAGGGTGAACAGTTGCTCAACGCCTTCGGTGGTGTCGCAGGGCTACTCCGCTACTCGACCGGCATCTAGGCTGCCGTTCGACCAGCGTGTTTCACAGTGACCGACAGCCGACGCTACGTTGCTCAAGGCGAGCCAAAAACCGGAGGGGGATGAGGGGGTGTCGGGGGGAGAGGGGTCGCCTGTGGGGGTGAGACTCGAACTGACAACGACGCCTCGCGGAATGCGTCACGCGACATCAGCCCTGATGTCGCAAGTAATGATTGAAGAGAAACATATGTATAGATTGTACCAAACAAGTTTGGATTATTAGATGAGCTGTTCGAGTTGACGGCGACGACCGGCGAGGTCAGTCTCGGGGTCGAGCGAGGAGTCGTGTGCCAGTCTGTCGAGTACCAGTAGCGGGTCTGTGCCAGCGCGTTCGACCGCACCGAGCAGGTCGCTAATCTCCGCTCGGTAAAGCGCCAGATTCGGGAGCAGACCGACGAGCAACACCATTGGCAACGCTGCCTCGCGGTTCGACGGGAACGCAGCACTGACCCGCTGGAAGTCCGGTATCTCCGACAGTTGCTCGGCAGTCGGGTGCATCGCCAGACAGTGCGTACAGAGTGCAACGCTGGGCTCCTCACCCGGAAGCGACTCACGATACTGCTCGGGGACGGCAAAGGAGAGCGTCTCGCTCCCGCAGTCGGGACAGTCCATACTGAAGTGTGGGCAGCCAGCGAGAAAAAGAACGGGTCAGTCGTCGGCGGGAACGGGCTCTTCGGCCTCGTCCTCTTCTTCGGCCTCGCGCTCGGCGCGCTCTTCTTCCTCCTTTTTGGCCTTGATTTTCTTCATGCGGAAGATTTCCTCGCGTTCCTGCTCTTCGAGTTTCTGCTCGATGTACTCCTGGTTATCCTTGAGGTCGGGCAGGAGTTTGAACTCCAGGGCGTTGACACGGCGCTTGGTCGTCTCGATTTCTTCGAGCATCTTCTTCATCGCCGTCTCGACTTCGGCAGCGAGAATGATGTTCTCCAGAAGTTCTTCGTAGGCGTCTGCGGCCTCGTCGATGCGGGCGCTGGTGCCGAGCACGCCGTAGCCACGCTCGTCGAGATTCTTCCGAACTTTCGAGGACTCGATTTGCGGGACGACCACACCCATGATGTTTTTCGACTGCGTGGTCAGTTCGGGGTGTTCTTTGAGGGCGGCGGCGGCCCCACGAACGGCCACGTCGCCGTCCATCGCACGCGCCATGTCGATAGCCCGCTGGGCGCGGTCGTAGCTATCGTCCAGGTCCGACCGAACGTCCTGAGCCTGGTCCAGGATGTCCATGAACTCCATGATGAGCCCGTCGCGCTTTTTCTCCAGCGTGTCGTGGCCCCGCTCGGACAGCTCGATGCGGTCCTCGATCTGCATCAAGTTCTTTCGAGTGGGCTTGACGTCCTTAGCCATTGGCCGACACTACCAGAGCCACTCAGTTAATCCTTTTCAGTCTCGGCGGCACCGTTTCGCTTGTAATACCACTTCGAGAGATAGAACACACCCGCTGCTGTAATCCACATCGCTGCGACCGGCGTCGTGACTCCCTGAATCGTGTAGAACTGGTAGGTGCTGATACCCAACAACAGGAGGATGAGAACCAGAAAGGAGTTGCGGGCACTCAACAGCACGATGTCGTCTGCGGGCATTGTCGGCAGTACCACCTGCGGAACCGTAACCTCGGGGGTTTCGCGGGGAGCCGACGGCGTCAACTGCCGGGCCAGGTCCAGATGCCCTGTCGGCTGTCCAGTGCCGTAACGACGACCGTATGTGGTAGCGTGAGCACGGCGATGCCGACCAGATACAGGCCGGTCGCGCCCGCCAGCGTCTCGACGGTCCCACCGGTCCCCCACCACAGCGCCCCGACGAAACCGAGTGCAATCACGGTCGGAACGGCCGCTTCGAGTGCGAACCGGCCAAGCGGCGGGAGCCAGCGCCAGCCTGCGAGGTCTTCGACCGACCGCTCGTCCAGCAGGACGACCCGCGCGATGTGACGCACGGAGTGCCACAGACAGAAGTACGTCCCCACCGCCAGAATCGGTGGCACCACCATGAAGTACACCCACAGGAGCGTCGTTTCGGCGGCGTCGAGTCGCCAGCGGCGCCGGTCTCGCGCGCGTGCGAACCCGCGCGCGAGCGCGATGATTGTAATAGTCCCAAATATCCCGGCGAGTGCCAGCCGCGCCCGGGGTTCGAACAGCCACCAGCCTGTCGTCGACCCACCGAACGGAGCGACGAAGGTGTCGACGACCGCCCGGTAGGTAGCTGGGAACCCGAGCAACGGAACGAGCATCGGCAGCCCGCCGCGGACGACGACGGTCAGCGCTTGCTGGGGAAAGTCGTCGATATGGTCGCTCCCAAAGAGGTCCCGCAGCGCGTACAGGTCACCCTGTCCCCAGTGGAACCAGGTCAGGACAATGAAAAGCGCCGCCGCGAGGGCCGGCACCAGAAACCACAGCACCAGGTAGGCTCCGCCGGCGACGAGATACAGCACGGACACGTCGAAGACGCCACGGAGGTCGACACGGCCAGTTCGGGCTCGCGGCAACGCGACGTAATCGACGGCTCCGTGGGGCATTCCAAACAGGACAACACTCGCAACGAGCGGGAAGTACCGGACCGTCGCCGGCAACTCGCCGACGAGCAAGGAGAGCGGCACCAGCGCAGCAAGCGGGAGCCACCCCAGGAGTGCAGCGGCCTTTCCCAGCGCCGCCCGCGCGGTCTGGTTGGCGACAGTGTCTAGCCCCATCGTGCAATCACCCACCGAAGCAAGACGAGCGCCTGCGCGACGAACAGTGACGTGACCAGAAAGAACACACCCTCTTCGAGTGGCAATCCACCGACTGTCAGCCCCGTCGAGTACGTCGGCGAAATCGTCCACAGACCCCACTCGATGGCGACTCGGTCGATACTCGACAAATAGACCACCGGCACGGCGACCATCACGGCGAGGCGACGCCGGACTGTGAGGAGGTAGCGCCAGCCCACGCCCCACTGCAGCGCCAGAACTGGCCCGGCCCAGGCGAAAATAGCGCCCATGTAGAACGTCGCTGCCGGGCCGAGGACCAGGGCAAGACCGACGAGACCGACGCCCGCGCCTGCACCGGCACCGAGCAGTCGGTCACGCCAGGTGTGGCCGACAGTAGCGTCGACGGAGCCGTCGAGCCGGAACGTCCAGACGCCGACGAGCACCGACTGGACAGCGACGAACAGATACTCGCCAAGGGGCATCTGCCAGAGTCGCGTCGTGACGACGCCGTCGCCGTACCACCAGACGCCGCGTGCGATGAGGTAGTTATCCCACGGCGTCGTGTACACGAGCGCGAGACTCACCAGGAGTGCGATTCCACCCACCTGAACCCGAAACGGCGCGTAGCCGGGCCGACGAGAGACGACGCTCCCGACTGCGAGCACCGAAAGTGGGAGCCCGACGAACACGACGAGGAACTGAAGATACGTAACTTGTGAAAGCATGGACTCCCGGATGTAGTTGTACGAAAACCGCGAAGGTTGTAATCGATGCGGTTAGTCGGCGGCCTCAGCAGTTGCACCGGTCGTCGCCTGGTCCAGCGCTTCACGGCTGGACAGCAGGATAATCCCGAATCCAATCTTCGCCGTCAGGTCGAGCACCGCGAACCCGGCGGTTTCGATACCGAGGCCTGGCAGCGCACCGAGTCCTTCGGTCCCGACAATCCACCACACAGGGTAGATTGCCCAGATTACGACGATGAGGTTTCGGAGTGTCTTGAACTTCGATGTCGCTTTGCCACCCAGCTTTTCGGCCTTGTCGGTGAGACTCCCGAACAACAGGTACAGCAACACCAGCATGAACGCCGTCGAGACGCCCCACCAGACGATTCGCTGGGCACCTGTTCCGAGGGCACCAATCGAACCGGCACCGTCACCGGTCAGCGTCGCGAGCACACCAGTACCAATCATCGCGGCGTCGAGTCCGACCAGCGTCGCCAGTTCGTTCCGTGTTGCGCCCGCGAGCAACCCGAGGTCGAGCAACAACAGCGGTGTCGTGAAGAACCAGTCTGTGTATCTGGCCCAGTAGATGACCTTCGCCTCGCCATCGACCATGACCTCTGTGACACCGTACCCCAGCGCCATCGCCAGATAGTTCACGAACGCTATCGCAGCGATGAAAATCGTCACGATGAAAAACTCCTGCATCCGCTCGTTTTTCTCTCCCCAACCCTTCGCGATGAAGTACAACATCCCGATGAACATTCCCGCTGTGCCAATCCACAGCGACGTTTCGACCAGTCCAGTGATTTCGCTAGCTGATACCATACACGACGTATTAGGGAGACGATAAGTCTAAGCTACATGCCCTATATTTTGGGTTCCGGCGCTGACGGATGACTGAACGGACGAGAGAAGTGAAAAGTGACAGTCAGTCTATGCGTTCGCTTCGACGGCTTCCTCGTCTTCTGTGTAGTACTTCTCGATGTTCTCCTCGTCGACACGGTTGAGTTCTTCGCGGGGGAGCATCGAGAGGAGGTCCCAGCCAATCGTCAGCGTCTCCTCGATGGAGCGATTGGTGTTGTACCCCTGCTCGACGAACTCGTCTTCGAAGCGGTCCGCGAAGTCGAGGTATTTGTTGTCACGCTCGGAGAGCGCTTCACGACCGACGATGTTCACGAGGTCACGAAGGTCCTCACCCTCTGCGTAGGCGGCGTAAATCTGGTCGGAAACGCCACCGTGGTCGCCACGGGTCAGGCCCTCGCCGATACCGTCGTCCATCAGCCGCGAGAGGCTCGGCAGGACGTTGACCGGGGGCTGGATGCCCTGGCTGTTGAGGTCACGGTCGACCAGAATCTGGCCTTCCGTAATGTAGCCGGTCAGGTCCGGAATCGGGTGTGTGATGTCGTCGCTGGGCATCGTCAGGATGGGAATCTGCGTGACAGACCCTTCCTGGCCCTTGATACGGCCGGCGCGTTCGTAGAGCTGTGCGAGGTCGGTGTACATGTATCCGGGGTAGCCACGACGACCCGGAACCTCTTCACGCGCGGCACCGATTTCACGCAGGGCCTCACAGTAGTTGGTCATGTCCGTCAGGATGACCAGGACGTGATACCCCTTGTCGAAGGCGAGATACTCGGCGGTGGTCAGTGCGAGGCGCGGCGTGACCGTCCGCTCGACTGCGGGGTCGTCTGCGAGGTTCATGAAGACGACGGAGCGTTCGAGTGCACCGGTGCGCTCGAAGTCGTCCATGAACTCGTTTGCCTCCTCCGCAGTAATGCCCATCGCGCCGAAGATGACTGCGAATTCGGATTCCTCACCTTCGCCTTCTTCTTCCTCTGGCACCGTCGCCTGCCGTGCAATCTGGAGTGCGAGGTCGTTGTGCGGGAGACCGGAGCCCGAGAAAATCGGGAGCTTCTGGCCACGAACCAGCGTGTTCATGCCGTCGATGGCCGAAACTCCGGTCTGGATGAACTCCTCTGGGTACTCCCGGGAGTAGGGGTTAATCGCCTCACCGACGATGTCTCGGCGCTCGTCCGGTACGATGTCCGGGCCGCCGTCGATGGGGTTGCCCGACCCGTCGAGGACGCGACCGAGGAGGTCCTCAGTGACGGGCATCTTCATGGTCTCGCCGAGGAAGCGCACCGACGAGTTGCGGTCGATGCCACCGGTTCCCTCGAAGGTCTGGATGGCAACGGTCCCACTTGAGGTGTCGAGCACCTGTCCACGACGAACGTCACCGTCGGCCGTCTCGATCTCGACGATTTCGTTGTAGCCGATGGGTTCGTCGACTTCGGCGAAGACCAGCGGTCCGCTGATTTCCGTGATAGTTTGGTATTCTTTCATTGTTAGTAGAGTGCGCGGATCTGTTCAGAGATGTCCGCCTCGAGTTCCTCGACGAACTCGTCGGCCTCGTCGTCCGGCGTCGTGCCGATACGGTTCAGCCGCGGGAGCGCGTCGACGTCCGTAATCTCCTCGACCGGCACGCCAGCATCGAGTGCGTCGAAGGCCTCATCGTTGAACGTCTTGATCGCACCGAGAATGAGGTAGGTCTTCTCCGGTGGGCAGTAGCGGTCGACGTCGTGCAGCGCGTTCTGCTGGAGCCACGCCTCCTTGAGGAACCGTGCAACCTCGAGCGTCAGCTGCTGGTCTTCCGGCAGCGCGTCCTTTCCGACCAGCTGAACGATCTCCTGCAGTTCGCCCTCTTCGTCGAGCACGTCGATTGCCCACTGGCGCTGTTCGGGCCAGTCGTCGGCGACGTTGTCGACGAACCACGGGTCGAGCTGTTCGCGGTACAGCGAATAGGACTCGTCCCAGTTGATAGCCGGGAAGTGACGCCGTTCGGCGAGGTCGGCGTCCAGCGCCCAGAATGTCTTGACGATACGCAGCGTGTTCTGGGTCACCGGCTCGGAGAAGTCCCCGCCGGGCGGCGAGACGGCCCCGATGACCGAGACGGACCCTTCGGTGCCGTTGATGTTCTTGAAGTAACCAGCCCGCTCGTAGAACTCGCTGAGGCGGGCGGCCAGATACGCCGGGTAGCCCTCTTCACCGGGCATCTCTTCGAGTCGGGAGGAGATTTCACGCATGGCCTCGGCCCACCGTGAGGTGGAATCGGCCATCAGCGCCACGTCGTATCCCATGTCGCGGTAGAACTCCGCGATGGTGATTCCCGTGTACACGCAGGATTCACGTGCGGCGACGGGCATGTTCGACGTGTTGGCGATGAGGCAAGTCCGTGCCATCAGCGCGTTGCCAGTCTGTGGGTCCGGCAGATCCGGGAAGTCGTCGATGACCTCAGTCATCTCGTTGCCACGTTCGCCACAGCCGATGTAAACGACGATGTCCGCGTCTGCGAACTTCGCCAGTGACTGCTGGGCAACGGTCTTGCCCGATCCGAACGGACCGGGAATCGCGGCCGTCCCACCCTTCGCGAGCGGGAAGAGGCCATCAAGGATACGCTGACCAGACGTGAGCGGCTCCGTCGGCGTCTGCTTGTTGACGCTCGGGCGGGCCTCACGGACCGGCCACTCCTGGCGCATCTGAATCTCTTCGCCGTTGTCGAGTTCGACGACCGTCGTCTCGACGTCGAAGTTACCGGACTCGACAGCGACGACTTCGCCGCCCTCGTAATCCGGCGGGACCATCACTTTGTGGTCGATACTCGCCGTCTCGGGGACGATACCGACGATGTCGCCGGCTTCGACCTCGTCGCCTTCCTCGACCTCGGGAGTGAACTCCCAGGTCTTCTCCAGGTCGATACCCGGTGCGTCGACACCACGGTCGAGGAACGCCGAGCCCATCTTCTCTTCGAGCACGTCCAGCGGGCGCTGGACGCCGTCGTAGATGGAATCCAGCATGCCCGGACCGAGGTCGACGGAGAGGGGCGCACCCGTCGACTCGACGGGTTCGCCCGGGGCAACACCGGAGGTCTCCTCGTACACCTGAATTGTGGTCAGGTTCCCTTCGATTTCGATAACTTCGCCCATCAGGCCCTCGTGACCGACGTACACAACGTCGTTCATCCGTGCGTCGAGATCCTTCGCGGTCACGACGGGGCCACTTACGCTTTCGATGACGCCGTCTTCACGGACGTCAGACTCTGTTGCTTGACTCATTTAGTCTTCCTCCATCAGGTCGATTCCGATGGCTCGTTTGATCTGCTCTCGCAGGCCGCTGCTTCCCGCACCGCCACCCAGTGCCACCAGCACTGGTTCGACGCTCGTCTCGACATCCTGGCGGACACCCCGCGAGAGGTGGTCCAGGTCGTCGTCGTGCATCACGACGATACCGACATCGTCGTTCGTCAGTATTTCCTCGACTGCGTCGTCGAGTTCGGCGTCTTTCTCGTCGTCCGGAATTTCGGCGAACTTGCGGACGCCGGCGAGTCTGAACCCGGTGGTGAAATCCGGAGACCCGATAACTGCGATTTCCTGACTCATAGCATCACCAGTTCCTGTTCGATCGCTTCTGGCTCGAGTCCCGCCTCGCGTCCGCGTGCGATGGCGCGGATGTTGTCGACCTCGCGCTCCTTGGCGAGGATATACGAGAGGACGGGACAGACCGACAGCGGATACCGGTTCGACAGCTGGTCTGCGTACTCGAGCAGTGCCGCATCGAGTGCGTGCTCGAACTCGATGAGTGCGTCGGCGTCGGCCAGGTCGTCGAGTGCCTCGTCCAGGTCCTCACCGTAGGTACTCTGTCGGATGTGCTCGACAAGCTGGTCCAGATTGCCGACGAGCTGTCGAATCTCCTCGGGGTTGAAGAGGCGTCCGCCCTCGATGTAGTACTCCGAGGGGTCGAGGTCGGCACCGCTGCGGGCGATTCGGAGCGCGTTCCGGAGGTTTCGGAAGTCGATTTCCGCCCGGAGGAACTCCAGGTACAGCCCGGTCGGGGAGTCACCCTCGACGGTGTCGGGCAGGCCGGCCAGTAGCGTCTCGTAGAACGCACGGTCGGCGGCGTTCTCCAGTGCGACCAGCGTGCCAGTGTCTTCGTACACCTCGAGTGCATCGCTCAGTTCGTCCTCGAACATCGTGCCCGACAGAACGCCGACTACCTCGTCGATTTCTTCGGCAGTCAGCAGTCGTTCGAGCTGTTTCTCGGAGAACTCCCCGGCGCGGATGAGGTCGTCTTCGATCTCTTCGCGGTCGGCACCGGAGTACAGGCCACGGATGATTGTCTTCACGTTCCACGCGTCGAACTTCCGGAGATAGCGGGCCAGAAGGTCGTACAACCGCCCTTCGGAGAACCGAAGCAGGTCCTCGAAGTGTTTCGCGAGATTGCGGTTCAGGGCGTACTCGACGAGGTCGACACCGCTGTACCGGGAGCCGAGTGCGTTCATCTCGCTCTCGTACTCGGTCTCCTCCATGAAACGGGCAATCTCGCTGGTGCCCATCCGGATGAGCTTCCGGTAATCGTCGTCGTCGAACAGCGAAGCTCGTCGCGACCGGACGCGAGCGGTCACGTACTCGTAGTTGCCTGCTTCCCGTGTCTGTTCGGTGCGCGTGCTCATTGGTCTTCAAAGAGGCGTTCGCTGATTTCTCGGAGGTTGTCCTCCCACACCTCTTCGAGGATAGAGTCGAAGGTGTTCTTGACGCGAACCCGGGACGCCGTGCTCTCGGCGACCACGCCGCCGAGACACTCGTACTCCCCGGCGTACTCGAAGCCATCGTACTCTTCGAGAATCGACTCCAGCAGGTCCTGGTCGTCTCCACGACCGTAGACTTCGACGGTGACGCCGTCCTCGAACTCTGTCGCAGCGTCGTCGAGCAGTGCTCGGGTCAGCTCCTCGCGGCCGTCCTCGAGGTCGGCGATTGCGGCTTCAACATCGGCGCGAACGTCCTGCAGAATGTCTCGTTTCGCTTCGAGACGGTTCTGCTTTGCCTCCAGTTTCGCACTGGAGAGGCTCTGTTCGCGCTTCTGTTCGATTTCACGCTCAACTTCTGCTTCGCGCTCTTCGCGAATCTCTTCTGCGTCGGTTTTTGCCTCCGCAAGTATCTCTTCGGCCTCCGAATCGGCCTCGGCGCGTATCTCCTCCGCACGCGCGCGCGCTTCGTCTCGGATGTCCTCTACGACTGTATCGAGGCTCATGAATGATATACGAGAAGGGGGGCGCTTACAGCGTGAGGAACACGACGACCAGTGCCAGGATGACAAGTGTCTCCGGAAGGACCGTAAGAATCAGGCCCCGACCGAACATGTCATCGTCCTCTGCGATTGCTCCAACAGCAGCAGCACCGATACCACGCTCTGCGTATCCAGCACCGAATGCGGCCAGCCCGACGGCGAGGGCTGCGCCTGCGAGTGGCGGGATTGCGGGTTCGGCAGAACCGGCTGCGGTTGCGTTAGCCAATACGACGCTCAACGTAGTTGCGAGTACACTCATAATTTTGTAGTCCTCGGGTTGCTCGGTTTCGAACAAGCGTATGTCGCTCCACCACAGTCATAAAACTTCCCAAACTGACTCATCAGATTGCGTTTCAGGCGGTTTAGCGGGCCTCTCTGCCGAGTATGTCAACTGATACCAGTCGCCGGTCTAGCAGGTGCGAGCGTTGTTACTACTCACGAAGGAAAATGCGAAAAGTGCCGAATCGTGCGCTTACTCGCTGGTGTGCTCGCGTTCGTGACCGAACGGCGAGTAGGCCTTGCCGCCACCTTCGTAGAACTTCCCGAAGAACTCGACGTACTCCAGGCGGACTGCCTGCAGGCCGGCAGAGGTAATCCCCAGGACGAGCACCAGCAGGTGCCCCAGCACGAGCACGATGATACCCGCGATGGTACCACCGATGAGTGCCGCCGCGCCCTCCCCGTTGACGAGACCGGCGAAGACGACGTAGTCGGGGTTCGGTGCGCCGTCCATGAAGAAGATGAAGTGGAACTCACCGTCGTGCAGCGTCGCGCCGAACACGAGCAGGTTCACGGCCAGTGCCATCCCGGCCTTGGCCAGGAGGACTGCCGCAATCCGTGTGTAGGAGATGACGTGCCCGAACGTCTCGGTGATGGACTCGATGAGGCCGATGCCACCCTCTGCGGCGACGACGAGACCGAGTCCCACGAAGATACCGAGCAGACCGGGGTCGACGACGAGGTCGAACCCACCGAGCGGGATGGTGAACAGCCCGACGCGCTCGAACCCGGTAAAGCCGAGCGGAATCGCGACGTTCTGAATGACCTCTCCGGTCACCGGGTTGGTCACACCCTCGGTCGCGAAGACTTCCCACATGAAGTTCGGTTTCGCCTGCGTGGCAGTGCGGGTGAACACCCACACCCACAGACTGACGGTCATGATAATCCAGGAGAAACTCTCCATGAACGCCTCGCCGACGCCGTGGTGGAGGTTGTTCACGAAGTCGAAGATGCGTCCCACGACGAGATGCAGGACGCCGACGATGGCGCTAATCAGCAGCCACGCGTACGCGTAGTAGACGTAGTGCGGCTGGAGACCCTTGTGAATCGGTGGGCTACCGCCCCAGACGATTTCGCCGAGCTGGTGGAGTCCAAAGAACTCGCCGTACAGGACACCGAAGATGGCCGTAAAGCCACCGGCCCAGAGCGCAACACCACCGAGACTCTTCACGATGTCGCTGTCGAAGGACGAAACCAGCCAGTAGCCGATTCCCATGTAGAGGAGCCCGTAGCCGAGGTCCCCGATCATGAACCCAAAGAAGGCCGGGAACGTCAGGAAGAGGATGAGGGTCGGGTCGAGTTCCGAGTATTTCGGCCGGTTGATGACCTCGACCAGCGCCTCGAAAGGTTTGACACTGCCGGGGTTGTCCTGCACGACCGGCGGGTCGTCTGCGCCCATGGTGACAGTTCCCCCATCTGCGCGAGCTTTCTGCTCGCCGCCGTCAGCAGCCACGTCTTCGTCGCCGCCGTCTGCGGCAGTCGGCTGACTTCCGGGTTCACCGCCCTGTTCAATCTGTTCGTGGTCGACGACGTGACCGTCGTCGTCGTACTCGGCCCGTTCGAGTTCTGCAATCTCGACGTGGTCACCGACCGCGTCGTGGAGTGTGCTCTCGAACTCGGGGACCTGTTCGGAGGGAATCCACCCCTCTGCGACGAAGGCGTTCTCGGTCGTCGCGTAGGTGAGAGGAGCCTCTCGCTTTTGCACCTCGATGGTCAGTTCCTCCTCGGCCGCGAGCAGGAAGCCACCGACGTCGAGGCGCATCTCTTCGATTTCGTCCTCGACGGTGGTGAGCTTCGATTCGAGTTGCTGTTTCCGGTGACGGAGCTCTTCGAGATACTCCGAGGGGTCACCGTCACCTTCAGGAACGTCGATTGCGGTGAAGTTCGCGTTGACGAGTACGTCCTGCAGGGTGTCCTCGTCGGTGTGTGCGAAGACGGCGACAGTGCCAGCGTCGGCGAAAACCTCGAACGTGTCGATGTCGCTCTCGGCGAGTGCATCGGTAATCGTCTCGACATCGCCCTGACCGACCCGCACCGCGAGCGAGTCGTAGCCCCGAAGCAAGTCGAGGTCGATGCCGAGGTCGACGAACGGCTCCATCGTGTCGATCTGTTCCTCGACAGCGCGGAGGTCACCGCGAAGATTGTCACGTCGGTCGTCAAGTTCGTTGACGTCCTGGCGAATCTCCTCGAGTTGCTCCTCGAGCGCCTCGCCGGTGACGATCTGGTTGCTCGGACCGGCATCCTCCTCGGTGACTCCGAGTGTGGACTTCAGCGCGCGAACGGTGACGAGCTTCCCGGATGCCTCGTCGGCACCCTCCTGTGGGTTGCCGGGCTCGAAGCCCTCCCACGAACCGTCGTACTCCGTGACGTGGAGCAGTCGGAGGCCGTGCACCGTCTCGATGACATCGTCGATGACGCGTTTGGACCCGGTCACCGAGACGCGGCTCATCCGTTCAGGTCTGAGCATGTACCGCCTCCTCGAACAGGTCTATCACGTAGTCGGTCACGTCGTCGACGCGCTCCTCGGCGGCCGCTTCGAGGCTCTCGCGCTCTTTACGGCCCTCTTCGAGGATTTGCTCTCGGTCGTCCTCGATGTCGGCGTTGGCATCGTCGAGACGCTCGGTGGCCGCTGCCTCGGCCTCTTCGCGGGCTTCCTCGCGAATCCGGTCGGCCTCTTCGCGGGCCTCCTGGATGCGCTCGTCGGCCTCTTGTTCGGCTTCGGCGACAATTTCCTCGGCCTCACGCTCGGCGTCCTTGATGCGCTCGAGTACCTGTGTCTCTGGCATTCCTCAATCGTCCGAATGTACCACGAACGCCTATTTCATAGTTGCGAAGCCTCCTCGTGCGTGTGGGCACGTCACGGTCCCCCAGGAGAGTGGTGAATCTCCGTTAGCGAGCAGACCCTGTTACGGCTCTGCGGCCGGAATCCGGGGTATTATCACGATGAGGCACCAAGCTCGTATCGATGGGCGTCCTCGAAAACAAGTCACGTGCCCGGACGTTCTACAAGTACCTCTCGAAGGTCTACGACCGCATCAACCCCTTCATCTGGA
>JAZKTK010000052.1:0-19994 GCA_036625595.1 Haloarculaceae archaeon | reverse complement strand
CCTTTCTGCTATATCCGCCGCTTGCCTCGGGTGCGTACACGCTCTTTGCCAACCCCGAAGGCAAGTACGCCTCGCCGCTCCGGTTTGTGGGTGGACTGACCGTCGGTGCGGTGTGTGGCTGGGTCGCCGTCGGCGTGGCATCTGCGCTCTTTTATGCGCCCCAGCCAGGGGAGATTCACGCTGTCGGTGCGGCGTTGAGCATCTTCTTCACCGGTGCGGTGACGTGGGCACTCGACATCGAGGAACCCGCGGCGTTCTCGACGGCACTGCTGACGCTGTTTGTCTACGCGCAGATAGACAACCCGGAAGTGTACGTCCTGAGCATCGCTGCGAGCAGTGGCATCGTCGCGCTGGCCTTCGAGGGCTGGCGACAGCTGGTGTACGAGCAGCGCGCCCGGTATCTCTACGAATCGACGCGGGGTGACGACCACGTTCTCGTCCCGATGCGAGGTGAGACGGCTGCCGAGACGGCAATGTTGGGGGCACGGCTCGCCGCTGCCCACCGTGCAGGGAAAGTCGTCCTGCTCGATATCGTCGACGACGAACAGATCGCCAGAGCCGAACGCTCGCTGTTGCGCGACCACGGTGAAACGCGTCTCGTCGGCGTCGAAACGGTGGGTGAACAGCTCGACAACGAGGGACGGGACCCGCTGGATTCGCTTGGCGGTGGCGAGGCTGTCTCCGGGGCCGTCAGCGCGCTCGAAGCACGGGCAAACCGCATCGAGACCCAAGTGGGCGTCCCCTGTGAGGTCGTCGTCGCCGCCGAGGGTAACGACGCCGCACAGACGGTCGTCCAGACGGCTCACGAGGCAAGCTGCGACCTCATCGCGACGCCGTACGAGACCCACTACGGAACGGTCACACAGTTCGTCCGGGACCTCTTTAGCAGCGACCTCGACGTCGTCGTCCACCGGTCGGCGGCCAACCGGACGCGCTGGCGGCGCATTCTCGTCCCGGTCCGTGGGCCGAGCGGCGTCGCAACCAGTATGGTCGATTTCGCGACGAGACTCGCCGGCAAGACCGGCCAGGTCAGCGTCGGAACCTGCATCAGTGACAGCCAGAAGCGCCGTGCTGCCGAGGAGCAACTGGCCACCCTCGTCGAGACGTTCGAGGGGAACATCGAGACGCGCGTTTCACAGACACAAATCGAGACGTTCCTCACCCGTCACGACCACGAGTACGACCTCATCCTGCTGGGTGCCAGCCAGGACCGCAGTGCCGCCTCCCGGTTCATCTCACCGCCGACGTTCGAGCGCATCGACAGCGACGCTATCGACACCGACGTGGCAATCGTCGACCGGAACTAACCACCCGACCACGGCGGGTCACGCGACTCGACGCACGGACCCTGCAGTTCCATGATGGCGACGTACTGGTTGACCGAGAGCTCCTGCTCGTCGCCGTACTGGTCGCTGTGGGGATGAATCCCCAGCGGAATCAGGTCCGCCAGCGACCCCGGTGTCGGGCGCTCGGGGACGAAGTTCTTCGGTCGCGGTCCGAACTCGGCGACGATTTTGTAGTTGTACTCACCGTCGAGCAGCGCGCGGATGTACGCCGCTCGCTCTGTGACGTTGGTGTCCACGTCGGCCGCGAGCTGGTCCTCGGGGATATCCTGCAGGTAGAGCAACTCCTTGTACCCTACCTGGATGTACTTGGGACAGGGGTCGATGGCGCTGGTGTTCTCGTCCGCCCAGAGCGGGTTGATGGTCATCCAGTGAGGAATGGCGTTCTCGATGAAACCGTGGTAGTACGTCTCCATCGTCGCGTCCCGGTCGGCGTTCTCGTTGAGCCACCGCACGGCGTCGTCGCGCGGCATCGAGGCGTAGCCGGCCGTCCCGACGCCGGCGTAGATAGCCGTCGTGACGAGGACGACCGCAAGCGCCACTCGCGTGACTGTCGGTCGGGAGTCGGCAAAGCGCGTGTACGCCCCCGCAGAGAGAAGCATAATGAAGGGGAACGTCGGCAAGATGTGGTGGACGCGCCAGTCGTGCCACGTCGAGACGAGCACCAGAAAGAGGCCGAGTATCCCGAGAAGGAGCGCGACGCTATCGACCTGCGGGGCACGCGCCCGAAGCGAAGCGAGTGAACTGACCTGCTTCCAGAGAACGTAGAGACTCCCGATGACGCCGGCGAATGTGCCGACAAAGAGCGGGATGCCAAACCCGCTGAGGTACGTGCGGAGGAACCACCACCACGTCGGTGCAGTCGGTCCCATCTGGTTTCCGACCTTTTCGCCAGCGCTCAGGAACAGCCGCGAGGCGACGTGTCGGTAGTCTCCGGCGAGCAACGACGGGAAACCAAGCAACAGGACGACGAACCCGATACCGGCTCCCGTTATCAGAAACCGCGGTCGCCAGAACGCAGCCAGCCAGGACCCCTCGTCAGAGCGGGTTTTCAGCAGGTGTGCCAGCCCGATAGCGAAGACGATTGGCGCGGCGGTGAGTTTGAACACGAGCGCGACGCCACCGGCGGCGCTCGCCTCGTACAGTCGGCGGTCTGTGCCGGAGTTGACGTATCGGACGAGGAAGTACGCCGACAGCAAGACGAAAAACGTCGCCGGCATGTCCTCACCGCCCTCCTTGGCGAGTTTGAGAAAGCCAAACGTCAGCATCAACATGACTGCAGCCAGCCGTCCCGTCGCCCGGTCCCAGATTTCGGTCCCTGTTCGGTAGGTGAGATACACCGCCCCGACGGCGAAAATGACGTTGGTCAGGCGGACGAAGACGAGACTCCACGTCCACACCCAGCGGGGCGTCTCCGCCCAGACCTCGTAGTGGGCGTAGGTGTACTCCGGTAAGCCGATCCCGGCGATGGCGTCGATACTACCCGTCACTGCCGCCCCAATCACGACCGGCAACACTGCCAGCGCGTACAGATAGAAGGTCCCGCCCCACGGCTCGCGTCCCCACGTGATCCCCTCCCGAAGTCCCTCCAGACTGGGGTCGTTGATGACGGAACTGTACGCGACCAGCGGGTCGAGCACCCGGTCGTGTTCGTCCCACGTCGTGAAAATCGGAATCCGGTGCCAGAACCAGAACCCTGCGAGTACTAGCGTCCCAATCAGCACGTACGCCAGATACGGGTCCTCACGGATATCTGAGAGAAACTGCCCTTTCGCCCGATTGACCCACCCGGGCCGGAATCCCATCGAATCTGCATGCGGGAAGCGGCTACAAAAGGATTATTTTCTAGCTCTGCTGAAACGACGAGACTTGCAAACTGACTTAAGTGACCGAGGAAAACGTGCGCTGTGATATGAGGGCCGTCGGCGACCTGCCACTCGATTCCTCCCGGGAATTCAACGACTGGATTTCGGACAACTGGTGGCCGATACTCGTCGTCGGAGCCGTCGCCGTCGTGGCGCTCGCGACGACGATTCGGTTTGCCCTTGACCCCTTCTATGTCAACAAGGATTCCGCACTCTTCCAGCACGGCGGCTGGTACATGGGACAGGGAGCGACGCTGTACGTCGATATCTGGGACCTCAAACCCCCGCTCATCTTCTGGTTGTCGGGCATCCTCGCCTTCTTCTCCTTTGGAAACATGGCTTTGCTCCACGTCTACGGCGTGCTCGCGGCTGTCACAGCCGTCGTCGGCGGACTCGTCTTCGTCGGACTGACGACCCACCGGCTGACCGACGACGGCTTCGCCAGCGTCACCGCTGCCGCGTCGATTCTCGTACTCACCTCCGTCTACACCTTCCCATACGCCGGTATCCGGCCGAAGTACTTCGCCTTTCTTTGCGGCGCGGCGGCACTCTACTTCGCTGTCGAGGACCGTCACCTTCTCAGCGGCGTCGTCGCTGCCCTCGCGACGGGCTTCTGGCACCTCGCTGGTCCGCTCGCCTTCCTCGTCGTCGGGATGGCGCTCCAGCGCGAGGGTGTCCGGGCTGCGGGTCGTACCATCGCTGGCGGTGTCGCTGTCGCCGCGCTGACCGTTCTTCCGTTCGTCCTGACTGGCACTGTCATCCCGCTTTTCGTCGAGGTCGTCCTCGCTCCCATCTACGGCGTCGAGCGATACACGCTTTTGAGTCGCTCTCTCACGACGCTCGTCGAACTGGGGCCCAGTGTTTTGCTGGTCCCCGTCGCCGCCATCGGCTGGGTCTGTGGTGTCCGCGAGAACTGGCGCGAGTACTGGTGGGTCGCCACTGGCGGGACACTCTACTTCTTCCAGGTATTTCTGGAGTTTCAGGGCGCTATCGAACTCGTCTTGCTCTTTTTGTTCGTTGCACTCGGCGTTGGCCTCCTCACTGCCAGCGTCTCGGTTCCTTCCCGTCGGTCGCTCATCGCTGGCTGTCTCATCGTTCTCGTGGTGACGACGATGTACTGGAACGAGGGCTCGGTCACGCCAGTCAAAGACGAGATAGAAGACCTCGAAGACGAGCACTACGTCCCCAACTACGAAGCGCTTCCGCCGGATCCGCCCGCCTCGCCGTCGATGCAGACGATCTACTGGGAGAAGCTGAAACCGGAGCTCTGTCACTACCGCCTTGGCCACAAACAGAAGTACTTCGAGATGACGACTGGTGGCACGCTGTACAAATCGGAGTGTGGTCAGTGGCCCTACGAACAGGACCCGTTCCCGTGGCTCGTCGATTCACTGCTTCCGTTCGCAACGACGCCAGCCGGGACCTGAGCACCGCACGCTGGCAAGTTCCGGCCCCCAGTTGAATTCGTTCCAATTGGGTGGGACGAAAACTCACCGAGGCCAGAGGAAATCGAGTTACCCAGGACTCAGTATCTGTTGCCAGAACTCCTGCCACGCCTGGATACTTTTCTCCCAGGTCTGCCAGAAGTCCGGTGTTGTCTGATTGCCATCTGTGATGGGTTCTGTCGGTCGGGCCGTAATCTCTGTTCCACACTCTGGGCAGCAGTAGTGGCGTGTGCCGGCAGTCTCGACACGGACCCAGTCACCGTCGTACCGGCTCCGGTGTTCACAACCTGAACAGTACAGTATCGATTTGGACACCCCATCGACTGCTGCTGTTGCCGCTGAATACGTCATTTTCGGTTGTACAGTCGTGATAAAACCTCTCTGTACGCTCCCGGTAGCACCGGTTATTTTTTGCTGATCTCGTCGTCTCACGACACTGTGTCCACTCGCTCCTGTCACAGACTGGCCCGAGAATCCTGGCTCTCGTCACGGACCGGGATACCGCGCGAGCGCAACTCTGACTCCATCTTTGCCGGCGAGACATTGCTCCTGTCTGCTGCCTGTTCGAGCGTGATTGTTTGGCTCCGATACAGCGTCATGGCCGTCATGAGGGACCTGAATGACATTATGCTCTCACATCAACCAAACTCTCTGCATGTATTTAAACTTTCTGCGGGATATAGTGCCATACTATTGGTGAAAATATGCTCTAAACACTTTGAATTTCCTTCAAAACTCTCCATAATTTAGGGAATGTTTGTCTCCAACACACTCACTGGATTGCAATATGAATGGCTGGCGCTAATGCATTCCTGGACGAAATAACGCTGTCATTCAAAACGACCGTGTAAAACCCGTTACTCTTCCATCATCCGTTCGGCGATATCCTCCACGTCGGACTCACCGAGGGCCGACCGCACCAAGAGTCGTCCGCCAATGAGGGCTGGACTGAGGACGGTATCGGCACCGGCCCGCCGGAGTTTCTCGACGTTGTCCCGGTTCGTCGCGGCAGCGACGATACGAGCGTCGGGGTTGAGTTCCCGCGCAGTTAGGATTGCGAAGGCATCGTCGGCGTCGTCGTTGGTCGCCGCGATGATGGCGCGGGCGTGCCCGACTCCGGCATCTTCCAGCGGTTCCTCGTCGCTCGGGTCACCGACGAGGACGTCGAACCCCTGGTCGCGGAGCGCCGCCGCGCGGCTGCTGTCTGGCGTGATGATGACGAACTTGGTGTTGCCGTCACGGAGTTCTTCGACGAGCGGTTCTGTCAGGTCGCCGTAGCCGAGGACAACGACGTGGTTCTCGTAGAGGTCGTACTGTGTTGTAGTCATAGTTCCGAGTGCACGCGAAAAGCGGGCCTGAATTGCCGGGCCGAGCACCGACCCGAGTGCCAGCGCGAAGCTGGCCGTTCCGAGGACGATGAGTGAGATACCGAACAGGCGGGCCTGTGCCGACTGCGGGGCAGCGTCGCCGTACCCGACGGTGCTGGCGGTGGCGACGGTGTAGTAGAGCGCGTCGGTCAGCGACGCGACGCCGGCAAACTCCTCCCGGAGGGCGTACGCGCCCGCTGTCCCGTAGACGAGCGTGCCCACCAGTGAGACGGTGGCCGCGAGCTGCGCCGTCGAGAACGATGTCTTCCGGTCGAACCGGCGGTAGTTCACCAGCAGCGCCGGCAGCGAGAGCACCGACAGCACGACCAGCGGGAGCGAGAAGACGCTCCCCTGGACGAGCCCCTGGACGGCGGTAATCGGAAGCAGTGCGACCGTCGCGTACCAGCCGACGCGATAGCCTTGCCGGAGCTCGTACGCGCTGGTCAACAGGAGAAATCCGGTCAGCGTGCCGGTAAATCCGGCCGCTTGCTGGATTGCTGGTGGAATGTAGTCCGCGAGCGGACCGGTGGTCTGCTGGACGGTGATGTTGGCGATGCCCGTCGCCAGCGAGAGCACGGCTGCAGCAGTGGCCAGTAGGACGGCTGTCCGGGTTCCCAGCACCTGTCTGCGGGTCGGTCCGTCCTCGGCCATGTACTCGTGCTCACGGCTGGCCGGCTAAAGTGTGCTGCCATCTGTGCGGCGGGCGTCTGACGGTGCGACAGTCCTTTACTGTGGGGCTGCGTGTGCCAACGTATGGCGTCGCTGCCCGTGGAGATACTGCTCGGTATCTATCTTGGATTGCTGGTCGGGATGGTTCCCGCGCTCATCTCCTGGGCACTCGGTTTCGTCTTCAAATACGTCACGAACGTAACTCTGCCTGGATTCGGTGTCGCCGTGCTCGCGATTGCACTCGCCGGTGTCAACGGCGGACTGCTCGCGATTGCGGACCGCTCGATTACGAGTTCACCCAACGCACCCCGCATCGTCACCGCTATCGTCGTTGTCAGCATGATTTCGATGTACGCCCATAATCGCGGTGATAATCTCGGTGCGACACTCCCCAAGCGACTCTCGCTCTCTGACTTTCGACCCCGGACGCTCTCGAAGGATTTCGCCGACCTCATCGGCAGCGGCGACGAGGTACGGATTCGCGTCGTCGGCGAGGTCGCGGACATAGAGGGGTATCCACCGCTCCCGGAAGACCTTCGTGCGGACCTGCGCAACGCCGAGTTTACATTCCCCGTCGACTTGCGCATCGACGAACTCGAACAGCGAATGGCCGACCGCCTCACCACCGAATACGACCTCGGTGACGTGTCGGTCTCTATCGACGAACGCGGCCGGGCGACGTTGGTCGCCGCCCCGCCGTTCTCCGGCCTCTCGAAACGAATCAGCGACAACCGCCACGCAGTCTCCGTCTCCGGGCTCGTCCCGACCGGGCTGGCCCGTGGTGACGAGGTGACTGTCATCACGCCGAACGCACAAGTCCGTGGCACCGTCGTCAGTGCGAACACCGGCGACAGCGAGCGAACGACCGGCGACGACGCCACTGGCGACCCTGAACCATCGAGTCCGGACGAGACAGACGACGAGACGGTTCCGAAACCGGTGCGCGCGCCGACGACCGACGGCGGCGAGGGTCGGGTGACCGTTGCTGTCACACGGACCGACGTGCAACCGCTGCTCCGGGCGGACCGCGCGAAAGTGGTCGTCGAATCCCGCGGGACGCGCCGCGAGTACGAGGTCATCTCGCTGTTGCGCCGCGCGGACAAGCGTTTTCGGCGGTTCACGGTCCGTGCCGGGAGTACACTTGCCGGCCGAACGCTCGGCGCTGCTGGCCTCCGGGACGCCTACGGTGTCGCCGTTTTCGCGGTCAGGACCGCCGAGGGATGGGTCGTGGCTCCGCGCGGTGAAACCGCCCTCGAGGAGGGCGACGAACTGTTCGCCGTGGGAACTCGCGACGAACTGGAGACGTTTTCGGGCGCGGTCAGCACCACCGACCGCGTTCCAGGAGGTGACGACTGATGGTGACTGTCTCGCAGGTGAGCGAACTCATCGCACAGCTGAGTGGGCTGGCGATTTTCGCCGGAACGCTCGCGGCGATTGCCGCGTTCGTCTATCGCTGGTACGTCCGCGAGGAGATTCCGCGCGGCCTCGCTCTCCTCGTCGGTTTGAGTGGCGTTGCAGTCTACCTGAACACGACGACAGCTCTCGGGCAGGTCATCGGCGGGAGCAGCGCGCCGACTGAAATCGAGGTCGCGCTGTTCAACATCGTCGCGTTCCTCGCGGGCGCTGGCGGTGCGACGCTCGGCCACTGGGCCGGCGACTGGTCCGGGACGGAGCTGTTTCTCGACGAGAAACTCGCCGACGTAGAGAGCGATGTCGGGCGACTGGTCCAGTCAGTCGGACGCGTCATCGCCGTCGAACTCCCGACTGACATCGACGACGTCGTCGGCTACGACCCCGTCCCGGACGAAACCAGGGAGACGCTCGCGGGCAAGACGTTCCTGTTCCCGCGGCGGCTCACCGTCGACGAACTCCGCGACCGCCTGGTCACTCGACTCAAAGCGGACTACGGCGTCGGCCACGTCGACATCGAACTCGCCGCCGACGGCACCGTCGAATATCTCGCACTCGGGAGTCGCGCGGCTGGCATCGGACCGACGCTCCCACCGGCGACCAACGCCGTCGCCATCCGCGCCGACCCGGCGTTCGCCGCGAGCGCGGGCGACCTGGTCCAGGTCTGGGAGACCGACCCGATGCGCCGCGTGTTGACGGCGGAACTGCGTGGCGTTGCAGAGGACACCGTCACCATCGCCATCGACGCCGCCGACACGCAGAAAATCGACCCGACGACGGAGTATCGGCTGGTGACCCTGCCCGTCGAGGACCGCCCTGACCGAGAGTTTGCCTCCCTGCTCCGTGCGGCCGACGAGACGTTCAGTTCCGTGACCGTCGAGGCAGGGAGCCCGCTCCACGGACTGCCGATTGGCGCACTCGACCTTCTGGTCGTCGCGGTCAAACCCGACGGGGAGAAGCCGCGGGCGCTGGCCGACCCTTCGACCGTCCTCGCACCCGGCGACGTGGTCTTTGCCATCGCCCGCCCCGACGCGCTCCGGCGGCTGGAAGTCGCTGCGAACCCGCTCGACCCCGCGCTGGTGAGTGACCCGTCGACGCAGTCACAACACTCACCTCAGTCCGACGACGGTGCAGCCACAGCGCCCCCTCCCGCAGAGCGTCAATCTACCACGGACCAGTCTGCCCGGCCAGACGCTGCCGGTGAGTCCGAGGCCACGAGCGCGGCGGACGAAGCGGCGACGACCGCTGATGAGCCGGAGACCGATTCCGAGGAGACGGAGGAATCGACCGACACGGACGACGAACCCAGGACTGCTGATTTCGACCCGCCGGCGGCAGCGGCGTCCGACGAGAGCGACGACACAACCGCCGGGAAGGCAGGCGGGTCGTCGTTCCAGCAACTCAAAGACGAGTTCGAAGCCGGCGACGCTGACTGGGCCGAGGGTGAAGCGGCGAACGGTGGCCAGTCGCCGGAACGCGAGGACGCCACCAGTTCCGGTGAGTCAGCTGAGACTGCCGACAGCACTACCGACGAGTCGGAGTTCAGTGAGGGTGGTCTGGACGACGCACTCGCCGAGGCGGGTGCGGACCTTGCTGGGCCGGACAGTAGCGAGGGTGCAGGTGACGACAGCGACGAACTCGATGTCGAGGAGGCGGACGACGACCTGGACGGACTGAGTTTCGGCGACGAAGGCGACGACGGCCTGACCGACGACGATACCCTCGATTTCGAGGAAGAGAACAGCGGGTCTGGTTCGGACGACCTCGACAGCCTGAGTTTCGACGACGATGCGGACGACGACCTGTCAAGTTTGAGCTTCGACGAGGGCGAAGACGAGGGGCTGTCACTCGACGACGAGGGAGATGACGAAGACGAGGAGGCCGACGACGAGGGCGGTGACGACGAGGAAGACGATAGCGAGGAGGATGGCGATGACGACGATGACGATGGGGGCGGAGGCGGTGGTGCGTCGTCGTTCCAGCAGCTGAAGGAGGAGTTCGAGTCGGGTGATGCCGACTGGGAGGACGACATCTCCGACAGTCCGGGTGGGGATATGCGGCTTGACGAGTAGGGCAGTCCGAACGAAGTGAGGACCCCAAAACGAGCGGAGAACGCAGTGACCCGCGAGTAGAGAGACTCCAACCAGCGGGAGGAGTCTCCAAACGCAAACGGCGAGTGGGGTTCCGGAGTGCGAACGCTCTTTGTCTCGGCGACCAGTAGTCGAGGTATGGAGTGGCGACTCTTCGCGACGTTATCAGAGACTGCGGGCGAGGACAGAGTAACCCTCGACATCGAGGGCGAAGCGACGCTGCGTGAAGCCTTCGACGCGCTGCTAGAGGCCCATCCCGACCTGGGGACGGAGGTTCTCGACGACGACGAGACGCTGTACGACCACGTCCGACTGCTCGTCGACGGTGGCGACCCGTTTGCCGAGGCCAACGGCTGGGAGACGACCGTCGACGGCGAAACCGAACTGGCGCTCTTCCCGCCCGTCAGCGGCGGGTAACTCATCCTTTGTGGCCGGTGAGGTCGGCTGCGAACACGTAGTCCGTGGTATCGCCGAGCTCACAGCGTGTCGTCGCGGCGTCGGAGACGAATCGGGGGGTATCGGGGACGAGAACGCGTGCTGCGTCCGCACCGCACGTGCCAGTATCGGCCTGAATCGCTGTCATCAATTCGACAGCCGCGGCCGTGTCCGCCCACGCACCGACGACGTACTCGGCGACCATCTCGCCGTCACGCTCGCGTGTCCCGGCGCGGGCAGTCATCGCTCGCGTGCCGTCGTCGACGAGTGCGAACGCCCGCCCGTCGACGGCCAGCGTTTCGAGTCGACTGCGGTCCAGTTCCGAGACTGCCCACGCCTCGTCGGTGGCGCGCGCCAGCCCTGACAGCGCGTCGCGGGCGTCACTGTGTGTCCAGAATCGCCAGGCTGTCGCCGGGTCGTCGACGACGGTTGCGTCGGGAGTCGCGCTCTCATCAGGTGGAAGGCGGACCCATCGGCAGGCAGTGACGGGGTCGAAGCCGGCCGCACGAGACTGTCCCATGCCAGCGCCGTTCCACCCGAAGACGAGGTTGCGGGCGACGGTCGCGCCGCGCTCGCGACACCACGAGCGGAGGGCCGTCACCATCGCTTCGCCGTGGTCCGCGCCGCGGTGGTCGGGATGGACGCGCATCCCCTGGAGCCATGCCTCGTCGTCGTTCAGCAACAGCGCCTGACAGAGGCCGACGGGTTCGTCGTCGACGGTGGCGACGACAGTCCGCTGGTCTGGGCCGTCGCTCGCGACCCACTCGGAAAACACGTCGGGGATGTAGTCTCTCACGTCGCGGTCGCTCCAGGTGCGCTCGGTAAAATCGGCAACGGCGTCGTGGTCGTCGGCGCGGGCCTGCCGAACGCCGTCCATCGTTACTCCCAGGGAACCGAGCGGTCGGTGAGTTCGCCGGCCAGTGACCGTCCCATCGTGTCGGCAACGTCGTCGGTGTTGGCAAGCGCCCACATTAGTTTCACCTTCGCGGTACCGGGGAGGATGTCTTCACCCTCGACGACGCCGGCGTCAAGCAGGTCTCGGCCGGTGTCGTAGACGCGGTCACAGACCCGTCCGTCGAGACACTGACTGGTCATCACGACGTGGGTACCGGCGTCAGTGAGGTCGTCGACGACGGAAATCCAGTCGGTGTTGACGTGACCCAGTCCTGTGCCCTCGATGACGACACCGGCTGCGTCGGCGACCGCGTCGAGTCGACTGGCGTCGGTTCCGGGCGTGAATTTGACGAGTTCCACGTCGGTTTCGAGGTCGTCGTGGAGCGCGAGTTCTGTCTCGCCGCGTTCTGTGTACTCCCGACGGAAGGAAACCTCGGGTGTCTCGCCGGTTTCGTAGTTGGCTTCGCCGAGCGGCTTCGCGCCGACGGTTTCGAAGGCGTCCCGGCGGGAGGTGTGGTTCTTTCGAGTACGGGTGCCGCGGTGGAGCGCACACCGGTCGTCGGACTGGTCGGCGTGCATGCAGACGAGCACTTCCGCACAGTCACTTTTCGCGGCTTCGACGGCACAGACGGCGTTCATCACGTTGTCCGAAGAGGGACGGTCCGCCGAGCGCTGGCTCCCGGTGAAGACGATGGGAACGGGCGTATCGAGCATGAACGCCATCGCGCTCGCGGAGAACTGCATCGTGTCGGTGCCGTGCATGACGACGATGCCGTCCGCACCGGCCTCGATTTCCTCGTGGATGGCGGTGGCCAGTTCCTGCCACACGTCAGGGGTCATGTTCTCCGAGAGGATGTTCGCGACGACGCGCCCCCGGTAGTTGGCCAGTCCCGCGAGGTCCGGCACCGCACGGAGCACGTCCTCGGCGTCGAACTGAGCGGTCACCGCGCCGGTTCGGTAGTCGATTGTCGAGGCGATGGTTCCGCCCGTCGAGATGAGCGAAATCGTCGGGAGGTCGTCATCGAACTCGATGGTCGACGTGCCTTCGGTCTGCGCGTCTTCGATGTCGTACACGTCGGACTCGAGGCGGTCGATGTCGGCGTCGGCGCGGTCGACACCGACGTTGTATCCCGAGTCGAGTTTCACGACGAGAGTGTCGGGCGTCGAGGAGGGGAGCATCACGCCCTCGAACGTCTGTTCCGCGCGGTCGACGCGGACGCGGTCGCCTGGGTTCATGCGCTCGGATACCGCCTGCCCGGACTTGAAACCATCCGTTCGTCTGCCTCGACCGGCGACCAAAGACCAATGACCGTGGCCACCATATCCACGAACATGGCAGAGGGAGAGCGCCAACTCGACCGTGACGCCGAACTCGAGGAGGAAATCGACCTCGACGAGGAGCTCGACCTCGATATCGACGCAGTCACGTCGCTCGACGACGCGCCCGCAGAGACGGACTCGGCCGGACTCGCCAGTCGACTCCGGTCGCGGGCGGGGGATATCGTCTCCAGTCGCGCACTCGTCGCCTCGGCCGTCCTCACGCTTGTCGGTGCACTGGCCGTCGGTGGATTGCTCCCCTTCGGTATCGTCGGTAATCTCGTGGGTATCTTCGTCGCAGCCTTCGCGTACGGAACGGCCACGTCGACCCGCCGGTACGTCGAACTCGGGCTCAGTGGCGGCGTCATCGGTGGTGGGATGGCACTACTGGGGAATCTCGCGCTCTCCCTGCTGGGTCCCGGCCTCCCGCTGGTCGCAGTCGGCTTCGCCGCGGGCGCACTCGCTGGCGGACTTGGGCACTACTTCGGTCGGGACCTCCGGGACGGACTGACCCGCGACTTATAAATCGCCGAGGTGCCAGCCGCCGCTCTCACGGGTGACGACGCCTTCCGATTCGAGGTTTGTGAGCACGTCCTCGATGACCTCGGTTGGTGCTTCGACGCGCTCACTCAGCGCCTCAGTTTCGAGGTCGTCCTCGGCGAGCGCGGCGAGCAGTTCAGTCACAAGCCGTGGGTTCGTGTCGGCGATGGCGTCGGCGATTCGTTCCCGGATTGCTGCGAGTCGCCCCTGGACGAACCGCTGGGCCAGCGACAGTTCGTTCTCCAACTGCTCGAGTTCCTGAAGCGTCTCGGCCAACTCCGGCAGGTCCGTGGCATCGTCGTCGTCGTTCTCCGGGACGGTGCCATTGACTTCGATACTGAGATACCGACACGAGGTCATATCGACGGCCGAACTGGCTGGATAGGCACTTTTCGTGCCAAACTCGTAGGGCGAGACGTTGACTTCCAGCCGAAGATTCTCGGCGATAGAGAAGTACTTCCGTCGTCTGTCGTCGGTCCGACTCTCGACTAATCCTGCTTCTTCGAGCTTCCGCAGGTGGTCGATGACGGCCTTCGGACTAACGCCCAGGAACTCACTTATTTCCGTCACGTAGCAGGGTTTCTGGGCGAGCAGACGCAGAATCCGCCGGCGATTCGCGTTCCCGAGCAAATCGAGTAGTTCGGCGGAGTCCATTTACGTAACGTTAGCGGTTACAGTATAAGAATCTTCCCCTCCGTTACACCGACGACCGACCCAGAAACCAGAGCAGGGGCTGGCACCCGTCGCAGCGAACAGAACCTGACAGCCTCTCAGAACAGAACTCAGTCGTCGGCAGCGGGCTGGACTCTGCTTTCGGCGGCGAACCCGCGCGTCAGTGGCGACACCGAACCGAGTCCGTAGGTGTGGACGTGTTCGCCGCAATCCGGACAGTGCAGGTGGGACACGCCCGATGTCGAGTCCGTCCGCACGTCCCATCCGTGAACTGCGTGTCCTTCGTGGCCGCACGATGGACAGAACAGGGTTGCTTTCGGACGGGGAGTGGACTGGCTACCGTCGGGGGTCATGGTAATTCAGGGTACGTCCTGCGTGAATAAAGTCCCGCGCCCTCACACGTTTGGTCTCCGCGCCGGCCACTCGCTCACACCACTTTGCATCGGGACTCCGCGAGACGAGGCCACTGGGTGTTCTCTCGGACGAGCGGAAAGGGTCAAGCGACTCGAACCAGTATCATAGGTGTGACGCAATCGCTGCTCATCTACGACGGCAGTAACAGTGTGTTCCGGTCTGCAGCGGACGCAGTGAGCCGACGCCTTTCTGGTGTGAAACTCGTCCCGTGGCAGTCAGGTGCAGTCCAGCGGTTTCTGGACGCCCAGTTCGACGACCGCCCGTTCGCCTTTATTCTCATCGACGGAGACTCCGTCCACGTCGGTGCCGACACCGTCGAACGGGTTCTCGAAAAACAACAGGTGAACCGGGCGGTCGTCGACTTCGTCACGCGAACGTATCCGAGTGCTGCGGGGCCGTTCGGTCGGGTCGTACATGGTGCCGAACCTGCCGACCTCCACGATACGTTCGCGCTGACGGCCGCAGCGCGAGAACACCTTGACCCACTTCGGCAGAGCTACGACATTCCAGTCGAGACAGAATGAGTGAAACTCGCTGAATACGGTGCTAACGGTGGTTTCACCAGGCGACTGCTCCGAACGACGTGTCCGTGACGTCGGCTGGCGAGTTGGACCTCTCTTCTGACCCCTGTTTTTCGTCTGAATCACTACCGGGGCCGTTGCCACGAGGGCCCGTCTCGCCGTCTGGTCTGTTATCGGGTCCCTCTGTCTGGTTCCCGGCCGGGGTTCCATTTGGTCCGTCGTCCGGACCGACACCAGTTTGATTCTGGCCATCAGTGCTGTCCGGCGGTCCCTGATGACCGGCTGGCGGCCCAGTCTCGTTTCCCGGGTCAGTCACTCCCCGTGGGGTCCCGTCTCGGGAGGGCATTCTGTCAGTAGCGTTGTCGTCGGTCGGCGGTCCCACTCTATTGTCGGGTGGTCCGGTCGTGTCGTCTGGCGGGCCACCGGGAACGCCATCGGGTGGGCCACGCGGTGCGTCAGTAATGTTTCGGGCGACTGCGGACACTGCTGGACCGCTCATGTTTGCGGTCTGGGTCCGGAGTCGGTCGAGTGCAGACGCGTTGATACCGACCCGCTGGGCGGTCCGTTCCGTCCCATTGATTCGCTCCTGGAGACTCCGTATTCGTTCGCGGAGCGCACTCGCCTGGGCCGTGTAGGCTACCTTCGGAAGCCGGTCGCGTTTCTCCTGGAGTTGCGTCACTTTCCGCTCCAGTTGCTGCCGTTCCCGTTCGAGTTGGGCTGTTCGGTTGGTCACTTCCCGTTCGGGTTCGGCGCTGGCGTTGACGCCGGCGTTCCACATCCCGGTTTCGACGGTCGTGTTAGCGTCGACCGCACTGGTTTGCATGAACGCCGAGAGTTGCTCACCGAACGAGCTGTTTTCCTCGCTCGTCGTGTTGTTCTCGACCTGTGCAGCCTGACTGCCATCCATCCCACTCCCGACGACCGGCATCGCGAGTAGCAGTGCCACTGCTATCGCGAGTGCGAGTACCAGGGGAATCTGGCGACCCTCCATGCTCTGTACTCTGCTAATGGCCCTCTTTGGCATAAAAACGAACTTTCGTTCGCACTGTTCATTCCGAACTGAGAACTAGTGATACTGTCCAAGAGCGTTTATCGTGGCTGCTCGTCGAGTCTCGGCAGTGACCGGGCAGCCAGGGCGACTGCACCGACGGAGATGAGGACTGTTCCGACAACGAGCGCGATTGTGGGGTCGTACCGCAGTGGCGGGTGGAGCCCGAGCCCGTAATCCAGCGCGTCGTTCGCCAGCGCGAGTCCGAGCGCGACGGCGAGTGCACCGCGCGTCGTCCGGCCATAGTGTGGAATCAGGAAGGCTTCGCCGACGAAGGCCAGGTGCGTGAGGATGATTCCGAAGAAATCCCACGGCGCGGGGTAGTACTGGTCGAACCCCAGACCGAGTGCGAGCGCGGTCCACAGCCCCATCTTGACCAGCCAGACGAACGCGAGCGTGTGCAAATATGCCAGTGGCAGGTTGACTGGGACCGAATCGAGGTCACCGCCGACCGCGGGTAGCAGCGTCGCAAGCGAGAGCATCGCGAGCGCGAGCGCGACGGGCGAATCCAGAAAGAACGGCCACAGCGCCGTCGAGATGGCGACCATCTCCGCGACGTAGAAGCGAATCCCGACCAGAACCGCGACGGCATTGACAGCGAGCAGCGCCACGAGATTCGACCCCTCCGAGAGATAGAGACGCGCCCATCGCCGCGGGACGGGCGAGATACGGTCCATACCCCGTGACAGGCCGCCGCTAACTAAGGGGTTTCCGTCGACTCGTCGGTAGGGGCTAGTATGTTTGGTACTGGATTGTTATGTCAGCCTGTCGTACGTCTGCTGGATGGTATCTACTGGCGACACCGCACCGACGTTCACCGCAAAGTTCGGCACCAGCGACCACGAACCGTTCGACCTCGACGACCACATCGGCGACGGTCCCGTCGTCCTCGCGTTCTTCCCTGGCGCGTTCACACCACCGTGTTCAAACGAGATGATTGGCCTCCAGGAGCATCTCGCTGATTTCGAGTCGGCGGGTGCGACACTGCTCGGTGTCAGCGCCGACTCCCCGTTCTCGCAGGGTGCGTTCCGCGAGGAGCACGACCTCGATTTCGACCTCGTCAGCGATATGGCCGGTGACGCGATTCGAGCCTACGACCTGGAGATGGACATCGCGGACCTGGGACTGTACGGCGTCGCCAATCGCGCCGTCTTCGTCATCGACGACGAAGGGGCCATCACCTACAGCTGGGTGGCTGACGACCCGACCAACGAACCCGATTACGAGGCCATCCTCGACGCCATCGAAGCGGCCTGACAGCGACAGATTCGAGGATTGCGACAGAAACTGCACTCGAATTGCTCGACGTAATAAGTCTGCCGGGCAGGACTTATCTGTTGTCGTGGGTAACGTTGACACGCACCGCATGTTCGAACAGTTCTCCCGCGGCTACTACCTCGGTCGGCTGTACGTCGAGCCGTCGCCAGACGAGACGGCAACGATGTGCAGCGCACAGCACGAACGCGTCAACAGACAACTCTACACGGACGGCGAGGGTCTCGAGCGGACAGACCACCCGCTCGTCATGAAAGTGGGCCAGACCCATCTCGCGGTCCACGGCGACGAGCAGGTGCCCGCCGATACGCTCGCTGTCCCGGAAGATATCCTCACGGAGGCGGTTCGGAATCCGCCGACACTCACGGAGGTGCTGTTAGCCAAGGCCGACCGGGCCGCACAACTGCTCGAATTTGCCGACGGCCCGACGGGAGTCTGACGGACTGCTCGCGTCCGTCGGCGGCTGGATTTAAGGCCGTCCCGCTCGCCCGTGCGGGTATGCTCGACGACCTCCTCGGTCGCACCGAACTGAAAGCGCGTATCGAGGAGCTAGAGGAGGAAAACCACCACCTCCAGCAGCAACTCGACGCCGAACAGGAGCGGCGCGCCGATGCCGTCACCGAGCGCCAGCGCGCAGAGGAACAGGTCAACCGCCTCGAAGACCGGGTGACCGAGCTCGAAGACCGCGTCGAACGACTCCAGTCCGGTGAGGCAGATCTCCCGTTCCGGAGCGAGCGCCGCTTCCGTGGCGAACGCCTCGACGAACTCCTGTCGCGACTCGAGGCGGTCGAGACGGAACCCGAAGGCCTGCTCACCGCCTACGTCACGGACGGCCACGACCTGCCCGATGCCGTCCGGGAGGCGTTCGGCGACCGCGCCCCGCTGGTCTCGCGTGCGGCACCCTGTCTCGCCGTCACCGACGATTTCGATCTCTTCGGGGCCTGTCTCTCCGCACCACTCGCCCCGGACCCGTTCGTCGAGTGGGGAGCGGACGTTCGGCTGGACCGCGCGTGGTTCCAGCCCACCGGCGAGTACACGCTCGCGCTCGTGCGTTCGGACCTCTTTGCGATGGGCGTTTACGACGGCCGCGAGCGGACTGCCTTCCACGGGTTCGACAGCGACCTCAAGAGTCAACACTCGAAAGGCGGGTTCTCCCAGTCCAGGTTCGAGCGCCTGCGCGACGAGCAGATTGCCAACCACCTCGACCGGTGTCAGGCGGCACTCGAGGAACGGCCCACCGACCGACTGGTCGTCGTCGGCGAACGAACGGTGCTGGACGCATTCGACGACGCGGCCGACGTGACTGCTGCTGTGAGTGCAAGCGGCGACCCGGAGGACGCACTCGATTCGGCGTTCGACTCGTTCTGGACTGTCCGGTTCCAGTCGGTGTGAGCGACCCGAAAGCCCAGCCTACTCTCGCCCGCTGGGGCCGGGTGTGTGCTGCCGTCAGTCGGGTGGTCCCGCTTGCGACATCGGCAGGCACAGTCTGCATCTGGACGAACGGTACTCTTAACCACGCTCACGGTCGACTGCCGGTATGCGGGTCGCTATTCTCGCCCACGAGCAGTTCCCCGACCGCGCGAAGACTGCCACCGGTATCCTCCGCTACGGCGACCACGACGTCGTCGCGGTCCTCGACCGCACGCACGCCGGCGAGCGCGTTCGTGACCACTTCGACGACGTACAGGACGCGCCCATCGTCGCATCGATGGCCGACGCTCCCGACTGCGACGCGCTCGTCATCGGTATCGCCCCTATCGGCGGCGACTTCGACGATTCCTGGCGGCCAGACGTACGGACCGCACTTCAGCGTGGCTGTGACCTCGTTGCCGGCCTCCACTACTTTCTGGCTGACGACGAGGAGTTTGCCAGCCTCGCGGACGAACACGGTTGCTCGATTCGGGACGTGCGTCGCCCGCCCGAGGACCTCACTGTCGCCGAGGGTACCGCCGGGGATGTCGACGCGACGGTGGTGCTGACTGTCGGGACAGACTGTTCGACCGGCAAGATGACTGCCTCCTACGAACTCCGTGACGCCGCCCGTGAGCGTGGACTTGACGCTGCCGTCGTGCCGACCGGCCAGACCGGCATCATGATTTCCGACTGGGGAATTGCCATCGACCGCGTGGTTTCTGACTTTGCTGCTGGTGCGGTCGAACGCCTCATTCAGCAGGAGGGCGACCGCGACGTGCTCTTCGTCGAGGGACAGGGGGCACTCGCTCACCCCGCCTACTCGGGGGTCACCCTCTCGATTCTGCACGGCGCACAGCCGGATTCGCTCGTGATGACCCACATCGCCGGCCGCGAGGTCGTTCGCGAGTACGAGGATTACTCACTCTTGCCGGTCGACGAGTACGCAGACCTCTACGAAAACGTCGCCCAGCCAGTCCGTGAGACGAGTGTCGATGCCGGAATGCTCAACACGCAGGGACTGCCCGACGACGATGCACGCGAGGCTATCGATGCCTACGGCGAGACACTTGGTGTCCCTGTGACAGACCCCGTTCGGTTCGATGTCGACGAGGTCCTGGACGCGCTGTTGTGACGCAGTCGCTCGGTGGTTTGCGTCGGCAGAAACGTCCGGACAGCGTCCAGCACGAGTGACGCGGGACGCGACCGACGGGAGCGTCTCGGAATGTGCGAACGACGAAGTCGTGAGCGAGTGCTGGGCTTGTCGGACGTGAACGAA
>JAZKTK010000051.1:0-20006 GCA_036625595.1 Haloarculaceae archaeon | reverse complement strand
CGTAGATACGTGCCTAGAGAGCTTAAACTAGACAGTCTAAGTCTGAAGCTACACTCAGCCCGTCGTCGTCCGTGTCCACAGCAGTGGGGTCGGTGCCGTAGTCGGCGACCTCCGTCCCATCGGAGAGCCCATCGCCGTCGGTATCGACGGCAGTCGGGTCAGTCCCGTACTCGTCGAGTTCCGCACCATCGGCGAGACCGTCACTGTCAGTGTCAGGCTCCGTCGGGTCCGTGCCGTGGTCGGCTACCTCGCTCCCGTCGTCGAGTCCGTCACCATCGCTGTCGATATCTCTTGGGTCCGTCTCGTGCTCGTCGACTTCTTCCCGGTCGTCGAGTCCGTCGCCGTCCGTATCAGCGTCGGTCGGGTCGGTCCCGTACTCATCGAGTTCCTCGTCGTCGGCCAGTCCGTCCCCATCAGTGTCTGCATCCAGTGGGTTCGTTCCCGAGAGCAGTTCGGTCGCGACCGACCGGTCGTCCCCGTCCGCAGAGACGGTGAACGTCGCCACGCCGAGACCGGCGACCAGGAGGAGCACGACGACGAGCACCCGCCGAGTTACCATAGCCCTACTTCACGCTAGGATGTACCTAAACCCTCGGACCCGCTCTCGAAGTCAGTCGAACAATCCCTCGACGTCAGACTCCCGATGCGCGCGACGCTGGACGTGCTCACCGAGTCGCTGCACAATGATACCGCGCTGGCCTGGTTCGCGAACGAAGTCGAAAACCAGCGTAACGAACGGACTCTCGGTTTTCCCGCCGTCGAGGTCCGCACGGGCGTAGTCGACGGCCCGTTCGATGCGTTCCGCATCGTACCCGTGCTCGTCGGCCAGCACCTCGGCGGCGACGGCCGTCGACTCGAAGTCGAGGTCGGTCGGTAAGATTGCCTTACCGCCGTGCGTGAGCGCGGGCGGACGGGCGCGTTCGATTCGCTCAGGGTCACGAGCGAGCGCGGCGAGATACGTTCGAACGTCGTCGACATCGACGCCACGGTACTCATCATCGAGGCCAGTGAGATACGCGCGACCACTCTCAGCGAGCCCGGTCGCACCCGACCAGTTGCGATTACGGGCGTGGAACACCGCAGCGGTGAACTGGATGAGTCCGTGGAGAAATCGCTCGTCGTCGGTTCCCGATTCGAGGTCGAGCCAGTGGTCCTCCCAGGCGTCGTGAGCGGCGTGATAGCCCCCGGCGTTGTAGATGGCAATGCCGGCCCGGAGGTGTGCGTCCATATCGTACCGTTGTGGACCGTCGTTCCTAACTCTGGCGTGCGCCCGCCCCCGGCACACAGAATTTATGAGCCATGCCCGATTACGAGGTGACGACACGCGTCGCCCTGACGCAGCACACAAATGGCATCCGAGGATTCTGGCCGGACGCGAGCACAGACTCGGGACAAAACGCGGGTCCTGCTGGTCGCCTGTTGTCTGCTCGCCGTTGGCCTCGCCGGCGTACTGGTCCCAACGCTGACCGGCGGCGTAGTCGATAGTCCAGCGGAATCGCTGGTGCCCGGTGACGCCATCCAGTCGGAAGCCACAGAGAACTTCGGCGAACTCAACAACTCCGGACTGGGCGACATCAGCCCCGGCGACCTCGGTACCGGCCAGGGGGGCGGCTTCGGCGCACTCAACCCCGGCCAGTCGACCGATATCGGCGGGGAGACCGGCGCAAGCGCCGGGCTAAGCTCACAGTCGACGAGTATACATTTCACCGTCCGCAGTTCCAGTTCGGCATACTGGCGGACCGGTGCCTACGACCGCTACACGGGGAGTAGCTGGGAACAGACCAGCGACACCGAACCACTGGACGGCACCATCGACACCGACGGTATTCAGGGCAAGCAGGTCGATTACGAGGTCGAACTGAATCGGAGTGCAACGGCGCTCCCGACCGTCTGGCGACCGGAGCGCATCGATGGTGTCGCCGACCTCGAACTGACCGACCAGCGCGCAGTTCGAGCCGGCGGTCGTCTCGGACCCGGCACCACCTTCTCCGGCCGGAGTTACAAACCGCCACAGGAGCCAGATGTCCTCCGGACCAGCGGCGAGACGTATCCCGCTGCAATCGAAGAACGGTACACGCAGGTCCCCGACGACACGCCCTCGCGGGTCACACTGTTCAGCGACGACATTACGTCTGACGCCGATTCGTCCTACGAGACGGCCGTCGCTATCGAGCAGTGGCTCGAAGCGAACAAGGAGTACTCGCTGAACGCCTCGGCGACTAGCGACCACGTCACCGATACGTTCCTCTTCGAGATGGACGCGGGCTACTGTGAGTACTTCGCGACGGCGATGACGACGATGCTCAGAACGCAGGACATCCCCGCACGCTACACCGTGGGCTACTCGACGGGCGAGCAGGTCGGCGAGAACACGTACCAGGTCCGCGGGATGAACGCCCACGCCTGGGTCGAAGTCTACTTCGAGGATGTCGGCTGGGTGAAGTTCGACCCGACACCAGGCAGCGAACGCCTCCAGCAGGAACAACAGTCAATCCAGGACGAGAATCCCGACGCCGACTACTCGCCGACCGAAGACGGGAGCCCCGGCGAGGAGTTCTCACCCGACGGACAGAACGGAACTGAGAACGACACCGACGGCAGTTCCAGCGACCAGCCCGACCAGGGACCGACCGGTGAGACCGACAGCGGCTACCAGTTGTCGCTCAACCGGACGGCAGTCTCCGGTGCGCCGGTCGAAGTGACCGTCACGGAGAACGGCGAACGCCAGTCGGGTGTGAGGGTGCTGTTCAACGGCGAATCAATCGGCCAGACCGACCGGGACGGCACCGTCGTCGGAACGGTCCCCTACACCGAGGAACTGCAGATTACAGTCGCCGACGGGTCGAGTACGACGCTCGCAGCAGTCGGTCGTCTCCCCGATGGAACCGACGACCGACACTACAGCATCGACAGCGCGATTACCGCACTGCCGCCCCCCGAAGCCGCAAACCTCACTGTCCCCGTGAACACGAACACGACGGTCACCGTCAGCGGGGAGACGATTCCGAACGCGAACGTGACGGTTACCGCGACGGTTGGAGACGTGCCGCTCCGGAACGGCACAGTACTGGTCGACGATACCGAGGTTGGGACGACCGACGCCAGCGGGCGAGCCGAACTCACGCTTCCCGGGCACGGCGGCAACGTGACGATTGCAGTCGAGCGTGGCTCGGCCCGCGGCGAGACGACCGTCACGCTCCCCGATCTCTCGGTGACCGTTCGGCCGACGGCGCCGCTCGCACTGCCGTACACCGACGCGATGGTAAACGCGACTGCGGGTGGGGAACCGGTCGGTAACGCTCCCGTCTACGTCAACGGCGAGCAGGTAGCGACGACGGATATCAACGGCACAGCGACCGTCACACTCCCGATGGCCGAGCAAGCGACGGTCAGCGTGACCGGTGCCGGACTCACGAAAGAGTCGACCGTCACCGGGCTGTTCGTGAACCTTGCACTCACTGCACTCGCAGTCGTTCTCGTCGGCGGCGGCGCATTCGGACTCGCCTACCGTCGTGGCTACGCACCACGCGATATACTACGCGCCCTCCTGAACCTCCCCGCACTCCTCGTCCAGTACAGTCAGTGGCTCCTCGTGACAGTCGCGACGCGCTGGGACGACGCCGTGGCCGTAGTCGTCGCTCGCCTGCGGCGGACTGTCACCCACCTCCGGGACCTGCTGCGCGGTCGGACGAGCCTCGAGGAGCTCCGCGACGCGTTGCTCGCCTGGGTCGCCGCGAAGCGCGAGACACTCCGGGGGAGCGACGACGAGCGAGCGACCGGGGACACCACGAGCGAGGAGCGCCGCACCATCCGTCGAGCGTGGCAACAGTTCCTCGGCTATCTCAGCCTCCGCCGACCGCGGACGAAGACACCGGGTGAAATCGCCCAACACGCCGTCGACCGCGACGGCCTGCCCACACAGCCCGTCCAGGAGCTCCGCGACACGTTCCGCGAAGTCGAGTACGGTGCCAGAGCTGCCGAAGACCGACTGAACCGCGTCGAAGCCGCGGTTTCAGCTATCGAGGAGGACGTGGCCGACAACGAGGAGACGGAATCGGACACGTCGGAAACAGGGACAGACGATAGCAGAGACACCGCCGATGGAGGGGCGGCCTGATGCGCTGGCGTATCGCTATCTTCGGTACGCTGGGAGCCGTCGCGACTGTCGTCGGTGCGATGCTTGTCTTCACGCCGGACCTGCTGTTAGGTATCCAGCCGGTCGGACAGACGATAGCGTCGCTGTCGACCGACCCGAAGTCGGTAATGACCGCAGCGGCGGCGGTTGTCGGCCTCTACGTCCTCATCGCAACGCGTTCACCGAGCGCCGGCTGGTCACTCCCGATGGACTCGGACGCCGAACAACGGTTCGACGCTGCGACGACGGACCCCCCAGAAGCGGTCACAGCCGACCGTCGCTCGATGACCGGTGCCGGACTCGACGCCGACGTTCGGGTTGCAGTCGCCTCCGGCGGAGAACCGCTCCGCGCGCTCCGGGACCTCCTCCGTGACCTTGCCGCCGACGCCTACGCCGACGACTTCGCTGCTGGGCCACAAGAGACGGGTGTCGACGCGCGGCAGGCAATCGAGACGGGGACGTGGACCGACGATTCCGTCGCTGCGGCCTTTCTCGCTGGCGACGCAGGACCGGCACCGTCGCTGCTCTCGCGGGTCCGACTGTGGCTCTCCCCGGAGCGCGAGCGCGAACGGCGCATCGAGGCGACGATGAGAGCAATCGAGCGACTCCAGGAGGAACGATGACCTACCGCCGCATCAAACGCTGGGGCATCGGCCTCGTGGCCACGCTCGCGCTCACCGGCTTTGGGCTTCTCTTTGCTCGCGAGACGCTCATCGTCGCCGCTGCAATTCCACTCGCCTACGTCCTCTACGGGACGCTCTCTCAGGTCCCCGACGGGGATTTCACGGTGACCAGAACGTTCGAAACGCCGGACCCAACACCCGGTGAGACGGTCAGGGTAACACTCACCGTCGAGAACACCGGTGAGTCAGTCCTGACTGACTGTCGCATCATCGACGGCGTCCCCGAGGAACTGGCGGTCGCCGACGGGTCACCCCGCGCCTGCGTCGCCATCCCGCCCGGCGAGGCGACTGAACTCACCTACAGCGTCGTCGCAAAGCGCGGCGAGTACGACTTCGGGAACCCGACAGTGCGCCTGCGCTCGCTGGCGGCGACCGAACGCCAGACTGAGACGGTCCCGGTCGAAGGCGACGAGACACTCTCGTGCGCTAACGCCGTCCGGGACGCCCCGGTACAGGACGCCACTCTCCCGCGTGCGGGGACGCTCCCGACCGACACCGGCGGGAGCGGACTGGAGTTCTACGCCACCAGACAGTATCAATCTGGTGACCCGATGAACCGCGTCGACTGGCGACACTACGCCAAGACCGGCGAGTTCGTCACCGTCCAGTACCGCCAGGAACAGGCCATCCGGACGGTTCTAATCGTCGACGCGCGGCCGGTCGGCCGCATCACGCCACAACCGGGCTACCCGACCGGTGCGGAACTGTGTGCGTACGCCGGCGAGCGGCTCTTCGACGCACTCTCCAGTGCCGGGGTCGCCGCCAGCGTCACCGCCGTTGGCGTCGAACAGGGAGCGCTCGACGGACTGGTCGGTCCCGACGGGCTGCCGTGGGTCGACCCCGAGTCGAGCGGCCACCGCGACAGCCACGCCCGCACCCTCTTCAGTGGTCTCCAGTCCGTTGCCGAACGCGGTGCAGAGACCAGCTCGCTCGCGGACGTGCTAGCCCAACGACAGACCGGCGACGGGCTGGCGACGGCCCCGTCCCCGGAGCGAACGGCGTCGGTCGACGAGAGCGACCGGGAACCGACAGAGACCACAGTCGCCCCCGACGGTGGACTCGACGAGCAGACGCGACATCTGCTCGCACGGCTCCCACCGAACGCGCAAGTCGTGCTCTGTACGCCGCTGGTCGACGACTGGCCGGCCGACCTGGCACGGTCGCTCGCAGTCCGCGGGTATCCGCTCGTGGTCGTCAGCCCGGACGTGACTGGCACGGACACCATCGGCCAGCGCATCGTCGAGACGACCCGGCAGTTCACGCTTCAGACAATCGAGCGTACCGGCGCAACGACGGTTAGCTGGGACATCGACCAGCCAATCGACTACGCCTTGCGGCGCTCGCTTCCCCACCTCCTCACCGACCAATGAGCACCGATATCGACACCACGAACCACCGGACTGGCACGCCGACACGGACGAGTACCGTTCTCTCGCTGGTCGTCGGGCTGGCTGTCGTCGGCCTGCTTCTCTGGCGAGTCGACCTGGTGCTCGCGCCGGTGCTGGTCGGGAGCGGCGGCGCACTCTGTTTTGCAGCCGGACTCTGGCTCGTCGGACTCGACCGGTGGGTCCCAGTCGCACGCAGTCTCGCGGGTCTGCTTGCGCTTCCAGTGTCGCTCGGACTGCTCGTCGCCACCCTCGGAACCGTGCTCTTGCTCGCCTCGTCGGTTCTGCCAGTTGACAGTCAGGCCGGGCTATCACTGCTCTCGCTGACGCTCGTTACGCAGGTGGGAGTCGTCGCAGGGTGTGTCTTCGCCGTGCTCGGTATCCTGCTGGGCGTCCGGAACATCGTCGACGAGGAGTCGGTCACAGCGTACTTCTGGGTGAGTGTCCAGACGGCCATCGTCCCCGGAGTCGTCGGGACGGTCTTCGCGACCGGTGCCATCCTGACACAGCAGGAGTTGGGAATCGGCGGAGCCGGTTTCATCGACGAATTCGTCCGCTGGGTGTTCGTACCCGGGCGTCTGCAGACGCACCTGGGGACGGTACTCCTGCTCGTGGCGCTCGCTGCCGCAGTGCTCCGAGCAGCAATCGACGCGCTCCCGATTGCGGAACTGGTCGGCGACAGCGGGACCGGCGAAACGGACCACTGGCGAATCTCACAGCTCCGGACGGCACTTCAGATACTGGCGTTCGGGACGACCGCCCTCTGTGGACTGGCGTTTCTCGTCGAGACGATACGTCGACCAATCGAACTCCAGCAGCTGCTCGGTCTGGGGCTATACAGGACAGTTACTGACATCTCGACGGCACCGGGGCTGCGCTCGTTGCTGGCGGTTGTAATCGTCGCCGCGACGGGAGTCTGGCTTGGCAGCGTCGGACTCCAGCGGATAGCAACGAGTTCGACCCGTGCCGCCCTGCGCCGCACGGGACCGGTCGCGGCCGGCGGACTGGTCACCGTAGGCGGAATCGCATTCGGACGACCAATCGTCGAGACGTTCATCAGCGAAGTCGGCTGGCGGCTCCCGGCCCCATTCGACGATGTCTTTTTCAGCTACGCAACCGACGTGGTCGGCTTCTTCGGTGCGTCGCCGCTCGTCCTCACCGCTGCGTTCCTCCTGCTCGGGATGACCGTCAGCCTCCTGCTTTGCTTTCGTTTCGCCGTCTTCGCAGGCTATCTCTCCGACGAGTCGGCCGGCTACTCGCTGGCAAGCGGTGGCCTGTTCGTCGCTGCCGCCTTCGCCGGGACGCTCGCCACCGAGGCGTGGGTCCTCTTTGCTGCGCTCGTGGGTGTCTTTTTCGTCTGGGATATGGGCCGGTACGGAACGACGATGGGGAACGAAATCGGTCGCCACGCCTCGACCCGAGACGCCGAACTGGTCCACGCTGGCGGGACACTCGGCGTCGGCCTGCTCGGCGTCGGCGCGGCCTACGGTCTCCAGCGACTGCTCTCGATGGGTGCTGTCGAACAGACGCCGACTGCCGTCGTCGCGCTGGTCGGTGCCCTGGTCGGTATCATCTTCCTCGTGACGGCACTGCGGTGACTACAACACACGAGCCGAGGCAGTTCTCCGACCAACCGACAGCTAGCGAACGGATACTGCCCGATTCAGTCGATACTGACGCCGTTTCGGGACTCGTGGAGCGAGGCGCAAATCGTCGCCTGCCCCTCGATGTTCGAGGCGGCGAGTCGCGAATTCTGAAGCACAGATTCGAACGCTTCGGGGTTCGAATCCAATGGCTCGCCCTCGCGGTCGGCGAACAGGGCGTCAGTGTCGTCGGTAGCGAGACCCGTCTCCCGGGCTTTCGCAAGATACGACGCCAGTGGGTCGCGCGGGACGGTAACGACCAGGTCGCCCTCTCCGACGGTGACGGCTGCCAGTTCGGACGTGAATTCGAGGTCGACATCGGCCCGCGTCAGCATCGCGATCTGTTCGGGGTCGAGACCGGAGTCGCAGAGTGCCCGGACTGCACTGTACTGGCGGGCGAAGCGAGCCTTGTCGTCGAGTTTCTGCCGAACGGTCTCGACATCGTCGTCGGCATCTTCGAACACTGATTGAAATGATTGCCTCCGGTTGACGCCGGTCGAGATTTCCTCGCCGTGCATGTGGTCGACAAGTTGGACACTGACGGACGTGACGTCGGGGAGCGGTTCCACTTCGTCCCGGATGCCGGTAGCCATCATCCACGCAAAGGCAGGTGAGCACCAGGCCGTCGGAAGGACGAACCTGACAGTTACTTCACCGTCGTCGATGTCGATCTCCTCGACGTACTCTAACTCGACAATAGAACGGTCCAGTTCCGGGTCGTCGACGCGGTCGATGCGCTCGCGGACGGCGTCGCGGTCGACCGGCCGGTCGCTGGTCGATTGGGGCGCCCCCATCGACTCGGGTGACTCTGTCGTCTCCATGGTCAGTCCGCCGACGCCTCCTCGTAGCTCTCGCCGAGGTCGAACTCACGGCTAATTTCGTCGTCCTGGAACTGTTCTTTCTTTGCTTCGATGTCGATATCGTAGAGTTCGGCGGCGTTCTCGCCCATTATTTTCCGTTTCACGTCCAGCGAGAGTTCGACGCCGTACTCGGCGCGTTCTTCCTGGGTCAGTTCCGCGTTCATGACTGCGGGAATCAGCCAGTCGGGTTCCCAGATTGCGTAGTCACTGCCAAAGAGCAGGTTGTCTTCGCCGACCCAGAAGAGGAGTTCTCCCATCATTTCGGCGAACTTCCGCGGACGGTTCTGTGCGAACGGTGCCGCGACGGCGAGCCCGCCGTACACGTTGGTCTCCTGTGTGGCGATATGACAGAAGTCGTCCAGCCGTGGGAAGCCAACGTGTTCGACGATGAAGTTGAGATCCGGGAACGACGTGGCGGCGTCGTCCACGTCGCGGACATCGAAGGCGTCGCGGTTCAGCGGCCGAATTGTCGGTCCCTTGTGTGCGTGGATGTTCTCGATGCCGAGTTCGGCGCACTTCTCCAGGAAGCGAAACGCCTCATCGCTGTCGAGCCGCCAGCCCTTCGAGTCACCACGCCACTCGGCCGTATAGAGTTTCACACCCTGGATGTCGTAGTCGTCTTTGAGCCGTTCGAGGTGCTCTATTCCCTCGTCGCCGTCGCGTGGGTCGAAACTTCCGTTGAGGACGAACCGCTCGGGGTACTCCTCGGCGAGTTCCGCGTTCTGGTCGGTCGTGTTGAATCCCTCGGCGTAGAAATCCGTCAGGTACGTCGGCTGGAAGATTCCCATGTCGACGGAGCCGTCGCGAAAGAGGTCGTTGACCATCCGCTCCTGGCCGTACTTTCGGTACGTCTCCATGTCCCACTGTTCCTCCTCGGGTGTGAACCCCGTATGGTAGTCGTAGAAACACTGGATGAACTGTTCGCCACCCTCGTGGGTGATGTTCTCTTCTGTCGCGTCCCAGAGGTGGATGTGCCCGTCAATCACGAACACGTCCTCGCCATCGTGTGTGTACATGGCTATTGTATCGTGGTAACATACACCGATAGGGTTTCTACCAATGGTCATAGGCACACTTCTTAGGCGGAACGGCACTATCGGTACAGATAGACCATGCACGCAGCACGACTCCACGAATACACGGACGACATGACCGAAGGACTGACACTCGAGGATGTCGAGCGACCGACAATCGAGCGGTCGGACGGCGTCCTCGTCGAGGTTACGGGTGCCGGCTGGTGCCAGACTGACAACCACATCATCGAAGGGATGTGGGACGAGTACGTCGACCAGGACCTGCCGATGACGCTGGGACACGAAAATGCCGGGCAGGTCGTCGAAACGGGCAACGAGGTGGACGTCGTTTCGGAGGGTGACCCCGTCATCTGCCACCCGGTCCAGACGTGTGGCACCTGTCGACCCTGCCGACTCGGCGAGACAATGTACTGCGAGAACCAGTCGTTCAACGGACTGACGACCGACGGCGGGTTCGCCGACTACCTGCTGACCAGCGAGCGGTCAGTGATTCCGCTCCCTGACGGAGTAGACCCGATCGATATCGCCCCGCACGCTGATGCAGGAATTACTGCGTATCACGCCGTCAAGAAGGCAGTCGACGAGTTGAACCCCGGTGACCACGCTGTCGTCATCGGTATCGGGGGACTGGGCCACATCGGCGTGCAGTGTCTCGACGCGATGAGCGCAGCGAAGATTACCGCCGTCGACCTGAAAGACTCCGCGCTCGAACTGGCTGGAGACCTCGGCGTCGACTACACTGTCAACTCCAGGGACGAGGACGTCCGCGAGTTCGTCGACAGCGTCACCGACGGAACAGGAGCCGCGCAAGTACTCGACTTCGTCGGTGCCGACGTGACGACGGCGTACGCACCGGATATCACCGCCGCCGGCGGCGACCACCACGTCATCGGGTACGGTGGCCACGTCCACGAACCCGCGCAGGCGCTGGTCAACGGGGAGTTCTCCTTCGTGGGGAACATCGTCGGCCGATTCGCAGAGCTACAGGAACTCGTCGCGCTGGTCGAACAGGGCGAAGTCGACCTCCGCACATCCCGGTACGACCTCGACGACATCAACACGGTCGCCGAAAAGCTCGAACACGGCGAAATAGAGGGGCGGGCGGTCATTACACCCTGAGTCGCGGTTCGAAACACACCGGGGAGTCAGGTGAAGTGACTCAGAGCAGGAAGTCGGTCAAGTGATTCGTAAACGCCTCCGTGCGGTCTTCCGGAACCCAGTGATTCGCTTCGAGACCGACCAGTTCGCAGGAAGCGATGTCGTCCTCGAGTCGCTCGGCCCACTCGACGGGCTGAAACTCGTCTTCGGTCCCCCACAGCAGGAGCGTATCAGCTGTGACCTCCCTCGGGTCGACCTCCGTCGTGTGACTCGTGTTCGTCGCACTCGCGTTTCGCACGACCGAGGTGACTCCCTCCTCTGAGGCCCAGGGCGTTTTCATCCCGTCAAGGAACGCCTCGTCGTGGTCGTCACCGAGGAGTGTATTCCGGAAGAGTCCGTCGAGCATGCCCTGGAGTTTCTCGATGCTCGTCTCGCGGGCCGTCTCCGGTAGCCCGAGGTCGGTAATCGTCTGAATCGGCCACGAGTCGTAGGCGACGGAGTTCGACAGCACTAGCCGGTCGATTGCGTCGGGCGTGCGGGCGGCGTAGCGCAGCCCGACGCCACCACCTAGGTCGTGACCGACGAAATCGATAGTGCCGAGTTCCAGCTGGTCGACGAGGTCTCGAACCGCCAGTTCCTGTGCGCGAATCGACCGGTCGAACCCATCGGTCATCTCCGAGCTCCCGTAGCCGACCATGTCCGGCGCGATGACACGCCGCTCCGCTGCGAGTGCGTCGAACTGGCCACGGAAGAGATACGAGTTCGTCGGAATACCATGGAGGAAAACCACGGGGTCACCGGAACCTTCGTCCCGGTAAGCTATCTCGACGTCGTGGTCGTCGACTGTGACTGTCGTGCTGTCCTGTGCTGCTGTCCACTCGTCGTATGTTGTGGTCATACGTACTGGCCTCGGAGAAGGTTGCGGCGACAGGAGGAAAGCGGTGCTGCCTATGGTAATAGGGAGCACAGCGTGTCTCCGGTACCGGTATCGGCCAGTGGGTGAGCGCGTTACTTTTCCAGAGTGTCGTCGAACATGCCACCGAGCACTTTCTCCTGGGCAACCCTGATATGCTGGCTGAACGTCGGCTGGGCGATACCGAGTGCCTCTGCACACTCCTCGGCACTGGTTCGCCGTGGCCAACTGAAGTAGCCACTCAAGTAGGCCGTCCGGATGACTTCGAGTTGTTTGTCGGTGAGCTGATCGGCCATCGCTGCGCGTGCCCCGCGTGCGGTCTGTACCGGAACCGGTTCGTCGGAGTTGCGACACGCAGTGAGGTCCGACTGCGGGTACTGTTCACGGAACTCCTCGACGACGCGCCTGACATCGACGTGTGCGGGAACGTCAGCCAGGATATCGCCGACGCCGCTTTCGGCCGCGACCGACCGCGTGATTGCACCCGTATCAGCGAGTGTCGTCGTCACGCACGGCCCCGAGACGACGAACTCGAACAGTCCACCGTCGACACCGCGACTGATGAGTCGCGCCTCGTCGATAGCCGTCGACTCCTCGACCAGTGAGAACACGTGGTCGGGTGCTGCCCCTTCGACGGTAAAGTACTCCAGCAGTCGGTCGTCGGTACGGGTGACCATGTGTTCGAGTTCGACCCGGCAGTCGGCGACAGCGGATGCATCGACAAAAAAGCAGTCACGGTCGCGCAACTCTAATTCGAGTTCCACTGCCGAACCTGACGCGTCAGCCGTCGTGATTCCCATGACAATCGATAGCACGGACGAGAATTAATAGATAGGGGGTATCACAAGTAGCGCACCAGACCGACAGTCGGTCGGACGGCCTGATACTGCCGGCTATCAGTCCGTGAGAAGTTCTGGCATCCCCGGTGCCAGCTATCTTGAAACAGCTACAGCCGGCGATCGACGCCCTCGTCGTCGCGCTGACCGGTATCATCTTCCTCGTGACGGCACTGCGGTGACCGGTCACCGTGGCTGGTCTGGGTTGTTGGCTCTCCCACTGCCACCCTCTGCGCCGGGCACTGCGACACTATCGAGAACGTCCGCGACGATTTCCGACCGCTCGACGCCGCGGACGCCAGCGTCTGCAGTGAGGACGAGTCGATGCGAAAAGACTGGTTCGACGACCCACTTGATATCGTCGGGAACGACGAAGTCCCGGCCCTGGAGGATGGCGACGGCGCGGGACGCCTCGAAGAGACGCTGAATCCCACGGGGGGAGACACCCACGTCGACGCGGCGGTCCTCGCGGGTCGCCCGGCCCAGGTCGACGATGTAATCGCGGAGCCGCTCGTCGACGGAGACGCTCTCTGCGGCGCGCTGGAGGTCGGGAACCTGCTCGCCGTCGATAATCGGCTGGATGCTCGGTGCCTGTTCGACGCGGCCAGCCCGCCGGTCGAGCAACTCTCGTTCGCCCGCACGGTCCGGGTAGCCCATCTCGGTCTTGATGATGAATCGGTCGCGCTGGGCTTCGGGGAGCCCGAAGGTTCCCTCCTGTTCGACGGGGTTCTGCGTGGCAAGCACAAAAAACGGCGTCGGCAACTCGTAGGTCGTCCCGTCGACGGTGACCTGTTTTTCGCCCATCGCCTCTAACAGTGCAGCCTGTGTCTTCGGCGGTGCACGGTTGATTTCGTCCGCGAGCACGATGTTGGCGAAGATTGGGCCACGGGAGAACTCGAAGGCACCTTCGGCCTCGTTGTAAATGTTCGACCCGGTGATGTCGGCGGGCAGCAGGTCGGGAGTAAACTGGATGCGCTGGAATCGCAAATCGAGTGCGCTGGCCAGCGACCGGGCAGTCAGCGTCTTGCCCGTCCCGGGAACGTCTTCGAGGAGAATGTGTCCGCGCGCGAGCACGCCCGTCAGAATCGTCTCCAGAAAGTCGCGGTCGGCGATGACGGCCTCACCGATAGCATCGACGATTTGCGCACTGACCTCACCAGCCGTCTCGTGGTCCATAGCCGAACAGTTGTACCGACGTACAAAAACTCCCGGGGACTGTCGAGAACGAAGCGACCAACCAGTCGGGCGAGCACACCATGACCCGCGCTCCGCCGTCCAGCCGTACCGTTAGTAGCTTCTTGATGTACCCCGTACCGTCACGCGTGACAGACCGGGACCGGGTACTGCTGGCTGGCGTCGTCTTCGCCGTCCTCTTCGCTCAGGTGTTGCTCTATCCGGGCATCCCGGCACTCGTCCACGCCCTGGGTGGCACGCCCGCAGCGTGGGGTGGTGATGCCGGTGCGATTCTCAACGCCGGCAAGTGGTTTCTCACCGCCGAGTTCCTCGGCTTCGTCCTCTTTGCCGGCGTCTGGGGTGCACTCAGTGATAGCATCGGCCGGCGCACGCCACTGATTGCCGTCGGCGCTGTCGCCGGTGCAGCCAGTTACCTGCTGCTCGTCGTCGTCGCACGGAGCATCGGAATGCCCTACAGCGGCGTCCTCCTCGTTCGCTTTCTGGGCGGTGCGGCCACTATCGGCGCGTTTTCTCTCGCCATTACAACGCTGATGGACCTCGACGGCGGCAACGGCCGGAACATGGGTGCAGCAGGCATCGCAATCGGCCTCGGAACGGCACTCGGAGCCCCAATCGGCGGCCAGTTGTACGCTATCGGGCCACTGGTGCCGCTGACCGGTGCGGCGCTCCTGATGGGTGTCGCTGGCGGTCTCGCACTCACAGTCGCTGACCGCGTCCCCGACCGAAATCGACGCGGTCCGGTGGCTGCACTCGGCCGCCTCCGCAGCCAGCCGATTCTGGGTCTTCCCTACGCACTGGGTTTCATCGACCGCCTGACTGCCGGGTTTTTCGCCCTCGTGGGCACCGTCTACTTCCAGACGGAACTCGGGCTCGACGCCGCGGGAACGGGCGTGATGCTGGGACTCTTTTTCGTTCCCTTCGCGCTGCTCCAGTATCCGTTCGGACGGCTCTCGGACCGCATCGGCCGCGTCGGACCGGTCGCCGTCGGGTCGCTGGTCTACGGCGTCGCGGTCATCGCCGTCTTCTACGCACCGACAGTGGAGATAACGGGCGCAACGATGGTCGCCGTCGGCATACTCGGCGCGCTGATGGCTCCAGCAACGATGGCGCTGGTTTCGGATATCGCGCGCCACGACGAGCGCGGCGTCGCAATGGGTGGGTTCAACGTCTTCGGTAGTCTCGGCTTTTTGACCGGTATCGTTGCCGGCGCGACCATCGCCGCGACCTACGGCTTCGGCGCGGCCTTCGTCACCGTCGGCCTGGCCGAAGTCGGCATCGCGCTTCTCGCACTCCCGTTCCTGGTACGACTCGATATCGACCCGACGGAACGCGACCGACAGAGCACCCGAGCCTGACCGCTACAGCAGGATAGGACCCGCCAGTCCGAGGAAAATAAAGAATCCGAGCACGTCCGTCGCGGTGGTAATGAAGATAGTCGCGGAGGTGGCCGGGTCGTATCCCTGCCGGTCGAGGATGAGCGGAATGAGCGCACCGAAAAATCCCGCGATGATGAGGTTCGCCACCATCGAGACGCCAATGACAAGCCCCAGCAAAATCCCATAGTCAGGTGCAAAGGCCGTCGCGATGACTGCCACCATCGCGCCAGTGATGAATCCGTTAACCGCGCCAGCGACAACTTCATTGGAGATGACGCGCATTCCGGTCGACAGCGAGACCTGACCGAGTGAGATGCCCCGAACAGTGACAGCCATCGCCTGCGTGCCGGCGTTACCGCCCATTCCGGCGACAACCGGCATGTACGCTGCCAGCACTGCAATCTGTGCGATCGTACTCTCGAAGACGCCGACGACCGCCGCCGCGAGGAAAGCCGTCCCAAGATTGATGATAAGCCATTTGTACCGCCTCTGGATTTTCACGATCGGTCCGTCCAGGACGCTCTCCTCTTCGGCGACGCCGGTGAACTCGTAGAGCGTCTCGCCAGCCTCCTCCTCGATCGCCCGGAGGATGTCGTCGGCGTAGATGACGCCCATAATCGAATCCTCTTCGTCAAGGACAGCAACCCTGCTCTCGGGGTTCGCGCGAAACACGTCCATCACCTCGGAATCAGGCCGGTCGTATCTGACCGACGGCACGTCTTCGACGTACTCTGTGATATCCACTTCCCCGCCGTTGGTCATCGCGAGCGTGTGTCCGGGGAGTTCGCCACGTAATTGGCCGCCATCGATGACGAACACGACCGGAAACCGCCCCGTCCGTTCCTCGTAACGCCGGACGCGCCGCGCGACATCTTCGAAGGAACTACTCGCGCTGACGGTGACGTAATCGAGGTGCATCATCCCGGCGGCGCTCTCGGGACTGAACTCGAGTAAGAACTCGATTCGCTCCCGGCGGTCTTCACCGAGTCGGTCGAGAACCGACTGCCGGGTTGTCTCGTCGGCATAGCCCAGTACGTCAGTCCCCTCATCAGGGTCGAGTCGCCGGACGAATCCCCGGAGTTGGTCGTCGTCCATATCCGCGACGAGGCGCTCCCGAACCGTTTCAGGAAGCTGGAAGAACACCTCCCGCTGACTGGGACGAGAGAGTTGCTCGAACTCCGCCGCTGGCGACGACGAGGTGGCCAGCGACTGCTGTACCTCCGAGTGCGATGCCGACATATGCACGACACCGAACGGACGTGACAAAGGAGTTTGGAACAACGACGCACGGACCGTCGCTATCGGCTGGTCAGCGACGGGCTGCGACGATATCGGCGAGGCGTGTTGCGCCTTCGTCGACGAACCCACCGTGGTGACAGAGCGTCCGGTCGAAGTCGAGGTCTGCCAGCCGCTCCAGCGAATCGAGCGCCGTCGCCATATCGGGAGTGAACTCCTCGTTTGGCCCGGCCAGTCCGTTTTCGTCTGCAACTGTCGCATCACCGGCGAGGAGCAGGCCAGCGTCGGGCAAGTGCAAGGAGATGTGTCCTGGCGTGTGCCCCGGTGTGAAGACCACGTTCATCGGTCCGGCGTTCGTTCGGAAGGAGACACCGTCGACCAGTTCCACGTCGACCGGGGCGGGTGGATACCGGTCCTCACCTGCGGACTTGAGTGGGTGTTCGCGGCCGTCGACGTACGGCGCACACCGCTCGTGGGCGTAGACGGTCGCGTCAGCATGGTCGAGCACGGCTGCGAGTCCACCAGCATGATCGCCGTCCTGATGGGTGAGAACGACCGCGCACACGTCGTTCCAATCGAACCCGGCCTCAGTGAGGTTCGTCTCGATCTGTTCGGCCAGTCCCGGAAAGCCAACATCGACGAGAATTAGTCCCTTCGGCGTCTCGACAGCCGAGGGATAGAACGTCTGGTCGCCACTGTCGCGCGCTATCGTCTGTGGAAACGCGTAGATGCCGTCTGTTAGTTCCATACCGGCGATTGAACCGCGAGCAACATAGGCGTTCAGTCGAGTCAATCCGCCAGTAACCGCTTCGAGAGTCCGCGGCTCAGAGTGTGTGCCCGCAGGCACAGTTACCGATGCAGTAGGTGGTGCCGCTCCCGGAGAGTTCGTTGTACAGTCCGCCGTTCGTGCCGGCCTGTGTCGCGGCTTCGTCGCTGGGACGAACCGTCGCGGCCGTCGCGCCGTACGGTTTCGAACCGACTGCAAGCGTCGCCGTCACCGCACGCTGTTCGTGGTCGATGACTTTCACCTCGTCGCTGGTCTGGACGGGGACGTACAGTTTCTCGTGGTTCGGATCCCAGGTGCCAACGAAGGCGGAACCACCGAGGTCGATTCGTTCTGTTACGGTCCCGTCGGTGAGGTTGATGACGGTCACGTCGTCGGTGCCCGGCGTGAACACGTAGCCAGTCTCCGATGCCGGCCCGATTTCGCTGGTGAGTGGTCGACTGCCCAGACCATCGTCGCTCGTCAACCGAACGCGTTCGGACGGATTCGCCGGGTCACTCGTGTCCCAGATGCTCTCGGTTCCGCGCTGGCCCTCGCTGTGTTCGACCAGTAGCGTCTCGCCGTCCGGTGCAGCCGTTCCCATCCAGGGTTTCCCACTCGCGCCGACAACTGGCGGCACCTCGACCTGCGTAACGATTTCGAACGCCTCGATGTCGAGAACGGTCAGCGTATCGCCGAAGAGGTCCGGGACGTACGCGTACTCACCGTCGGGATGAATCGTCACGTCACACGGCCCGGGGCCGTCGTTGTCCCCGCGGCCGCCCTCCGGCGTTCGGTCGAGTTCTGCCGTCACGCTCCCGAACGAATCTGACTCCGGGTCGGCGTCGATTCGGAACTGCCGGTGGGCCGGTTCGCGGGCACTGACGACGAGGTGCAAGCCGTCCGGCGTGACCTCCTGCCAGTTCGCACCCGAGCCGGTGTCGACGGACGCACCCTCCGCCAGCGAGCCCACTTCGAGCCCTCGGACGCCGTCGTCGACGTTGAGCCACAGCGGGTCGGCTGCCGAATCGGTCAGCCGTGGCGCGAACTGATTCGACGGAAACGACGCCGTCACGCCGAGGTCAATCGTTTCGACTACCTCGTCGGTGTCCACGTCAACAAGGCTCATCGTCCGGTCCCCGGTGTTGAACACGAAGACAGTGTCTGCCGTCGTCACGGGGGCTGATTCCTGACCGCCGCCACCAGCCGGCCCGTCGTCCGACGAGCAGCCGGCAGTCGCGACGGCCCCCGCGGCGAGTGAGCCGGCCAGAAAGAGCCGACGAGAGACCCGCGATTGGGTGCGCTCACTGTCGCGGTTCGGATAGAGAACCTCCGCGTCGGCGTCGTCTGTCATACGATATCTTACTCGTCCGCGTCGAAATAGGTGGCGGGCGAGGGCGTCGGTCGAGGAATACCGACGCGTCCGAAGCTCGGCGACCGGCGAGAGCGGTATCAAAACTACCATGCCATCCCACTGCAACGGTACATCCACGAGGTGGTTTCCGTGACCAAAAAACAGGAATACAAAGACGACTACCCCGACAAGACGCTGTACCTACCCGGTCCGACAGAAGTGCGCGACGACGTTATCGAGGCGATGGCCGAACCGATGTTCGGTCACCGGATGGACCGGATGACCGACCTCTATACGACCATCGTCGAGGACACCAAGGAGTTCCTCGGCACGGACAACGACGTCATCGTTCTCACGGCATCGGGGACGGAGTTCTGGGAGTCGACGACGCTCAATCTCGTCGACGAGCGGATGCTCGTGCCGACTTCCGGCGCGTTCAGCGAGCGCCAGGCCAACGTCGCCGAGCGACTCGGAAAGACGGTCGACCGCATCGAGTACGACTGGGGCAACGCAGTCAAGCCCGAGGACATCCGCGACGCGCTCGAATCGAGCGATGAGGGGTACGACGCCGTCGGTGTCGTGATGAACGAAACTTCGACCGGCGTCCGCAATCCCGTCGAGGAAATCGGCGACCTGCTGGCCGATTATCCGGACACCTACTTCGTCGTCGACGCAATCTCCTGTCTCGGCGGGGACTTCATCGATATCGAGGACCACAACATCGACGCTATCTTTACCTCGACCCAGAAGGCCTTCGCCATGCCGCCCGGTCTCGCCGTCTGTGCGGTCAGCGACGACGCCTACGAGCGAGAACTCGAGAAAGACTCCGCCTCCTGGTACGGCGGGTTCCAGCGCTGCCTGGACTACTACGACCGGAAAGGCCAGACCCACTCGACGCCCGCCATCCCCATCATGCTGGCCTACCGCAAGCAGATGAAACACATGCTCGAGGAAGGACACGATGCTCGCGACCAGCGCCACCAGGAGATGGCCGAGTACACTCGCGAGTGGGCTCGTGAACACTTCGACCTGTTCCCCGAGGAGGGCTACGAGTCTCAAACTGTGACCTGCGTCGAGAACACGCAGGGTATCGACGTGGCCGAGACCGTCGAAACAGTTTCCGAAGAGTACGATTTCGTCTTCTCCAGTGGCTACGGCGACCTGAGTGAAGAGTCGTTCCGCATCGGCCACATGGGCGAACACGACGTCGAGAGCATCAAGGAACTCACCGACGCCATCGAAGACGTCGCCGGACTGTAACGCCGCCTCCTCTCCGTTCTGGTTTTGACGAGTTCGCAGTTCGTCGAGCAGACTGCCGGGTGAATCGACCAAACGACTGCCACACCGAATCAGCACACACTGCTCGAAGAATTCGAGTCCCACCGATCCCCGGAAACCGTTTGCCAGATTAATTCACTGGCCGTCGGTCATCCAGGCTGAAAGTCACTCTTCGTCTGAGTTCCAGAGTGACTCAAGCTCATCTAGCAGTCCACTGT